>JAJPJP010000165.1 GCA_021324175.1 Chitinophagia bacterium
CCGCCAGCACCCCCAGAGCCAACACCACTTCCGCCTGCACCATTAAATCCAGCGCCACCGCCGCCAACGCCGAAAGCTTCACCGCCGGTACTATTTAACCCACCACCTCCGCCTGCATTGCTATTGCCACTTGCACCTCCATTTCCGCCGGTTGAAGTGTTTGGTCCTACAAATGATGTCAACCCAAAGCCGCCGACAGTATTTAACCCGCCACCACCACCTCCTCCTCCGGCAATAATTAGGATAGGGCCGGAAGCAGCGACTTTAACACCGGAACCACCTCCACCGCCTCCCCCAGAGGCTATCCCAGCTACGCCAAGTCCACCAGTACCACCTGCTGTGATATCCAATTGCTGACCTGCATTTATTATGAAAGTTCCACTTATCAAAGCTCCTTCGCCACCAAATGAACTACTTGTGGTTACGCCCTGTACACCTGCTGCTGTTATCTTGATAAGATAAGACGTACCTGCGGAAGGGGCCGTCCATGTGCCTGTTGTAGCATTTAGCGTAGTTCCGCTAAGCGTATAAGTTGAAGGGCAGGTTGTCTGTGCCATTAAATATGTTAGTCCCTGGAATCCAAAAACCATGATCAAAAGTATCACACGCAATTGTCTGACCGCAATTGCAGGGAAGAAACGTAGAGTTGTTTTCATAAACATTTTTAGTTGGTATCAATAAATTCAAACCATTTTCTTCATGTGCATGCGGAGATGACAAGACATTAGTAAAGCCTTTCGATGCTTATACGTTAGCAGTTCTTTGCTGCTTGTGGGAGTAAGCTAAAAAAAATTGAACAAGATATGATTATGCGCTAAACTATTACTACCCCTGGATGCACAGTAGCTCGCATTGCCTCGTCATAGTTAAAGAACTATTTTTTTCAACCATTGCTCTTCGCTCCTCAAGCGACTTTAAAGTAACTTTTTTTTAACCAGTCGTTCTCCACTTTAAGCTGACCAATCTTCGCATACAGCTGCTCCGCCCCTTCTCATCAGGACTTTTCCCCTTCGGGACTTCCTCCCTTAAAAACTGCCGACATATTGGCCACCGCCTCCTTCTTCCAGGTATTGATCTGGGTAGGATGCAGTTCGTACTTGCGAGCCAGCTCCTCAATCGTGCTGCGCTCCTTCAAGGCTTCAATAACCACCTTGGCTTTAAAATCCGCACTGAATTTGCGACGTGATCTCTTTTCGATAATACAGACAATTTAAGATGAAAAATTCTATCTTAATCGCCTGTCCTAATTTTGGGGGGAATCATAAAACAGTGGATTAAAAGAAAGCATAAGGAGATTATAGGGACAGACAGTCTGCGGTGTAATGTAATTAATAATCGTAAATGAAAATGCTTAATTTATAAAAAAGCAAAAAAATAACCTGGTTCGCCATGTAAAGGTTCTCTGTTATGCCTTGTCAAGGCTTATTCTTTCTTAAATGAATTGGCGTTCTTATCTTATGCAAAGCTATCTTTCTTGATATCTTCGTAATCTTCCTTTGTAGGATCGTCATTTTCATTCATAAGATCCTTCAGTTGCAAATCCGGTGATGAGTTTGAGAACGGAATAATTTGTTTTGAGAAGCGATCTAGGTAAAGTAACATAGACGGTTGGTCGTTTTATTAGGAAATTGACTGACGGACCAAATTAGGTCCCAAAAAAGATAGCACACAAAAAGAAGAAATGCATAACGTGTTGGGATTCATAACCCGGAGGTCGAGGGTTCAACTCCCTCCCTCGCTACATCTTGGGTAAAGCTGTTCAAATTTCATCTTTGAGCAGCTTTTGTTTTGCGTCGAACGACCAATTCCACTTTCACCCCTCAACGTTCCAAGGTACTTGAAAAGGTAATAACTGTTTAATAAGGTATATGAATCCTAAAATGCTGGAATTCCTATCCAGCAAGGGCTTATGACAATTTGGATTCTAGCCCGGTACAGCTATTCTCACCTGCTACCTTTATTCCATTCTTGGTATTCATTCATTTGCTAAATGATATTCCCTTTGAATGATTGTTAATAGTTTTGTGGATTCCTCTTTGGTTTTCTCAAACCGTTTTACGTGCGAATATGCTAAGAAACGGAAACTTAAAAGCTTATTGAAGTATTCGCCAATCAATTGCTTATCATAAGAAAGAAGATGGTGTGGCTTTTGATCACTGTTTATAAATAGTAAACCTGTGGTACGAGGAGCGGTCCACATAAATTGAGAAAAATCAAAAATCTTTGATTCGACATTTTTTGAGCTGATCATTAATTCTTTCACATCCTGCTCCTGGATCAGGATATATTTCATGTCCAGATCGTAAGTTATGATCTGGTTGGCGATGGGTTTTTTTCTGATTAAGCGGTAGTTGCCAGAGCTCTTTAGTTCCTCAATTGTTTTATTGTTGTATTTAAAAAGATCAAAATGCCAATAATCCTCGCTGAACAAAAGATAGAGATGCCTGATCGTGCTGGTATCTAATTCTTTTTTCAGGAATATCAAGATACTATCTAAATTTAAATTGCTCTCCTTCCAATCGGCAATCGTGGAAGCCATTTGGGCAGTATCTGCTTTAAGATCCTCAACCAACGCCCCCATATACTCTTTTTCTTTGGCGTTTTCAGTAAGCCATTCCCTTACGTTCTCAGCAAAAAAACCAAGAGTTACCGCAAGAAATATCATTAGGAATTCCAGAAAATACTCCTTGAAACGTTTACTCTTATGATCAATGTCGGGGTGATGATGAACTTCCATAGAAAAATATTCTATTAAGCCTCTCCGTTAAAGGTAATGATAGTATAATAAAAGACATGGCTTACACCATTAGGCATAGCTTAGTCGGTCGGTGTTTTTATTAGGGAGACGAACTGACCGACCATTCGTAAGATAACTTTATCCGAGTTTTCCGACGTTGCGGAACCTGATTGCTCAATTCTACAGCCATTTTGGGTTTTCTCTTTGGTGACATATTGATAAGGGTTAGCACTAGCTAAAGCAAAGAAGCCCATCCTAGCAATTCTGAAGCCTTAGAGCAAAATACTAGCTTTGTACTGTGAAACTCAACAAATTTTATCCAGGGGTTCTTGGGTTCACAGGTTCCTGCGAAGCGTGCGATGATTTCGTTCATTGTTTTCTGGCCAAAAGCATCTCCAAAGACTTACCGCCGAATTGATTTGCTTTCGCAGCCAACCTAAGATTTATATTTGGGGAGAAAAATACTTACACGAGGCGCGAATTCGCCAGGCATGATTACATTTAATAAAGATTGGCATCTGAAACTTATGCGACCGATTGTCCAAATATCGCTTGACCTGATAAATTTAGCGGAGGCATTATCGACCGCTAGGCTTGCCTTGAGTGCGGGAGTCGATTGGCTGGAAGCCGGAACTCCCCTGATCCTGGCGGAGGGACTGCGGAGTGTGAGCAGTTTGCGCCATGCGTTTCCCAACGTACCCATCGTCGCTGACCTTAAGACAATGGATGGCGGATACCTGGAAACACAAATGATGGCGAAAGCTGGCGCAACTCATGTAGTCGTGATGGCTCGTGCGCACGAAGAAACTATTAAATGTGTCGTCAAAGCAGGAGCTGATTTTGGCGTTCAGGTCATGGGTGACAATTTGGGATCTACGGACATGGTTGACGCCGCGCGCCGGCTTGAAGATCTCGGTTGCAACTTCATTGTGCATCACATTGGTTTCGATGAACGCCGAGGGATTGCGGCGCAGGGTAAAAGAATGCCCAGCCCGCTAGATCAGCTTCGCGCGGTGGTAAATGCGGTCAGTGTTCCAGTCCAGGCTGTTGGAGGCTTGTCTCTGGAACAGGCCATAGAGTGCCCGGCCTATGGGGCGCCGCTCGTTGTATTGGGCGCACCTCTCGTAATAGACGCTGACGCCTTTAAGACAGCAGGCGGGAGTTTGGAAGAATCGCTGAGGCTGATTTGCGAAAAAGTGCATGGTCTGGACTACCGGGATGATTAAGGAGCTCGTCAATTAATAAACCATTCATGTCTACTCAAAATCTTGCTGCTGCCGTTGTTAATTTTGCTCCCGCAAAAGGATCGGTAGAGATCAGGGAAGTGCCCAAACCTACGATCGGCGAGAATGAAGTTCTTCTGGAAGTCGCCAATGTTGGAGTTTGTGGAAGTGACCTTCACCAATGGACGGCGGATCATAGCTGGCCAGTCAATTACCCTGTCATTCTCGGCCACGAATTTGGCGGAAATATCGTTGAAGTGGGAACGCGGGTAAGCGGATGGAAAGAAGGCGATCGGGCCGTCAGCGAGACCGCAGCTCTCATCAATGAGCGCAGTCCGATGTCCCGGGCAGGCGACTATCATCTTGATCCCGACAGAAAGGGATTCGGCTACGGCGTAGATGGTGCCATGACAAGGTTTGTTCGAGTACCTTCCAGGTGCCTGCATCGGATTCCAGATAGTCTCCTGTTTGAAGAGGCATGCCTCACCGAGCCATGCTCCGTCGCCTACCACGCCGTAGCGGTGAACTCCTCAGTAAAACCCGGCGATAGGGTAATTGTCATCGGGCCAGGAACAATCGGGATCCTTTGTGCAGCGGTAGCTAAGCTCTGCGGAGCTGAGGTGGCAGTAGTGGGTCTGGAAGCTGATAGGCAGCGTTTATCGGTCGCAAAAAAATATGGATGTAACGCATTGGTTGGTGATGCTTTTGGCTGGTCACGTGAACGAGACGGCCTTGGAGCTGACCTGGTCGTTGATGCAGCGGGAAACAGTGCCACACTATATAGAGCTTTAGACCTTGTTCGCCCAAAAGGACAAATTACCAAAGTTGGCTGGGGCCCCCAGCCCATGGGATTTTCATTGGATCAGCTCGTCCAGAAAAATGTTAGGCTTCAGGGCAGTTTCAGTCACAACTGGCCGATTTGGGAAAAAGTGATCAGCCTGTTGTCCAGCAGGCTGCTCGATGTTCGCCCAATAATTGGTGGCGTCTGGCCAATTGGTGAATGGAAATCCGCCTTCGAAAAAATGTCCGGTGGAGATGTGGTGAAAAGTATCATAAAACCCTTTTGAATGAGGCTAAATCAAAAAGTAATTATAGTGACGGGCAGTACCACCGGTATTGGAAAGGCGATTGCCCGTCGATGTGTCGCCGAAGGCGCGTCCGTTATTATTCACGGCCTCGAAGAGGATTGGGGCAGAGATGTTCTTGCGGAATTGGGTGAGGTAAAGGCGGCGCTCCTGATCGCCGATCTTGGCGAGGGGTCAACACCGGAGCGACTTGTGAATCTGGCCATCGATCGATTTGGGAGATTGGATGCGGTTGTCAATAACGCAGCAATCGTCGCTTCCTCCAATATTCATACAACCGACAAAAAATTCATCGAAAGACTACTCAATATCAATACGGTAGCGCCTTTGATGCTCATCCGCTCAGCCCTTCCGCATCTTGCAACCCATCATGGATGCATTCTGAACATTGGGTCGGTCAATGCTTATTGCGGTGAGCCAAATCTCCTTGCTTATAGTATGTCCAAGGGAGCGTTGATGGCCATGACGCGCAATCTTGGAGATACGCTTCACCGTGAATATGGAGTACGCGTCAATCAAATTAATCCCGGGTGGGTCCTTACGGAAACAGAAATGACGAGAAAACGAGAACACGGCCTGAATGATAATTGGTACAAGGATATTCCGCCGGTTTATGCTCCCTCAGGCCGCATATTGCTGCCTGCTGAAATTGCGACAGCGGCCGTTTATTGGCTGGGAGATGAAAGCGGTCCTGTAAGCGGACAGGTGATGGATATCGAACAGTATCCATTTATTGGCCGCAATCCACCGAAGGATGCCAGCACGATCGCAAAAAAATAATTGACGATGCCCCAACTTGCAGTTTTTCCTAAAGCGTTCATGCAGGAGCTTTGTGTCAAGGGTACAATGTCCGCCTCGGAATGGATAAGGATGGCATCGACCCTCCAAATAGAAGGTCTTGAATGGTATGCGGGATTTCTGGAGATGAAGGATGAAAAAAACTGGTCGAAATTTAGACCAGAGGCCTTAGAATATGGTCTTCAAATTCCGATGATGTGTTGCTCGCCGGATTTCACAAACCCTGACGTAGCATCACGGAAAAAAGAAATTGCCCGTCAAAAAAGATGGATCGATATGACAAAAAGCCTGGGAGGAGCATATTGCCGGGTACTGTCTGGTCAGCGCCGACCAGGGCTTTCAATAGACGACGGGCTGATGATGGCTGCAGACAGCATAAGGGAATGTCTTGATTATGCTCGTGGCATGGGTGTCGTGTTGATTTTAGAGAACCACTATAAAGATGATTTCTGGACTTTTCCCGAATTTGCACAGAAGTCTGATATATTCTGCCGACTGGCTGACAGCATCCACGATCCCAACTTCGGTATCAATTATGATCCAAGCAACGCTTTTCTCGCCGGCGATGATCCCCTTGATTTGCTGGGACGGATCTCCTCAAGAGTGGTAACGATGCACGCGAGCGATCGCTACCTGGTTAGCGGAAGCTTGGAAGATCTTCGGCGCGAGGAAATCGGAACGCCAGGATATGCGAGAAGGCTTGCACACGGCGAGATTGGTAAAGGGCTGAATAATTATGATGCGATTTTTTCAGAGTTAAAACGTGTGGGATTTAATGGCTGGATTAGCATCGAAGATGGCGTTGAGGGCATGGACCAGCTTTCCCGCAGTGTTTCGTTTTTAAAAACCAAGATTGGCAAATACTGGACGGAAAACCAGGGCCACCAGCGAACAATATTTTGATAACTTAACGGTTAGGCTTCCGCTTCATGAAAAGAAGATCATTTATCGGTTCGGCGGCGCTTGCAACTGCTTCAGTCGTTGCGTCACCTATTTACTCATCTTTCCCGGTTACAGCTGCTTCTTCCAAAAAGGTAATAGTAGCCGGCGGCGGCATCAGCGGGCTTTGTTGCGCTTACGAATTGATGAGAAAAGGACATGAGGTAACGGTGCTTGAAGCCGGTGGGCGATGGGGAGGCCACGTGTTTACCGGCCGGGATGGACTTTCGGAGGGGCTTTATGCAGATTTTGGAGCCGACCATATTACGAAGCCGGGGTATGAACGATTCTGCCAATACTGTGAAGATTTTGGGTTGAGGCTCATCCCCTATCCTAACGCCGAAGGTTCGAGGGCTGCTCCCGACATTCATTTCTTGAAAATGATCGGAGGCAAATTTTATTCGCCCGAAATGTTATCCGACCGAACTGTGCTACTCCATCTGGGATTCAATAGCAGGGAGGCAACATTCCTTTCGTCCAATCCATGGTACGCTTTGTATAGTCTTTACCTCAAACCATATACTACTCATCTTAAGGATCCTGACCAGCCATACATTACTGCCTCTGAAGAACTGGACAAGCTCTCCTTAGCTGATTTGTTCAGGAAGGAAGGGGCCTCCGCAGTTGCACTTGAATTTCTCGGCGGGAAAAATGTGTCATCCCTCTATGCAGCATGGCGCCTTTTCCTTATGGAGGTTCGCGGGATTCCTCTTTCGGAAGGCGAAACATTCCACCTCGCCGGCGGGAACGAACGGATAACAGATGCCTTTGCCAAGGCCCTCGGCGATCGGGTGAAATTGAATCATGCAGTAACAGATATCCGGCAGAAAGACTCCGGGGTTTCCGTTACCTACAATGCTTACGGCAGGGAGCCAATCAGCCTTGCGGCTGATTACCTTGTCATTGCCATGAGTCTTCCGATATTTCGAAATATCCCGGTTGATCCGCCATTTTCTGCCTCCAAACAATATGTCGTAGACAACCTTGCATATTCCTCCCATCCGTTTTTCGTTTTTGAAGCAAGAAACCGCTTTTGGCTCGATGACGGAATTCAAAGCATCAACATGGAATTTGACCACCCCGACATATCGTCAATATGGGTTGAAACAAATTCGATAAAAACGGATAGGGTGATCCTGAAAGCGTATGGGCCAAGTGGTCTTTCCGCCAATCGCGTCCTGGCCGCATTCCGCCAAATATATCCTGGGAAACATGATACAATTGAACAAGCGCTTACAAAGGATTGGTCCGCTGACAATTTCGCTCCCGTATGTGAGATGGAACCATTTGCTCCAGGTGAAATGCGAAAGTTCTGGCCTCAGATCATTCAGCCCGAGGGGCGGATTTATTTTGTAGGCACTTATGCAGATTCGATGAGCCGCGGCATGGAATCCTGTGTCCGTTCCGCTGCGCGGGTAGCCAATGAAATCGATCAAATCAAATGAACGGAATCTATGCTGTTAAGATTGCTTCTTCAAGCGATTTTTATTGTTATATTGCCGGCAGCAGTACAACAAAATCATCCGCCCCAGGTCATCATTAAATCGCCCGCAGACAACTCGGAATTTACACCGGCGGAACGAGTGCACTATATCGTTAGTGTTTCCGACCGGGAAGATGGGGAATCTCGTTTTGGTGAAATCAACAAAAAGGAGGTGTTGATGCAAATTGCCAACATTACCATGGCCGGGCAAGAAAAACGGAAGGCTGGAGATCACGGCATCGATAAGGGATTAATCGATATGATGAGGTCTAATTGTTTGAGCTGCCATTCATTTGATCGGCAGTCAACCGGCCCTTCCTTCCGACAAATCTTTGAGCAGTATAAAGCTCAGCGTTCTGTTCTTAGCCGCTTGGAAAAGAGAATTCAAAGCGGTTCGCGTGGCGTGTGGGGCAATCAGCCAATGCCTAGCCATCCGGAATTATCGGATGACGAAATTCGAAAAATGGCGGAATGGATTTTGTTTCGCGCAGGTAAAGGAGAAATGCAATATTATGTCGGCACGGAAGGCTTTATTTCCTTCGACTCCATCCGATTAAAAGGCTCCCGAAATGTTTACATCCTATCGGCCAGTTATACAGACCATGGGATTAATGGCAAGAACAGACTGACCGGAGAATATTCGGTCACGATAAGTGATTCAATCGGCAAGTGACGCGGAGTTCATTCCGATCCAAGGCAGTACAATCAGCATGGAGTTGCCTATCATCGCCAACTAATAAAGCGCTGGCCACCTTTCCATGGGTATGGACAAATTCTCGCGGCAGGCGAAAAAATGCCGAATTGCCGAATGAACGTGAAATTCCCTTAGGAAATGACATCGTTGTTGCGCTTATATTTCAAGGCAGCGTCACTTCGATAAAAAATCACGCACTGATCGTGATTAAGAAAAGAATGTAAAATAATTGATAATGAATATTGCACTCAGAAGGCCGATTGCCATTACGGCTACTACACCATTTTCATTGAGCGAGAAGAAACGTTTGTTAGTTTTCATAAAATTTGATTTTGGGTAAAACGGATATTAATAATGAACCGTTTTTACTTCAGCGAAAAACGTGCCAATTAATTCGTCGGGCCCCGAATGGAAGCGAAGAAAAAAGATTACGTGCACGGATGGGTGTGATAAATGACATCCAAAAGTCCCTGGTCGGCCAAAAAAGTTGATAAATAATGAGGTCTTCGCTGCAAAAAACAGGCGGCAACCAACTGGTCATAATCGAAGGGTCCTACCTCCTAAAATCATGGTCTGCACATCGTTACGACGTGGCTTGGCGAACCGCAAAATGTTTAATAATTTAGAGCACTTTCTTTTTCATACCTCAGCTACAAATAAAGAAAATTGTCGTCATGACGCCCGGAGTTGTTCGTGCTTGATTTTTGCAACATGACAAAAAAATGTACGGTTATGAAAAAATTTTTACCCGCTGCTTTTATCACGCTTCCTATTTTTTGCATTGAGATTGCCATAGCACAGCCGGATCAATTTGTTTACGCTGTGACTTCTCTCCAAAAGGGTGGCACCGAATGGATTTCGTTGCGACGATTAAATACCCAAACCAATGAATTGTCAACGCTAATCCAGAACGGCACTGACCGGACTATTGGTATCTACGACGCAGGAAATATGCGTAAAATAGAAAGTTTTGTAAACGATACCTTAATGAACGCAAATCCACAAGCAATATTTGGGAGCGGGGTGGCGGCAATCGGCTATGACAGGACCACAAACCGGCTTTTCTTTACGCCTATGCTCGTAGATGAACTGCGCTACATTGATCTGGGCACCATGAAGGTTTTTTCTGTGACTGATCAATCATTCGGTAAAGCGGGTAATTTCCAGTTTTATGCGGGAGCCATTTCAAGAATGGTTGTAGCACCTGACGGATATGGATATACGGTCACCAATGACGGCGAACACCTACTGCGTTTTAACACGCGGGGAAACATTGTCATTACGGATCTTGGTCCTTTGCAGGAGTCCCCTGCGAATACGGAGGCTGCCAAAAACAATGCATGCGCAAACGCGGGTGGAGACCTGGTTGCCGATGACAACGGCAATCTGTATCTGTTCACGGCCAGCAACCGCGTATTTGAAGTCAATATCAGTTCGAGGGATACAAAATACCTGGGGACAATTTCGGGGCTTCCACAAGGATTTACAACAAACGGTGCAGCAGCTGACGAATACGGCAACGTGATTGTCAGCAGCTCAGTCTTTTCTGAAAGCTATTTCCTGGTCGATCCGAAAACCTGGAGAGGTTCGACATACAAGCCAGCCAACGAAAACTACGGTGCGGCCGATCTCGCGAACGGTAACACGCTGAATATACAGTCGAATCCTGTTATAAAAACGTTTTCACGATTCTCGAACAACATCCGGGTTTTCCCGAACCCTGTATTTAATGATCAGTTTACGGTCCAGTTTTCCAATTTGCGGGCGGCGAACTATACAATACAGCTAACTGACGCGTTCGGTGGAAAAGTGCTCGAACATAAAGTGAAAGTTACGCAGGCGAATCAGTCAGAAACCATAAACATTCCGGGTGGAAATGCCCAGGGTTCCTATTTCCTCATCGTTTTGGACGAAAACAATCTCAACCTGTATTCACAAATCATCCTTCTTGAAAGATGACGCATGAATAATTTCAATGGTTTATTTCGCTGTAAAAACGCCAGGACGTTATATAATCTTTGCTAAGCGGCTGGTTTGTCAGGATTGCTCGAATCATTTCTATCGGCATAGAATTAAGATGCATCACCGAATCATGAAACTGCTTATAGGTCATTTTTCCGCTGTCCACGAGCTCATTTTTTAGCGCGTAAAATTGCCTTCCTCCTGTCAGGTATGCAAGCTGGTAAAGCGGAGGGTAACCTCCTTCAAATGATCTGCGCACTTCGCCTTCAGCGTTTGCGCGCTCATGGTTGACCCGCTCCACCAGAAAATCTATGCATTGCTGAGGGCTCCAGCGTCCCAGATGATAATTCAGCGAAAAAATGATGCGCGCGCAGCGATGCATATGCCAGAATAACATCCCGATCTTGTCTTCCGGGCTCTTTGGGAAATGAAGGTCCCAAAGCAACAGCTCCCAATATAAACTCCACCCCTCCACCCAAAATGGCGTATCGAAATTCCGGTATGTTCGGTAACGCTGATTCATATAGTGCTCAAGGTTGTGGCCAGCGATCAACTCATGATGAACTGTTGCCCGCGAAAAATGAGGATTGTTTCCCCGCATGCTCATTAACTTGGCATCTTCATCCATTGTATTTGTCGGATATGAGATGATAATATCTTCGCCGCCGAGAAAAAAAGGATTGACGAGTTGTCGCTCAGGCGTCATCATGTACATGCCCCAGGTTTCCTCAGCAAGTGGAGGTATCGTGATAAGATCGTTCTTTTTTAAAAATTGGACGGATTCGTTATATAAGCCCAATATCATTTCCGGCTGTTTTCCGGCCGGCACATAGGAGTTCTTCACTTTTTCCTCGGCGGCTTTCCAATCATCGCCAAAACCCATTTCGCGCGACGCTTTCAACATTTCCGAATCGCACCATGCAAATTCCTTATTGGCAATGCCTATTAGCTCCTCGGGCGAATAAGGGATCATCTCATAATTTAGCTGCCGGATTAATTCGTCTCGCCCGACCGGCCGTCCAACTATGCCGCTCTTATCGGGCATGACCATAGTCTCCCGTTTCTTCTTAAACCATTGCGCATAGTCGCCCAACAGGCTGTCGAGAACTTTGAACGTTTTGGGCGCCCACCAGGTGAACAAGGGATCGTAGCCGTCATAAAAATGGTAAACGCTTTCCAGCTCGCGCTTTAGGAGAAAGACCTCGTCCGCCGCGTAGTACGTCGAAGTAAACACAATTGATTTGTCTGTATTTAGCTTCCCCTCGAGAGTTTTAACCAACTTCGCGTCTTCAAACCATTCCCTCGAAATTTTTTCAGCATCAAGTACAACACCTCGCCTTCTCAATCTCTCGACGCTGTCGATACCGGTTTCAAATGGAATCCATGACCGGATTTTGTCGAATTCAATCGTTTCAATCGCAAGATCCTGCAGACGCTTGTCGAGATCTCGTTTGAACAAGATGTAATCGACCTTGCACTCCTGCGACAATGTTTTAAAATCCATCAGCGAAAGCTGTTTCAAATAATCCTGGCAGAGGTTTTCAATTCTTATTTTTGTTTCAGGAGTCGAGGCACTTCGCGTTTCCCCACCCGACGCGCCGTCATTACCAGAAGGAGAATAAAACCTGTGAATAGCTTCAAAATCTGCATAAAAATGCTGCATAATATCTGGCATTTCGGAGCAGGGAACGAAATCGGCCTGAGCCTGCGCCGCACAGTTTTGATGGGTTGTTCCGAAAATGATCAAAAGCGTCGCCGCGATAAAGCTAGTCTTGGACATGGCAGTCGATGTTTATGAAAAAAACGAGATTGCTAAAATTAGCCAAAAAGAAGATTCACTCCTGCCTTCAACGTACTTTGCAGGCAAGGAACGAAACAAGATTGATTTGCGAGGCAGATAACTAGACCGTAGTGGGCTCAGGTTTCCTGATCAGGTCCATGTCAGGAACTGATTGATCTGTGAGAGCGACTTTACCTCTCTCTTTGCGGATAACGCGTGAGAACAACGATATCTCCTTATCAAATAGGAATCGAAAGAACAACTTAAACCAGGAAGTGTGATAATAAAGAGTGTTATAGAACCCAGGAGCAGTTTTTCTTATTTTGGGCAGCCTATTCCATGGAATTGATGGAAAGTCATGGTGTTCGTTGTGATAGCCTACATTAAACGCAACTGTATTGAGGTTGCCATAGTAGCTATAAGTCTCTTGGTCCTTATAGGTAAGGTAATGTTCCTGAACCCAACGGGCACCCAGCGGGTGAAGCCCCACGGAAAAGAAAAAACTGGCCAGCAGGTAAATGATGGCTTTGGGCCCAAAAATAAACCAGATAGCTGCGATGAAAACAATTTCTGCTGCAAAGTTCAGCGCTATCCATTTGTCGAAAGGCTTAATCTCTTTGAGACGCGAAATGCGGAATACCTGGAATAAAGGATAAAAAAGCAGCCAGATAACTTTACCGATGAAATAGTTGTTAATCAGCCTTGCCTCCCACCTGTTCGGCAAGTCGGCATCAAGCTCATGAATGCCTTGAAACGAATGATGCTTGATATGATAGCGTTCAAACGATACAGAGCTTGGGAGTAGTTGAGGAAGATTGGCAAGTATTCCCGCCAAGCGATTGGCGGACTGACTCTTGAAAAGGAGTTTGTGAGCGCACTCATGAATCATGACAAATAGTGCATGATCAGCAAAGGCTCCGAGCAAATAAGCTGCAAGCAACACCACCCACCAGGGTTGTCTTGCTACCAGGCCGGACATGGCAACTTGCAGAACCACAATACCGACGATAGCAAATATCGTTTTGGGATTCTTGCCTATGAGCGTGCGAATCTCCGGATGTTGCTTGAGAATTTGCTTGGTCCTGATACGATGAGGTTCACATTCAGCAGAATAGATGAAATCGCTTTTCCTGGGCATTGTCGATGTTTTTCGAAGCGAACAAGGTACGATTTATAATCAAAATTAGCCAGTTTTTTTGGCCTGGGAGATTCTAAGCCAGCCTGCTAAAACGAAAGCAGGCTTTCGATCCTCGCTGCAATTTTATCAGGGTTTGGAAGCATCGCTTGCTCCAGATGAATATTGAGGGGAACAGCCGGAAGGTCTAATGCTCCGATCACTTCGACAGGTGCATCGAGACTTGAAAAGCAATGGCGGGAAATTCTCGCCGCAAGTGCTTCAGCAAAGGAATTGGTCTGTTGCTCCTCTGTTAATACAAGGCATTTCCCATGTCTCAGAACTGTTTCAAAAATGAGGTCTTCGTCCAGAGGTAAAAGTGAGCGGAGGTCAATAATTTCTACTCGTCCATGGAAATTTCTCGATGCCGACTTCGCCCAATGGACCCCCATTCCATAGGTGATTACACAACAGGTTTCACCTTCGTCTAAATAAAATTGATCAGCCTCAAGAACAACGGCACCTTTACCTAACGGCAATACATAGTCGGCTGCAGGCTCTGACGTTTTTGCATCCTCTGTACCGGGGACCTTGCTCCAATACAGGCCCTTATGCTCAAGCATCACTACCGGGTTTGGATCAAGGAAAGCCGCCTTCATCAGTCCTTTCATATCGGCCGCGTTTGAAGGATAGGCGATCTTGATTCCCTTAATGGAGAGCAGGGTCGTTTCAACACACGCACTGTGATAAGGCCCTCCCCCGCCGTAAGCGCCTACAGGCACGCGGATGAGCGTCTGAACTGGGAATTTTCCGCAACTAAGATAGCAGGACTTGGCAACTTCCGAAACAAGCTGGTTAATGCCCGGATAGATATAGTCTCCGAATTGTATTTCAACGATCGGCTTTAAGCCCGCCGCGCTCATTCCCACTGTTGAGCCGATAATGTAAGCTTCCTGGATCGCCGTATTAAAAACACGGTGATCACCAAATCTCTCTGCGAGCCTTGCAGTTTCGCGAAAAACTCCCCCTAGACGCCTTCCTACATCCTGCCCGTAAACCACTGCCTCGGGATACTGTTCCATGATTTCGCCGATTGCATGCAGCGCAGCATCTACCATAAGTACCTTTTCTCCCGATCCGCTTCGATTTCCCATTTCGCAAGTCACAGAGGTGGGCGCAAAAATATGGTCGGCAACCGTCGCAGGATTGGGTTCTGGGGAATTCACGGCGTGCTCAAAATACTTTCGTATGTCAAGTTCCGCCTTGCGTTCCATCGAGGCGAGGCTTTCTTCTGTTTCCCCGAGAGAAAGTAATAAAAATCTCAGTTTAGGCAGCGGGTCCAACTTCTGGTGTTTTTCAAGATCGCCTTGATTCCGGTATGATTCCTTTCTTACGCCGCTGGTATGATGATTGAGCAATGGCACCCTGGCCTGCACCAGGTAAGGCCTGCACTGCTCGCGAACGAAACGGAAGACCATTCCCATTAACTCATAGCTATGTTCAAAATCGCTTCCATCGAATCGCACACGCTCCATACCCTTAAACCCTGCCGCGTATTCGAACGCGTCCATTCGCCGAGCCTCGGTCGAACTTACGCTGATACCCCAATCGTTATCCTGGACCAGGTAAATAATTGGAAGCTCATGCAGAACGGCAAATTGAAAAGCTTCGCTCACCTCCCCTTCAGTCAGGCTGGCGTCACCCAAAGAGCAAAGCACCACCGGGGGAGGAGTACTCTTTTGAAAAGTTGTAGGCCTAATTGATTCGAGGTACTTTATTCCCTGTGCGATACCCGTAGAAGGGATGGCCTGCATGCCAGTCGCACTGCTTTGATGCATAATTGTTGGCTTTCCACCACCGCGCCAACTTGGGTGAGAATAGTATTCTCTGCCCCCCGAAAACGGATCGTCGCTTTTGCCAAGCAGTTGCAGCATCAGCTCACCTGGAGTAAAACCCAGGCCCAGGAGCAGGCTTTCGTCACGGTAATAAGGACTGACAAAATCATCGGGCAGCAGGTGGAAAGCCGCAGCCAACTGGATCGCTTCGTGCCCCCGGGAGGTGGAGTGTACATATTTGCAGATCGTCCTGTTGATTTCGTAGGTTTCTGCCATCGCTTTTGCCTGGCACATTAATCGGTAAGCCTTCAAAAAAATTTCGGAACTGATCATCAGCAAAAATCTTTGTCGCAAAAGTAAACGATAGGAATTCGCAAAAAAAAGCAAATCATGCCCGTTTCTCGGGGATGTTTGCATCCAAGAAATTGCCTTTATTATTTAATCTCCAGGGTTAGCAGGCTTTCGTCTTCGATGAACCCTTCCATTTCGTCTCCCACAACGCACTCCCCGACACCTGCAGGAGTACCCGTAAACACAAGGTCTCCGATATTAATGGAAAAATAATTCGAGATGTAAGCGAGCGTCTTATCAAAGCTATTTATCATAAGGGCGGAGTTGCCCTGTTGAACGAGCTCTTTATTCTTATAGAGGCAAAAATTAATATCCTTCTTGTTCTTGACATTTTGAAATGGAATCCACTTTCCGATTGCTGCGGAATTGTCCCATGCTTTGGCTTTTTCCCAGGGCAGGCCTTTTTCCTTCAACTCATTTTGGACGTCCCTGGCGGTAAAATCGATCCCCACCGTTATGGCGTCATAATATTTATTTGCGAAACGATCCTGTATGTACTTCCCGTTCTTTGATATACGAAGCACTAGTTCGCACTCATAGTGAAGTTCATTGGTAAACTCTGGATAATAAAAAGGAGTATGGGCCTGAAGCAAGGCGCTTTTCGGCTTCATGAAAACAATAGGTTCGTCGGGGATCTCGTTGTTTAGCTCTTTGGCATGAGCCACATAGTTACGGCCAATACAGAATATTTTCATATTCAAATAAGGGTTTAAATAGAAAATTCTTTTTAAGTTTTCATTTGGACTAAACAGACCGGGTAACGATTAGGTGGCTAGTGATAGGAAATTGAATATCGGTTTAAAAAAATGGGATAGTCCTACTGATTAATTCTTGCGAAAATAAAGATTCCCGTTTAAAAATCATGCGGTTATCTCTAAATTATTATATAGATTCATCGTTTGTTCAACCCCTGAGAGGATAAAGCTTTCAATTGCTTCGACGCTTTTTTCGATTTTTTGTTTAATCAGCGGGATTTCTGATTTGGACCATTTGCCCAAAACAAATTCCGACTGCATCCCCTTGGGATAGTTGTTCCCGATACCAAAACGCAACCTCGCATAGTCTCCAGTCCCAAGTTCCTGTTGTATGCTGGTAAGCCCATTATGGCCGCCGGCACTACCATCCGGCCGCAGCCTCAACCGGTTTATGGGTATGGCAATATCGTCAACTATAACCAGCAAATTGACGATTTGTATTTCTTCCTTGGTAAGCCAATATTTAACAGCTTTCCCGCTAAGATTCATAAAAGTGGTGGGAACAATGCAAATGACTGGCTTGCTTCGAAGTCTGATTCTGGCGACTCCGGCATATCGGTTCACTTTAAATGAACCGTTGTGCTTGTGCACAAACATGTTTGCGACATCAAAGCCGATATTGTGCCGGGTACCTTCGTACTCCGTACCCGCATTGCCCAATCCGACGATCAGGAACTTACTCATAATAGGCGGTAAAAATATCGAAATTCATATTCGACAAATTCACAAACAAAAAACCCGACCAAAGCCGGGTCAAAAATTTCCTGTCCGGATGGACTATTTCTTGGCTGTTGGCGCTGCAGCCGGAGACGTTCCCGCTGCAGGTGCTGCTGCCCCAGCTGCACCCGGGGCCGCTGATGCTGCAGGCGCTGCCACCGTGGATTCTTCCTGTTTCAGCTCACGCGTCAATACAACCGAAGCTATTGGAATGCGCGGCGAATTTAGGATTTCATAATGTTCAACCTTCACATCCTCTACCCGGACATTTCCATTTAGCTTTAAATCGGTCAGATCGACTTTAATATTTTCCTGGAGATATTTCGGATAGGTCTTAACCTTCAACGATTTCATTTTTATGATCAGTTTCCCGCCTTCCTTCACCCCTTCGGGGCTGCCGGAAAACTTCAACGGAATCGTAGCGATTACCTTCTTATCTTCAACAAGTTCGAGCAGGTCTATATGAATCAACTCATCGCTGACCTTGTCAAACTGTACGTCCTTCATGATGCAGTTGTATTCCTTGCCTTCTAGGTTGACCTGGGCCAGCTGAAAGTCCGGAGTATAGACTAGATTCTTAAAGGCCACTGATGGCGCTGAAAAATTAATCTCCTTTGCACCCCCGTAAATTACACCTGGCACTTTTTCCTCAGAGCGAATCTGGCGGGCGGCCTTTTTCCCATATTCGCTCCTGAGTTGTCCTTCGATTGTAATTGTTTTCATCTTAGTTTTAATTTAGAAAATTGATTCTATTTGTTGCGCAGCTGTGAATGAATAAACAGGCTCGTTATGCTTTTATTTTCATATGCATTCCTGATAGCAACAGCAAAAAGTTCGGCTACGCTAAGAACTTTTATTTTAGTACTTGATTGCCGCAAAGGAATCGTGTCACATACAACGAGCTCCTCAAGTACACTATTTTCAATGTTCGCATACGCATTCCCGCTCAAAACCGGGTGGGTGCATAAAGCGCGAACACTTGTCGCACCTTTTTCCCTGATCAGTTTCGCCGCCTTGGCCAGCGTGCCGCCCGTATCACA
Organism: Chitinophagia bacterium; assembly: GCA_021324175.1. Taxonomy (GTDB): domain Bacteria; phylum Bacteroidota; class Bacteroidia; order Chitinophagales; family Chitinophagaceae; genus Puia. The sequence continues at coordinate 18,514 of JAJPJP010000165.1, forward strand.
AATGTCATCGATCAAAATGACATCTTTTCCTTCTACGTCGCCGATCACCACCATGCTGGCAATTTCATTCGCTCTTTTGCGATGCTTGTCGCAAATCACCATCTCTGCATTAAAATAAGAAGCAATCTCGCGAATACGGTTCGCACTACCCACATCGGGGGCCGCAAAGGTAAGGTTTTCCAGCCTTAGTTGTTCAATGTAGGGAACGAAAATGGCTGAACTATCGAGATGATCCATCGGGATGTCGAAATACCCCTGAATCTGCGGTGCATGCAGGTCCATCGTGATAACCCTGTCTGCACCGGCGGCCACGATCATGTTTGCAACAAGCTTAGAACCAATGGCTACGCGTGGTTTATCTTTTCGATCCTGCCTTGCATACCCATAGTAGGGCATTACGGCAACAACCTTATAGGCGGAAGCGCGCCGCGCGGCATCAATCATCAATAGCAGCTCAAACAGGTTGTCGGCAGGTGCGAAAGTACTCTGCACGAGGAATACCATATCTCCCCGAATACTTTCATTGAAAACAGGCTGAATTTCCCCGTCGCTAAAACGCTGGATGGTGATCCGGCTGGGTATTCCGCCATACTGTTGGGTAATTTTCTCTGCAAGGTACCGTGAAGCTGTACCCGAAAATATCTTAGCGCTGGAGTCCATAAATAGTGGGTGTGGCGCGAAGATAGCATCAAAAAGAGTGAGTAATCAGGACACGTATAAAAAAAATTTCACTCGATTATGTTGATAAAGGCCAGCTTACCCGTTGCCAGGTAAAATGGCCGGAATTGCCATCGTAAAACCAGGGTTGTCTGCAATCTTAGCGATTCACCGATGCCAGCATATGCTTGTCGACCTTGTGAGACGACTTGGCAACAACAGTTGCTTTGCCGGGATTGCCGCCCGAATTAACCACATAGAAGATTGAAGAGCAAATAAAAATGGAAAAGAAGAGAGAAACAAAATAAATTCCTACACAAAACATAAGCGATTGCCATCCGCCAATTGCGGAGAAGGTTCTTGGTTTCATTGGATTTTGGATTTAGTTTTCACAGATACGATTTATTAACGACTATCCATCCTTAATATTATAGAATATCGTTAATATTATACCTTGAAAATAGCTGCAAAGAGGAACCTGTGCAAGAGCAAAAACACTCGATAAAACATTGGGCCAAAGATGACCGGCCCAGGGAAAAATTGCTTAGTAAAAACCCCATGACCCTGAGTGATTCGGAACTGGTAGCCATCCTTATTCGTACCGGAACCCGGAAAAAAAGCGCAGTGGACCTTGGTAAAGAAGTCATGAACCTGGGAAAGAACAAATTAGCTCTTGTCGCAAAATTGTCAGTCAGGGAATTGATGAAAGTAAAAGGTATCGGAGAGTCGAAAGCGGTAACGATCGCAGCGGCGCTGGAATTGGGCAGAAGAAGGCAGGCGGGACAAATATCCGACAAAACAATTGTTCGAAACAGTGGAGAGATCGCTTCTTACCTGCAGAGCCTTTTGCGAGACCACCGGCATGAAGTATTCCTTGTCGTATTCCTTAACCGCGCAAACAAAATCAATCATGTCGAAATTATTAGCAGCGGCGGAATCACCGGCACTGTCGCAGATCCACGGATAATTTTAAAAAAAGCCCTCGACGAAGATGCCGTCAGTCTCATTTTATGCCATAACCACCCCTCGGGCAACTTGAAACCCAGTAAGGCTGATGAACAGCTGACCGCAAAAATAAAAGAGGCCGCCAGGCTTTTTGACATTAACGTACTTGATCATATCATCGTCAGCGAGGAAGGTTACTTTAGCTTTGCTGATGAGGGAATCCTCTAGAATTCGCTATTTGTTCAAATATTTAATCAGGTCGATGAGCAGCGCCTCGTCCACCTTGTTGTAAGGATGGGCCTCAAAATATGAATCAAGCTTTTCCGGCTCGAGGAAAAGATTCTTGATGATTGATTTTTTCTTCAGCTCGATCTTTTTGAATAGACGTCCATCGGGGAATACTACATAATAAAAATTAATGTCGATGTAAACACCCAGGTTGCTATAATTATCGTTCCTTCTAAATTTCGTAAACGTCCACTTATACAGCGAGTATTTATTTGTTTCGACGAGAACCTGCAAAAATTTCTTGTTGTCAATAAGGGGTATGTGTTCGAAAAAAAATTCCTCATTTCCATCTTTAAAAGCAAAAGCCTTGAATTCTCTTTTGTCAATTTCAATGATTTGCTTCAAATCAGCGGTGAGTAACAGGTTATTTGATACTTTGTCGTAGTTGAAATAATAATTATCATTGTTGATCATCTCGTTATTTGCGGACACGACGCTTCCCTTGACCCATTTGTCGAACAAATAATGACTGTTTGCAAAAAAATTGTCCATCGGAATAACCGCGTTGACCGGAAGCAGGGGCCTGCCAATTGACGGACTTTCGTGACTCGGGATATTCCCGTTATCGCGCGCCGCGGAATCAATCTGCCCCCAGGTGGTCGCTGGTACCACCATAAATAACGAGAAGAAAAAGTGTTTCAATTTCATCGTAGTCCCTTATTGGTTTAGGAACTCAACCAAACCCTGCAGATACTCCTCGCCTGTTTCCTCATCTTTATGCTGAGAAAAATAGCCGTTTAGCTTCGGCTTCTCCCTCGCGAAAACCTCCTTTAATACTTTTTTTTTGAGCACGACAAGTCGCATTTCACCGCTTTCTTTGTTGAAAACGTAATACGTCGCTTCATCGACATAGCAGTTGTCCGGATCTCCTCTTTCGACCAACCCATCGCTAAAGTAATCCGATCTAACAAATTTCGTCTTCAGCGCCTTATATAAGCAATAACGTGAGCCCTTTGCCAGGCACTCGACAAGATGGCCGTTTTCAATAGAAGGCAGACTTTCAAACTCAACCTTTCTAACGCCTGAATCCAGAATTACTGATTTGATTGCATCATAGTTTATTTCCAATACCGTTCGCTTGTCCAGCGTTAATAGAAGGCTTTTGTCAATCTTATCATAATTGTATAAATAGGCTGGATTGTCGACTGTATGATTGCCCGTGTCGGTCACGATACCACTGACCCAATTGTTAAAAAGAAAACGACTTCCCCTGGTGTCTACCTGGCGTTGCATTTGAGGCAGAAAAGAACCAGGGTAAATATGGGAGCCTTGTGCCGGAATAAGGTCCGCAAAAGTATTCTGCACAAACTGTGATCCTAAATCGCTTTGCGCATCCGCCGTCAAAGCGCTGGCCAGTAATAAAACGAATAAAATGGAACGAGATTTCATTTGACATAGTGTTTAAAAGAAATCATGTCCGATTACCAAAAAATCATGCTTGGGCTGTCGGCCCACCGAAATTAAGAGGCAGTTGTACTTCTTCCAGCTCTTGGATCTTACCATTTGCCGACTCAAACCTGGAAATATTTTCAGTCAATGCTTTCATAAAACGCTTGGCGTGCTGTGGCGTAAAAATAATCCTGGATTTCACTTTGCTTTTCGGAGTGCCCGGCATCACATTCACAAAATCGATCACAAATTCTGCGTGCGAGTGGGTGATAATGGCAAGATTGGCATACTCGCCTTCCGCAACCTGCTCGCTTAGTTCGATGTTCAGCTGGTTACCGGGTTGTTGATCAGGCATATCAGTTTTACCACAAATATAATTCAACTATTTTTTACGCCACCTAAACGCCTCCAATTATAAACGTTGAATTTAGCCGAATGTCAACCCTGAACTCTGCAAATTCAAGAATTCAGGAAGTTGACAAGTCCATTCACAAATTTGTCATCAATTTCATCACGCTTGTGATCAGCCATGTATTTATCTGCCTTGTCCCTGTCATCGCCCACTGCGTCCCTGATCGACTTTTTCTTTAACTCGAACCGCCGAACCTCCTTGGTTTTGAGATCAATAAAAAAATAATCAAACTGGTCTACGTACTCGTCATAATCATTACCCACAGACGTCAGGCCATTGGCCTGGCCGTTCGCTTTTACAAACTTGGTTTTAATGGCCTTGTAGGCGGCATATCTCTGTCCTTTTCCCAATACCTCGAAATAAGTTGACGGATCTAACAGTGGAACGCGTTCAAACACGTACCCGCCATTTGGTCCTTTTAACGCAAACGACTTTACATTGGCACGATCTATATCAATATAAGTTTTCCTGTCCTGCGTCATCAGAAGGTCGCCTGCTACCTTATCAAAATTATAAA
>JAJPJP010000324.1 GCA_021324175.1 Chitinophagia bacterium
GTCGTCATTAACCGTGACGGTGTTGCCGGTCTGGACGGTGCTCTGGGTGAACTCTTCGTCGTCGATCGGTGCGGATCCATTGGCTGGTCCCGAGCCGTTTTCCATCCCATAATCGATCGCCTCCGGCATGACCATCTTGGGCTCCTCCTTTACTATGTTTGCCGTTACTTCCACTTCAGTATCGACCGTGTCGGATTCGAGGTTGGAGAAATCGCCCGTACGCACCTTCGGATAGTTTTTAAAAGCGTGCTTGATACATTTGGCCATCCACATGCCGCCGATGCCATCCACCCAAGCCTTGGATTCGGGTTCCTTGGAGAACTTGCGGAACCGGTTGATATCGTCCTGGGTGATGATCTTGTAATCGATGCTGCCGTCATTACGCGTGATCTTCATGTAGCATGCGATGATCACGTTATTCTTGCGCGGTATGTTTGATGTGTGGTTGATGAAGGCCTTCTCATTCTTCACGCCAAAGCTGAACTCGTCGCCTTCATATACAAGGACCGGGTTATCGGCATACTTGATCTGTCCCTGCAGTTTGCGAAGCAGCAGCTCGCCCTGGCCGCTGATCTGCAGGCTGGCCCTCTTCTCCCATTTTTTCGATTCTTTGGTGCCTACATTGATGTTGTATGGAACGATGTAGAGATGCTTGAAAGAGGGATCGAAGCTGAGGCCGTTGACAGCTACATCGAGGAAACAGCCGTAAAGGGAGAACTTGGTACACTCCTGGAGCGCATTGCTTTCGCGGATCAGCTTCATGAAGTGAAATTTTTCCGCCTCGTAGAAGATCTCGGCTTTGGCACCCGGATGGATGACGCCATACAATTTTTTGAACCGTTCAGCAACTTCGGGTATGGCAGGGATCTGTGCCGGCATCGCCTTTTCGATGGATGCCATCACATTGCTTTTTTGATTTACATTTGCTTGCATATTTTGTTTTTTTGTTTTAAGAGACCGGCGACAAGCGCCGGCCTTTGGATTTAAAAATGGCCCCTACTCTTCAGTGGCAGTTTCTTCGGACTGCGTTTCTTCATCTTCTTCATCACCGGGACCTGTCTTCAACCTCAGTTCGTCAGGATATTTACTGATCATATTTGAATGGCAGCAATCACGCTACTGCCGGCGTTTACAGTCATTCAAAAAGGCCATGCCCATTGTTCCAGGATGTTGGCTTCTACCAGAGGGCCGCCAGGTAGCGATATCAACGTGTGACCAATTGTGTCGCCAAAGCGGACATGCATTTCAACAAGTTCCTTCCATAACCTGGTCGAAGCATTCTTGCCTTGCTTGTCAGTCCCAAGGATCAGTCCATGGCCACTAATAGCCGATGGATATCCTTCGATGAGAAATCCGCCAAGCGGCTTTTCCCTCAACAGACCACTGTCATCGACCCAGCAGCTCTCCACCCATCCCGACTGGGTCCGGAGAAGAACGACTCTCTCGATACATCTGCAATCCAGTGCCTGATACATGCTCTCAAGGCTACCATCGATTTGAATCTCTTCCACCGTTTTTTTGACCACATCAATTTTTATAGCGTCCACAATAAAGGGCTTAGAGTTTCACAATTGATAATTCACGTGTCTTCAGATCCATCACGCTTATCTCGAACCTGGTGCTGGCGATCGTCCCGCGGATCGACGTGATCACATGACTGGGATCCCGGTCATCTACCAGGCGGCCGTCCTTTACCGTTATCTCGTCTCCTTCATACAGGAAAGACACGATGCCTTTGCTGGTCAACAGTCGCGGCGAGATCTGCAGCGACTTCATGGGTACCAGCTTCGTGATCGAATCATTGATCGATTTAAAAAATAGGTCTAGAGCTTCCATCGTTGATGATTTATTCGGTTATCAATGCTCCTTTCTTTTTCATGCGGCGGATCATCGCATTCCAGATCCTGCGTTCCTTGCGGATCTGTGCTTTTTCTTCCGGCGTCAACTTTTGTTTTTTCATTTCCATCATTTTAAAAAGCCGGTCTTTCCCGGCTGCCAGATTGTAATACCCGAATTCTTATTGCTGCTGCTTCCTATCAGCCTTTTGCCATTCAGCTGATCCAACGACCCGTATTCAAAGAACTTTCGTGGTGAGGTAAGCACCAACTAGACCCTAAACCGAATGCTCATCATGGTCTTTCAATATCTTCTCGTTTTCGAGATAGATCCTCCAACATTGGAATTCGATCAGGCATGCGGCGGTCAGGCTCAGTATGAAAAGAACTGTCATGAATATTGGTTTGAGTTTAAGGGGGTGCGAATCAGTTTAGCTCCCGGGCCACCTTCACGTATCGGATCAGGGCCGCTTCCTAGTGCACCATTGTGCTGTACCGCTTGCCCGCAGCCCGCGCGTATCCTCTGACGATCTTCAGGAAGGCTGCATTGGGCATCTCCGGAAACATTCTATGCATTGTCCTCTTCATGCGCATATGCCAGTTCCATTTGTTCACCAGTTGATTCTTCATGTCGCATCTCCTCGATAGCCCTGGATCTCTTTGACTGTCTCGCCTTAATGATCATGCCGGCGATCAGGCAATGAGAGTCCGCCAGGTTGGCTGCTTGCTCAAAAGCCGCGGCACGTTCTTGCCAAGCGACATTAAGCGTCGATTCTTTCAATGCCGGGTTTTGGGAGTCAGTCCACGCTCTGTCAGCTGAGGCAATCAAAGTGTCGTACAGTTCCTGAAATGTTTGTAGATTTGTGTCCATTCTTGTAAGTTTTTATAGATCATCTATTTTGAGGCAGCCGTTCCACCGGCTGCTTTTTGTTTCTTTGAATACCACGCTGCGGCGCTGAAGAATCCAAGGCAGAATGCGAATGCCATCGCGAAGTAGAAAACAGGTTCCGTCAATTGATGATTAGGGTTCATGTCTTCGGTTTTGCCATTCGCCGTTCCCGCTGGATCACCACGCTCATCTGCTCTTTTTTCGAAAGCCCTTTTTGAAAGGCCGGCGTAGACACGCCAGCCGCTTTTCTTCTTAATCTTGAACAGAATCTTTTCAAGGAGTTCCCATGATCGATCGCCAGCTGAGCCAGCGCCTCCAACTCCTCTGTCCTGCGAATGATCTCCTTGCTCGTTAATGCGGTTTGAATAATGGTTTTCATTTAGTAATTTTGCACGGTTTGATCACGCCTTTTCAACCCTCTCCTCTGTTTCCAAAATTTGATCGTCAGTTAAATTGAATTCTTTGCGAATAGCAATGAGCATTGCTGCTTTTGTCAGTTCGTCCCTGTTATTTTTTACGTATTCGCGAGCCGTGGAGAAAGAACAATCGAGGCTCATCATGATCAATCCGTAGCCCTTATTGCAGTCCAGGAGTGCAATTACCGACTGTTTTAATTTCATATATTCGTTTTGATTTCTAAATAATTCTGATTTACAAATATAATGGAACATTTTTCCAAATTCCAAATTAAAGCGGAATATTATTCCAATTAATTGATCCAAATCAATCTTTGTGATGCAGGACCCAATTGGAGAAGAGATATTAAGAGTCAGGAAAGAACGAAAAATCTCCGTTCCGGAGCTAAGTAAGATATTGAATATACCAAAAGACAGGATTTACAAATGGGAAAAGGGGTCAGTTCCCAAGTACAAAGATCGACAGATAATCGAAAAATGGCTAGCCGGAGATTGGAAAAATGTTCCACAAAGCGCCACTTATTCCCACATCAAGGCTGAACAAGACAGGATGTCCACCTTCGAGCGATTGCTGATCCAATTGATAGAAATGCAAAACAAAATATTGACGCGACAGGAAGAAGAACTAATTGCACGGGTGAAAACGATCGACATCAATTTAGATCGAACCCAAATGGGAGTCGACACAATTCAGCTGGAAGTTTCAAGCGAGCGTGAGGTCGTGCTTCGGTCGCTTGCCCGCCTGGAGAAAATGAAGGACCACGAAACTCTGATAAGGGAAGCAAACAATATAATGGTGAAAAGAGGCGATGTTTTAAGTAAAAAGGGCAAACTTCATTGAGCCGGCAGTGCGTGCAATCGCGCTCCATAGTGACAAGGTTCTTAAGGATTTTGTACTGATGGGTGCGATCGAAGAATAAAATTAAATAGTTACTCTTATCCGTTAGCAAGTGAAAACCCTTGATTTTGTTAAAGTACGGGTTTCCATTTATAAACCAGTTTTATGAAAAAAAAACCTCTATGGGTGGTCGTCGCCTCAGTCATTGTGATCTTTCTCATTCCGTTAACATTTTCATGCAGCAAAAGCAATAAGTCTACATCCTCCGCAGCCGTTGACAGTGTTTCCTTTTACTTGACGATGCAATCAAACAGTGGTTTTACGAACGATATCCCAATTGTAATGGGAAGCACGAGCCAACTTGAAATTCTTGATCAAACATTCATGACCAACGTGGGACCTGGATTTAATGGAAAGATCTATCAATTTGAGTTCACGAACACCTCCACGAACGAAAGTGTCCAATTTGCGGTCCCGATCGATTCGTTTCCGACAATCCCTGCAAACAAGAATTTTTATTATAACGATTCCAGCACGGTGCCGTTAGCTGAATTGTGCAGCGCTACAGAAGGCGTTAATAATACTGTCAGCCCGCTCCCCGGAATAAAAGACAGTGTGATTTTGAACTTAGCTATCATGCGATATTCAAATAACACGATGGACGGGAACTTTACATTGATCATCTACGTGGGATTAGATTATGCTCAAGTGACCCTTGGCTATTTTAAAAACGTTGCCGTAAAAACTCTTTGAACGTCTTACAAACCTATCGATATGAAATACCTGCTTTTTCTTTTGCTTCCAATTTTTTCTTTTGCCCAGGAAAGGATAAACGGCCTTGGACTATTCAAAATCGGAAGGACACTTTCTTCTAAAATTGCCTCCGTTGGAGATACGACAAAATTATATTATGCAGTTCCTGAAGATTCGGTGACAGAATTATGGGCCGCTGATCATTATCCGATCGCGGGCATTACTGTCGAGAATCTAAAATTGACTTTCTTTAAGGATACTTTATATTCAATCGAGTGCGAGTTTTCGGATGAGCTTAAAGATGCATTAACAGCAAAATATGGCAATCCAAAAATTTCAAAGAAAGCTAAGATAATTACTTGCCGAAATGGACTCGGAATTACTTATAATGAGACTGAGGAGACTTTCACGACATCATTTCCAACTGTTTCCAGCCGCATCACGGCAAGCGGCATTGTAAGCGCATATTTTAATGATAAATGTGAGAAACAATATTTGAATTTTTACTTGGTCGCCGATGAACTGATAAGCAGAAGAGTGACGATAGCCAATAACAAGTTCGATGCAAAAAAAGATCGGCAAGCTCAGCAAAAATTGAAGAAGAAGCTTGATGGGCTCTAATCGCAAGTCTGAAGGACGGTATGGGCAAGAAAAACGAATCAGAAAATTTTTGAATTTGTGGAGTATGGCAAAAACTCTTCCAAGCCGTTGCCTATATCCCGATCAACTCCGGGGAATTCCTTGCCAAGCCTTTTTACTCCCTGGACAAGTGCCCTGATTACCACTGTTTACCGCAGCGGTGGTAACCCGTCCACCGGCGCGGTCAAAGTGACAGTGCAAAAAAATGGGTTAGAAAAAATTGGTAGTATCGCAATTTTACTACATTTGGCATGGTAATTTAACAGTTGACGCCGTAATTAATGCGATCCTAAAATCGCACATTCCTACGCTATTGAAGCAACTAATTTTTAAAGAAGTTTGTATAAATGAAAAGTCGACGGTTGACACGCCGACTTCTAGGATCATTTAATGATGGTGCCCGTTCTGCACTATCCAAATGACCACCTGAATCAGGTTCCAGAGCGTCAGGGCTCTATCAACGAATCTGAATAGGTCTTCCCAAAGGTCCTTCCCTTGGGGATTGGGTCGGCTATATTTAGCCATCGGATTAAAAACGGCAGCCTTTTAGGATATTGGCCACTATCAGGGCCGCCGCGTAACATTACATGCAAGCAATTGAAATCGCCACTTTAACCGAGTGGCTTTTTCGTGATATACAGCATGTGGATAACTTGAAAGAGAGAATCGGAAGATAACTGAGTAAGTTTGCGCCGCGTCACTCAACTTTATTTTCAGATTCCCCGCTCGCCAGCGGGGTTTCTCTTTGAAGGTTGTCCGGTAAATGCTGCAAATATCACTGTCTTTTTTATAAAATCCCTCCATAAATATCAACAATAATGTCTATTTTTTAGATCCGTAAATTTTAGGCTATTTGTATTAATGTTCTACCTTTGCCGCCCGCGATTAGCGCCAATCTCCCTAAACCGAACTGCTCTCCTCCGAAAAGACTACGAGAATTTAGTCTCTCCTTTTTCTAAAAAGAAAATTGTCCGTGAACCAGGCCATCGGATACTGCAGAATATAATGCCAATGAAATAAGGTAACAAATGTCGGATTCGCCAATTCATATCACGGTTTATCTTCCCCGGAATCCTTCGCGCCTGGCGATTTCGCCAGCCAGCGGCTTCGTCCGGGACGCCGAATTTGAAGGCAAATCAGCTAACCTGCGAAAGATGTTTTTTGAGCTTGCGAGAATTATTTCTGTATTCATTATTACATTGAGTTTATCAAGTTGTGAAACTTCGAAGCAAAATCTCTCGTCTCTTAATAGCGCAATTGATTCATTGAAAAAATACAGTTATCATGTCTTTGGCTTTTACATTAGACAGCCAATGCAACTAGATAGCGCCGGAAACGTTCTAGGTGGCGAAACAGGCGGAACTTGCTTTTTTATTAGAAAAAACGGAGAGCTTTTCTTGATCACAGCAAAGCATGTTTTGACAGGCTGCGACAGTTTAGAAAAAGTAAAAAACTTCCCTTCTTCTTTAATGATTTGGGTATCTCCAAATTCATCTTTTAGAATTGCGCAATTCGATGTGAGCATAATTCGCGACACCGCGTCTTGCCTACCAATACCGCTATCTCCGGATGAGATTGTAATCAGAATAAAAGATAGCTCCGCGAAAGATGTATATTCAATAGAAAAATTTTTGTCTGCACCATTTAAGAAAGTAAGAAATTCATTATTTATTGGATATCCGGCAGCTACAAGTACTTTGGCTGGAAGAATCAAACGCGTAGAGCCATCAACAATAGGGCTTGTCAATAAAGAATATTATTTTTCTCAGGGCTACACCGATTCGACGCGTAAAAATTTGGATATTATTAATCACAGAATATATTCCGATAGTATAGACTTCGAGCAAAATTTTCACGGATATTCTGGTTCTCCATTATTTGTGCAAGATTTGAAAACTAAGAAATGGAGAATTGCTGGAGTTCTCGCAGGCACAGGACGTGACAATTTCAATAAATATTATTTTTACGCCGTCCGCATCGAATATCCGCTAAGCGATATCGGAATTACATATTAACATTTTTTCGTGTATCTTATGTGCTATAAGATTTACCTGGATGAGCTTAATTGTTACAAAATGCTGAAAATATCAATAGCTATCTAGGAGCTTCCTCGTATTTTCGTTGTACCACTTGCCTCTACCACCGAAAAAAAGTGCACCGAAACTCCACCAAAAAGTAATTTCCAGATTCTCCAAATTGAAGATTCTCAAGCGCGATCATTCTAAATGAGGCGCTCATAACCCGAAGGTCGGAGGTTCGAACCCTCCCTTCGCAACAAGCTGATATTCCATAGCATTCGATTGAATGCTTTTTTATTTGAGGCCTGCCCAAGATCTCCGGTACGAACTCGCGAAGCAGGGTCAACTCCATCAAAAAATAGGGCGAAAATCGCTTTTATGTCGGGAAATCCCCCCCTTTAGGATACTAAATCGACGGCAATCAAGTTTATTAGAAGGAAACCGTCCAAAATCCAATAGCTATGAGAATCCTCATCCTAGGCCTATTACTGCCCGTATTTGGGTGGTCGCAATGTTACGAAAGCAGGCTAGCCCTAAATTTCAATATTGGGACGCCCTTCAAAAGCGGAATGGAACTCACCTTTTTCCCGCATGATGGCAAAATTGGTTTCGATGCCGGAGGCTATTTTTACCAGAAGAATACTGTATACGGAAAAAACAAAATATTAGAACAACCTGCTGCCGACCCCATCGGACGGATCATTTTCAGATTAAATGAACCAGGCGATTTTCAACACCAGGTTACCCTTTTTGGGACCCCCAAACAGATTGGCATTTCATACCGGCTCTACTACCGGGCGGGCGATGTCCTCTTGGGCATCGAACCAACGGTTTCGACATCAGAATGCGGAGTGAGTGCCCTTGTCACATTTGATCTGTAAAACGACAAGACCGTAGAAAGGGAAGGTCCCGCAAACGCGCGGCCTTCCTTTTTTTCGTGAGCAACAGCCTACCGCTTGGAGACACCTCCGCCGCTACCTGTATCCAACTCCTTGATCACGGCGTTGCCTTTGTAATGAATATGACCGCCGCTGCTGGCTGAAGCAGAAAGCTCCTTGTTAACATTCAGTTCAATTTTGGCTCCGCTGCTGGCTTGTGCGTCGGCATTATCGACCTGAAGATCATCAGCATCCAGATGGCTTCCGCTGCTGGCTTCAGTTCGAATCGACGAGGCCGTACCGGAAATAACAGAATGAGCCCCGCTGCTGGTTTCAGCAGTAAGGTCGGTTACACTTACAGCGCCTTTAAAGGAAGCGCCGCTTGAAAAATCAAGTTTCAATTTATTTGAGTGTACGGTTCCGTCGACTTCTACGTGCGCACCCGCATTCCCGGTCAGTGCATCCAGGTCTTTACATGATACATATGCCTTGAGTTCCTTTCCTGATGAACTCCAATCATTCCATTTGTTATCATAATAGATTTTCAGGGTTCCTCCATCCGTTACCTCCGTCTTTATCCTGTCCCGGTACTCGCGTTCCGAGGCGCTCACGGCGACAGCTTCCTGGTTTCCCTGGGTAAGATACAGGCGGATGCCAGAAGAAATCCTGATGGCGTGAAAACTCCGAACATTGCGAACTTCTGCGTTGGGATCGTTGTAGGTCTTCCCCTGGGCCATGACAGCAAGTGCGATGACACTGGCTGCAATGATGAACATAAATTTTTTCATGAGCTATTGTTTTTGAGTGTTGGTGTGTTGAGATTTATCCCTTTTTGGTAATGCCGCTGGAGCCACTCGACTTCACCGAGTGTACCACTCCGGTACCCTTGTAGTAAATATCGCTTCCGCCGCTGGCGCTTGCCGAAAGCTCCTTATTTACTGTAATATGCGAGTCACTCCCTCCGCTCGCCATAATCCTACAATAGTCTGTGACCAGGCCATAGCCATTCAGGTCGCTGCCACCTGTCGCGTCGACATTCAGGTTTGAAACCGATCCTGAAATATCCACATCGGATCCGCCACTCTGGTCAATCGACATTTCGTTGGCTTGAATTTTACCTTTGAGGTCGCTTCCCCCGGAAAGTTCAACTTTAAGTTTGTCTGATTTGATCATCCCCTGCAAATAGGCATCAGACCCGCCGGAAGCCGTCAGACCATCAATCGTTTTAACTGAAACATAGGCCTTTAGTTTGCGGTTGCCCCAGCCGAAGTGAAAACCCCTGGACTCAAAATATATTTTCAGGACTCCATCTTCCACTTCAGTTTTTATGCGATCCCTGTATTCGGGATCAGAAGCACTGACTGCCACGGCTTCTTCACTGCCTTGCGTGAGATAAAGGTCTATTCCACCGGAGACGTGGATAGCGTGAAAACCCTTTACCTTGCGTTGTTCAGCATTACGGTCTTCGATGACTTTTCCTTCTTGGGCGAAGCCGCAAACGCTCGTTATCAAAAATATCGCTGCAATTATTACTTTGTTCATAAAACAATTTTTAAATAGACATTCAAAGTTGGGCAATGTTGCACCTGCCGGCCTTTTTTGCCCGCTTTTAATTTTGACGTCCGGGTCCCTGCAAATGTTACAGAGATCATTCGCATTTCCCTACCTTTGTTCTGGATTTGTCCATTTTTCGTGACAAATCAACTTTCTCAGATTCCTCGGGGTGCTTGCATTGCGTCAATTGGTTGTCGCCGTGCCGGCTGAGATAATACCCGTAGAACCTGATCAGGGTAATGCCTGCGCAGGGAAGGTGTTGTTTTTTACACTTCGCTTACGCAGAATTTTTTCAAAACCGTTTTGGGTGATTATTCCTGACGTCATCCGCATTTAAAGCCAACCAAATGAAAAAATTGCTTTTGGGGATTTGCATGCTAATCGTTTCCCGAAGCGGAACTGCGCAGATTTATCCCGAAGGGAAAGTTATCGACTCACTGACGGGACAGCCGATCGCCGGGGCTACTATAAGCATCGACAACTTGAGGCCCATCATTTCCGGGGAAACCGGCGAATTCGCATTCAAAAGAAATGCCGGCGGTTGGCACCGGCTGAAAATCAGTTTTGTAGGATACCGAAATGTGGATAGCCTCGTTGAATTCCGGCAAAAACTACTCATATTTCAGCTCAGGCCAATTCGATTATTCATGCAACCTGTAGAGATCCGGGCATTGCGCGCGGGGGAACGAGCGCCATTTTCCAAAACCAATTTGTCAAAGGAATACATTGAAGAAAATAATCTTGGTCAGGACCTGCCCTATATTTTGAACCAGACCCCTTCGGTGGTGATTAACTCGGATGCCGGAAACGGCGTGGGCTATACGGCGATCTACATTCGCGGAACTGACGACTCCCGGATCAATATGACGTTGAATGGAATTCCATACAACGATGCGGAAGAGCAAGCGATTTATTTTGTCGACCTGCCTGATTTTGCTTCTTCGGTAAGCAGCATACAGATCCAGCGCGGGGTAGGTACATCATCCAACGGGGCGGGCGCTTTTGGCGCAACCGTAAACTTTTCTACAAACGAATTCAACGAAAAGCCCTATGCAGAAATCAATAACAGCTATGGTTCATTCAATACCTGGAAAAATACGGTTAAAGTAGGCTCGGGTCTGGTAGACGACCATTTTACGATTGATGCCCGGCTTTCACAGATAACGAGTGACGGTTACATCGATCGTGCGTCCAGCAACCTTAAGTCTCTATACCTGTCGGCCGGTTTCTATTCCACAAATTCATCATTTCGATTTAACCTCATCCAGGGAAAAGAAAAAACCTATCAGGCCTGGAATGGCATACCCCAGGCCAAAGTTGATGGCAACCTGGCTGCGCTCGAGCAACATTATGCCGATAATGTAGGATCTCTCTATTTCACCCGGTCGGATTCCCTAAACCTTTTCAATTCAAATAACCGGAAGTACAATTATTTTACTTATCCAAATCAAACAGACAATTATTGGCAAAACCATTATCAACTATTTTTCAATCACCAGTTTGACCAGCGGTTTTCGATGAGCATCGCTACATTCTTTACGAGGGGATATGGCTATTATGAAGAATATCATGACCAGGGCGACTCGGCGAATTCCAAATATGCCGTTTATGGATTGCCTAGTCCTGTTGTGGGCAATGACACGCTGCAGAGCACCGACCTGATCAGGCAACTTTGGCTAAGCAACTATTTTTACGGAGGGATTTTTTCTTTGCAATACAAATATAAAAAATCCCAGTTCGCACTCGGTGGGGGATGGGACAAATACGACGGTTGGCATTATGGTATCATTACCTGGGCTCAAGACGGCGGAATACCACCAGATTACCAATGGTACCATGAACCAGCCCACAAAGCGGATTTTAACATCTATGGGAAATGGCAAGAGTCACTTAATGATCACTGGACAGCCTTCGCGGATGCGCAATATAGGCGCATTGTTTATGCTATCGACGGCTTCGATGACAATCCATTGCTTATCGTAAATACTACCTATAACTTTTTTAATCCCAAACTGGGTGTAAGTTTTGTAAAGGATTTGTGGTCGGGCTATTTTTCCTACTCCCAGGCGAATCATGAGCCGGATCGGAACGACTTCGAAACAAGCCCGATTGACAAGCCGAAACCCGAGCGTTTGAACGATTACGAACTGAATCTTGGCCAAAAAACAGCAGATTGGTCCTGGAGCGCTACCGGCTATAACATGAACTATAAAAACCAGCTCGTCCTGAACGGCAAAATAAACTACGTAGGGGAATATACCCGGATCAATATACCAGACAGTTACCGGCTAGGTCTGGAATTAGAAGCAACCGTGAGGCCGGCGGCCTGGTTTAACGCGGAGGCGAATATCTCGTTCAGCCGCAACAAGGTCAAGAACTACACCGAATATATTGACGATTACGACAGCGGCGGACAGAAAACTTTCACCTATCGTTCACCGGATATTGCGTTTTCACCCGATATAGTCGGTGGCGCAACCATCAATTTCTTTCCCCTTAAACGTCTGGAAATAAGCCTGATCAGCAAGTATGTGGGCAAAGAGTATCTCGATAACACGCAGGATGAAGCCCGCAAACTCAATCCATATTATGTACAAAACCTAAGGTTTGATTACAACCTGAAGATCGCGCGCATCCGCGACATCAACCTAATATTCCAGTTGAACAATCTTTTCGACAAGAAGTATGAAGCGAATGGCTATACCTACAGCTACATTTATGGCGGTGCGCTTGTCACGGAGAACTTCTTATTTCCGATGGCCACGACCAATATAATGTTTGCAGTCAATATCAAACTCTGAATAGTTTAATCGTTTATCGAAATTTCTGCAGTGACGGATGCTCCGTGCTTCGAATAACGTACATGATTCCCTTTGTTGCCGTTTAAATAACGCTCCATAAACCGGGCGTGCATTTCTTCGGGTTGCCTGATGCCATTTACTTTAAGCTCATCTTTATTCAATACGATTGTCAGGTTATCTTTTGAATTGATTACTTTTTCATCAAAAAGCTCAAAGATTATCGCCTCGATCGGCTTCGTAATCAGCTGGCTGGATTCTGAGGCTTCTGTTGATAAAGCTGACTTTGGTCGGAGCAATTCGGCTTGATCCGATACTCCTCCTTTGCCCGAATGCTCCATAATCAAATTGTTCACGCGTTGTTGTTGAATGTCAATTCCCGTGCGCGCGGCCTGCAAATCTGCCAATCTCATTTTTAATAAATTCAACTGTGGGCCGGCATCTTTGTCAGAAAGCGAGCGAATCTCTTCGGTCAGAATTTGCTCCTGAATTTTTGACTTAAGTTCCATGGCTTTTAATTCTGCGTCCTCTTTCGCAAGCTGCGATTGTTCGACCATTCGATCCTTTTGTTCCAGTTCTAGGTGGTCCAAGGCGCTTTTTTCCCAAATGGTTTTCGCCTCCGCATCTAGTTCCGCCTGTCTTTTCGCCAGGATGGCTACTGAATCAGCGTTCGAATCGCCTTGGCCACGATTTAACAATTCCCTCTGCCGGTCGAGCATCTCCGCGTTCAATTTTCGCTCGATTTCCAGTCTTTGGATGGCTTTATTGTCCAAATTTTTGTGTTCGAGATATTCTTGCCGCGCCCTTACTTCAACGGCCTGTTTGTCCTGGTCTGCTTTGGCGAGCACCTGCAATTTTTCTATAATCTCGCTGTAATCGCCAATTTTATCACTTGGAATTTGCTCTCCATCAATGGTCAGACTGATTACTTTGCCATCAACCATCTCAAGCCGGTAGTCTTTGCCATCGATACTTGCTATATATTTGAGATGCGGCCTCTCCGCTTTCGAAGGTGGTACGGTATCGCGATCGAATTGCTGCCGGATAATCTTTGACGGTTCGCTGGTTTTTATATCGGACGAATCCAATCGATGCGTCGCGTGGGGTATGGATGTAAATGCTGATATAGATAATGCGGCAACGACGATTCCCGTAGCCAATGAAATCTTTTCCATATTGTTTAATGTTTTATTGTTATTGGTAAGGATGCGGGTAGCCCTGTCAAGAAGTCGGTTTTTCCTTCCCGGAAATCCAAGCGCAATCCCGCTTCCCCGCATATAATATTCCTGGAATGAGACCAGGGCATTGACAAACTCTTCGCGATTTCCACGGCCAGTAACGGCCATATCATCGCAACAGTTCTCGCGTTCGTCGCGAATCGCTGCAGAAATCCATAGCACTCCAGGGTTAAAAAAGAAAATGACTTCCGCGAGGTTTTGCACCAGGTTAACCAGGTAATCTTTGCGCCTGATGTGTGCGAGTTCATGCAGCAGAACGGCTTCGACTTGTTCAGCAGGCAATTGTGTCATCATGGATAGCGGAAAAAGGATCACAGGTTTGAAGAATCCGACTACCAGAGGCGCTTTAACAATTCCTGACTCGAAAAACAGCACAGATTTTTTCATTCCGAGAGTGCGTGCAAGCTCTCTTAGACGGCGCTGCCAGCTCACCGAAGGCGCAAATATTCTTAAACGGCGAAGTCGCTGGATATAAATCGCGTTTGTGATTAAGCGCAGGCATTGAGCAACCATCATCATGAACCAAATAGAGACGACAATTTGGGCATGATTATTCAAATAAATGTTGATAATTTCAAGACCATTCCTTGAAACTGGTGAAGTAGCATGAGATACCTGGTAGATCGGTTCAACAGCGGCTATTGCGAGTGTCGGGTTCATCGACGGGACAGGCAGTAATGTTGTTTGTAGCCGGTATTCTCTTACAAAAGTAACGCAGGCTACGCCGACAAATATCAAAAAAAGCAGCGAAAGAAGATTGTAGCGGATCGCAGCGCTCGATCTCCGCGTGATCAAAATGACGACGCCTCCGCCAAGCGCAGTCAACAAGCCCTGCCAGAGCGAATGAATGAGCGTCCAGCAAAGAGCATACATGATTTGGTCATTAAACAAGTACATAGAAATAATTTACAATTTTACTTTTTGCCCATTTTATCCAGGAGGTCCTTGATGGCCTGAATTTCTTCTTTGGAAGTCTTGCCGCTGCCGAGCAGCTGCATAAGAAGGCTGCTCGCCGATCCCTTGTACATTGAGTTAACAAATCGTTCAAGAAGGAAACCTTTTGTCTTCTGCTCTTCCACGGCGGGAAAATAAATATGCTTCATGCTACTCTGATCCCTTTTTAAAATGCCCTTCTCCGCCATAATCTGCATCAACTTCAGTGTGGAAGTGTAATGAACCGCACGCTTTTCCTCGTTCAGTCTATCGTTTACAAATCGTACCGTTGACGGTCCATGCTCCCAAAGAACCTGCAAAATTTCAAGTTCCGACCTGGTCGGTTCGATGCTGTTTTTCTCTTCTTTTCTTGACTGTTTCATCATTCGAATGTAGGAAAAATTTCGTACGAACAAATTTTTATCTTTTTTTTTTAGAAAGACCGTACATGTGCCCAGTCTGATTGGAGCTTGGGATAGGCTTGGGCGCCTTTGTCGAATTGATCGAAGCTTCGTCGACGAGTGGATGGGGTTCAGAATAAACGGCTCGGAATCAGTGAGTTTTGAATATTATCCAAATTTTTCTTTCCAGGCCAATATTCCGCCGGTAAGATTCTTGGTATTCTTGAAACCCAGCATATCGAGGATAATACATGCCTGGCCACTCCGATTACCGCTGCGACAATAACAGATAATCTCTTCATCCCTCCAGTCGTCTATGACATCGACGTCCATCGCCTGGATCTGGCCAAGCGGGAGAAGAGTTCCGCCGATGTTGTATTCTGTATTTTCGGATGGTTGCCGTACGTCAAGTAGATGTAATTTTTCGCCACGATCCAGTCGCTCCTTAAGTTCATCAACGGTAATTAACTGCATAAATAAGCTTTTACTTTTATCAATCTATTGTGCCTGGATACCCGAGCTGTCCCGCCTGGTTGCACTTAGCCACACGTCAATTGTTTGCCCCTGGCGGATGTGATTTGGCTGTCTGTTCTCATCGAGTCGTTCGGGATTTTGCCGGGTTATAAATGCGCTTTCCTTATCCGCGATATCTTCCAGGGGAACTACGGCACCGAGTATCAGGCGACTGGAATCAAGGACATGACGGGCGTCATGAAGGGTCAGCCCCGTCAGGTCAGGTACCCCGTATTCAACATCGCCGATCCCGTTACCCAAAACCAGTGTAATACTACCCCCCTGCTGGATTTGCGTACCAGGCTTGATTGATTCACCATTATACATCTGATCAAGGACAGAATTTTTGGCAAAGTCGGGCCTGAATATCGTGTCTTCAAGTTTCAATCCATACTGCCGCAGGATCATGTGTGCATTTCGAATGGTCATCCCTACCAGATTGGGCATCGCGATATAAGGGGCAACTGCCCGGTTAATTGTAAGATAGACGGTTCGGTTCACTTTAACCATATTATCCGCTTCAGGGATCTGTCGCAAAACTTGCAATGGAGCTAGGGTATCGCTGTAAACCGAATCTTGGACCTGGACATCAAATCCCTGTGACTCAAGTGTCTTCCTGGCATCATTGACCGACATTCCCGTAACGGACGGTATTTTCATTTCCTTGCCGTGACTGGTTATGACCTGCAAGGAAGCCAGAAAGAGGAGGAGTAGAAAAACAAGAATAACAATTCCGCCGAGCACATTAATCCAAAGTGGTTTGCCGGTAATGAATTTGAACACTAGTCAGGAATTTGGTTTGTGAAGATAATGTAGCCGTTCTAGAATTGGAAAGTTAAACGTCACGATTTTATGCGAGCTTAAGTAACATTTAACACCCTTTCATGGAATCGCTCATTTTCTTCTAGCCAGTGCCTCGTCAATTAACGCGGAGTAAAAATCTGTCAGGTTCCATCCCAGCGCTCTAACTTGTTGCGGAACAATGCTCTCGTTCGTTTGGCCTGGCACAGTATTTATCTCGAGAAGAAACGGCTCTTTTTTCTCTTCATTGTAAATAAAATCGATCCGGATAACGCCATTGCAATTGAAAACCTCGTAGACTTTCTTTGCCGTATCCCGTACTTTTTGCGCAACGACTTCGTCGACCTGGGCCGGCGTGACTTCTTCGGTTAATCCAGGTGTGTATTTTGCCTCAAAATCGAAGAACTCTTTTTTTGTTTTGATTTCTGTGAACGGCAGCGTCACGATTGAACCGTTCGACCGAAAAACGCCGATCGTAAATTCTCTTCCGGTGACGAATTCCTCGATCAAAACCTGGTTGTCCTCGCGGAATGCCTTCTCTATAGCCGCTCCCAATTCCTCGGAAGGATTGTTAACTCTGGACATGCCAATACTCGAACCACCATTATTTGGCTTAACAAAAACGGGAAATCTAAGCTGCCGGATGACTTCATCAGCACTCCCGAAACGGTCTTTGAACAAGATAACCGACTTCGATACGTTTATACCCGAGAATGAGGCAACGGCAACAGTATATCTTTTGTTAAACGTTAAAGCCGAGGTTGCTGCGTTGCATGAAGTGTAAGGTAGATTTAATAAATCAAAATATCCCTGCAGTTTCCCATCTTCACCAGGTGTGCCATGTATACCGATAAGAACCGCATCAAATCTAATTTTGGTGCCGTTGTGCATGACAGAAAAATCTTCCTTTTCCACCGGTGAGCGTTGTCCATCGACAGATTCATACCACCAGCCTCCCGGCGTCAAGTCGATTTTATACACATCGAATTTATTCCGGTCAACATTTTTAAGAATATTCACCGCGCTCTTATAAGAGATTACTGATTCGCCGGAATAGCCACCCGTGACAAAAGCTATGTTTGGTTTCATGTTGGATTAAAAATTTTTGGCAAATAAACAAAAAACAGGCGAGTTTATGGTCGCGCCGATATTTTGTTATGTTTCAAGACAGGAGGCAAAGAAATAAGAAAGGTGAAGGCATATTCAAGATAAATTTCCTTCACCCTTTTACGACGGGAAATATCACCCGCCTATAATAGTAGCGCGAGGCTACATCAAAAAAACTTCTTCGTTTCCGAAAGTTAAGACAGTTTTGTCGCGGTTTCCAAAACTTTAACTGCAATTTTTTGCACATTCAGACATGCAGCTTTTCCTTTTTTGCCAGAAGTTCGTCCACAGTCTCGCGATACATTTCATCAGGCACGCAGCAGTCCACCGGGCAAACAGCCGCACACTGTGGTTCCTCATGAAAACCCTGGCATTCGGTGCATTTGTTCGGAACGATATAATAGATGTCGGTGGCAATTGGTGCATTCCGCTGATCTGCATCAATTGCTGAACCATCGAGCAATGTGAATTGTCCCTTGATCGTCGTGCCGTCCGCGATCGCCCACTCCACGCCTCCTTCATAAATCGCGTTGTTGGGACACTCGGGTTCGCAGGCGCCGCAGTTAATACATTCTTCTGTTATTTTAATCGCCATAGCTTAATATTGGAGATTGAGTACATTTATTTTCCGATTCAAATATAAAGAAGAAATGGGAAAATCGCGGGCGACCGCAAATTGACCGTAATAGTATTTTTAGTCTGAGACCGTCAACTGTTCAGCGCATGAACGTACAAGAACGAATCGACTTACTTTCAGAGCTCGGAAATCATCTGCGCTCTGGGAGCCCGGAATGGCAAGAATCCAAACGAAAGGCGTGCCTGCAAAACAGCTGGTTTACTCCGAAATTCATTAACCTGGCAGTGACAAACATTTGTGCTGAGTTCCTCGACCACAGAAAGCTGGAACTTTGGGCCTCACGGTACAACCTGGGAAACGAACTGAGCGAAAAGACTATCGGGCTCGTTATGCCGGGCAACATTCCTCTTGTCGGATTTCACGACTTTGTCAGCGTTTTTATTTCGGGGCACCGTCTGCTTGCGAAACCATCTGCCAAAGATGAAACGCTGATCAGGTATATCCGGGACTGGATTGCTTCGAAATATAAAGCCATGGCCAGCCGGTTAACTTTTGGTGAGATGCTTAAGAATTGCGATGCATATATCGCCACAGGCAGCAATAACTCCTTCCGCTATTTTGAATATTATTTTGGCAGATTTCCACACATTATCCGCCGAAATAAAACTTCCATTGCCATTCTCAGCGGTGCCGAAAGCCAGGACAATCTTTACGACCTGGCCTCGGACATATGTTCTTATTTCGGCCTTGGATGTCGAAATGTCACACACATCATGGTACCTGAGGAATATGACTTCATTCCACTTCTCGATTCGCTAAACAGGTTCGGTCACTTCATTGATCACAACAAATACAAAAACAATTTTGATTATCAGCTGGCGCTCCTTATTCTTAATAACCGACGATATATGACAAATGGATCGGTTATTCTCACAGAGAATGCTTCTTTTCATTCACCGATCAGCGTCCTGTTCTATGATCATTATCATCATCTGAGTGAAGCAGTTCAATTGGCGAACGCCAGCGATGAAATTCAATGCATTGTGGGAAAAGACCATATGCCTTTCGGCACGACCCAAAGCCCATCACTTGGCGAATACGCAGACGGAGTGGATACCCTGCTCTTTTTGTCTGGCCTTGGATGATTTATTAGCAAAATGATATGGAGGGGTTTTTAATCTTTCGTAATTTTGACATGAAGTACGAAAAGCTTAGTAAATTAAATGTTAAACTGAATGTACGGCAAAACGATTTGGGGCAGAGACCGTTAATTTGGTAGGGAAAGATTTGAGATCAATTTTTGACGAAAAAAATTTATACACACACAAATGAAAGCAAGACAAGTAGTGGCAGTCGTATTAATCAGTGCCTCTTCTGCGCTGGCTACGATATGGGGATATAACCACTTTTCGGGAAGCAAGACCTACTTTTATGCACAGGACTCGTCCTTGGGAAAAATGCCTGCGAACTATGCCAAATTTTTTGACGGTCAGAAGTTTGGCAATGCCCCGGCAGACTTCACTGATGCCGCCAGCGCAGCGATACCCGCAACCGTGCACATTAAGACCAAAAGTGTTCGAACCGTCACAAACAACCTGCCAAAGAACCCCTTTTCTGATCTTTTTGGGCTTGGGGACGACTGGTTTGGTCCTCAAATGCGCTCAATTCCTGAAATGGCATCGGGCTCAGGTGTCATCATCAGTGAAGACGGATATATTGTTACCAACAACCATGTCATTGACGGCGCGGATGAACTCACGGTTACGCTGTCAAACAGAAAATCTTTCAAGGCAAAGGTGATCGGCGCGGACCCAAGCACTGACCTGGCCGTGATCAAGATCGATGCGAAAGGCTTGCCGTTCCTTTTATATGGTAATTCCGATATAGCAAAAGTTGGGCAATGGGTTCTGGCCGTAGGGTACCCGCTAAACCTGGAAACAACGGTAACTGCAGGTATCATCAGTGCCAAAGGAAGAACTTTAGATATCAACATGCGCCAAAGCAAGACACCCATTGAAGCATTCATACAAACTGATGCGGCGGTTAACCCGGGCAACAGCGGTGGTCCGCTAATCAATCCCGAAGGTCAGCTGATTGGGATTAATTCTGCCATTGCCTCGCCGACCGGCTCATACGCTGGTTATTCTTTTACGATTCCAGTCAATATCGTCAAAAAGGTCGTGGGTGACATTCTCAAATACGGGACTGCGCAAAGAGCATTTTTAGGAGTCAGGTATTTACCCGATAATGCGAGTGAAGAGCAAAAGAAGGAAGCAGGTATCCAGGATGGGGACGGCGTATATATTCTTGACGTCCCGGCAGATGGATCCGCTGCAAAGGCGGGTATTGAAAAGGGTGACAGGATCACGAAAATCAACGGCATTGGTATCGGAAGTGCTGCAGATATGGTGGGAATGGTCGCCACTTATCGTCCTGGAGACAAGATTAGCGTTACTTATCAGCGGAATGGCAGGGAATTTACGGTTCCCCTGGTACTCCATAATAATGCGGGAACTACTGAGGTTGTGAAAAGCAATGGCATGATGGACAAACTTGGCGCTGATTTGCAGACGCTCACGAAAAAGGATGCATCCGAATTGAATGTAAAGGGAGGCGTCGTAGTCAAATCGATTGACGAGAACGGACTTTTCAGCAAGACGAGGATGGAGGAAGGCTTTGTGATCCTTAAGGTGGATGGTAAGGATGTTTACAGTGTAGAAGATTTCAAAAAACTATTAAATAGTGCCAACGGCTCGGTTAAACTGGAAGGAGTTTACCCAGGGTATGAGGGGTCGTTCCAATACCCGCTACGTCTTAACGGCGGCCAGTAATATAGCCTGTATTTTACTTTGAAAAGATAATTCAAAACCCCGCATGCCGGGGTTTTTCTTTGAAAGTCATTTTTTGAGGATGATAAAATTCCAGGCAGGAATATTAAAATAATCTTCCATCCCTAATTTCATTTCTGACCCGTCAAAGGCATTCGTGTACAAACTCTCTTGCTGGTTTAGTGTCAAATGTATTGTAGCACCATCGGTTGAATAATTTAGGAAAACAAGAACTTCACTGCCCTGCGTACAACGCTTAAAGGCAAATACCTGGTTATCTGCTCCGGTCCAAAGTCGCTGAGTTGTCACAGCCGGATCGCCGGCCCTCAGTGCCGGCTGTTTTTTGCGTAACGAAAGCAATGTTTTGTAAAAGGTTTGCAGGTCGCAGTTAGCCGGCCAGGTGATGGGGTCCCTGTCGAAAAATTTAAGGCGCTTTAAATTCGGAATCTCCTGGCCGCTATAAATGAGAGGTATGCCGTTCCATAAGCTGCTGAATACCGCCAGATTTTTGGCCGCGGGACCGAATTTTTCATATTCTGTACCATTCCAGGTATTTTCGTCATGATTGGAAGTGAAATATGCCCGAAATGCGCTGGGAGGAAAATCGCGGTTGTAATCTGAAAGCAGTTCCCATAGTCCGTTGATATCGGTCTGGTCTCGCGCGAAATCTTCAGTTTTATGCATCCATCTCCAGGTATAACTGGCATCGAATGCGAGGTGATAGTCGGCGACCTCACATTCTGCCAGCCAAAACAACCTTTTTTGCTGATCGAGTTCAGTTCTCGCTTCGATCCAGAAATCCAGGGGCACCAGGTGAGCCATATCACAACGGAAACCGTCTATATGACAATCATCTATCCAAAATCGCATCGCACTGATCATTGATCGCCGAAGTTCCTGGTTGTTATAGTCCAGATCAATCACATCATCCCAGCCGTTGCGCTCAATAAAATTACCATTCGGGTTACGCACGTAGTATTCCGGATGTTCTCTCGTCCACCGATGATCCCACCCAGTATGATTGGCAACCCAATCGATCAGGACCTTGAATCCTAACTGCTGGGCTTCCCTGACCAGAGTTCGAAACTCGTCGAGTGTACCGAATTCTGGATTTGTTGTGGTATAGTCAGAACAAGCGTAATAACTTCCCAGGCTTCCCTTTCGATTTAACTGACTGATTGGAGTAACCGGCATAAACCAGAGTGTTTCTATGCCCATATTTCGCAATCTTTCAAGCGAACGCGCAAAAGCAATAAAAGTACCTTCATCCGTATACTGGCGCAAATTGACTTCATAAATATTTGTATTGTAACTCCAATCTACGGGCGAAAAACTCATCAACTGATATTTACATGTTCAAATTGTAATTTTGCTTCGATGAAAGCATTCAATGTTCCGATCATTTACCGCAGCCCATTGATAACCGCGATCAAAAATAAAAGAAAGCAAGATGATCGGATGAAAAAAGATTTCAGTCCCACGCTTCTGGATTATGGTGAACTCCGAATTCTTCTTTCCCGGCACTTCGGGTTTTGTTTCGGAGTGGAAAACGCTATTGAAATTGCATTTCGTACTATCGAGGATAATCCTGGAAGACGAATTTTTCTTCTCAGCGAGATGATTCACAATCCCCAGGTAAACGCTGACCTTGAATCACGGGGCGTTAGTTTTATTCAGGACACCTACGGCAAGCAGCTGATTCCTTTTTCAGAATTGCATGCGAATGACATTGTCATTATCCCTGCTTTTGGAACAACACTGGAAATTGAGAAAAAGCTCTTGGCGATCGGTGTGCAAACCGAACGATACAACACTACCTGCCCGTTTGTAGAAAAGGTTTGGAACCGCTCGGAACAGATCGCCAGCAAATCCTATTCTGTCATTATCCATGGCAAACCGGGGCATGAAGAAACCAGGGCTACATTTTCGCATGCGGCCAACCATGCGCCGGCCGTCGTTGTCAAAGACATCCATGAAGCGAAAGCTCTCGCAAAATATATAGGGAACCCTTCTGAAGACTTTTACAAAGAATTCCTTGGAAGGTATAGCGACGAATTTAATATTTACCGTGACTTGGAAAGAATCGGTGTAGTCAACCAAACGACCATGCTTGCCAGTGAGACGCAGGCCATCGCGGATATGCTCAGGCAGGCAATTACAGACAGGTACGGAACAACGAAAGACAATGAAGACTTTCATTTTGCTGATACCCGGGACACCCTCTGTTATGCAACCAACGATAACCAGTCCGCCGTCATTGAAATGCTGCGTGAAACCGCCGATCTTGCGTTGGTGGTGGGCGGTTACAATTCTTCGAATACTTCACACCTTGTCGAACTTTGCGAGGAAAAATTGCCGACGTTTTTTATTAGTTCAGAGGAAAAAATACTGGCGAGCAACAAGATATTGCACTACAACATTCATCGGAAGGAAGAAGTGTTCTCAATGAATTACTTACCGGTACGCAAGCCTACAACCATTCTTCTCACCAGCGGTGCCTCCTGCCCTGATGCGCTTGTCGAAGGTGCTATAAAGAAACTGGCAGGTTATTTTGATGCTGGCGAGCCGGCAATAAGCTGCATTAACCGGAAAGCATTATAGAATTGCAAGCGAGGCAGGTCTAAGTCATCGTAAAATTCTCGAGAAACTTGGTATTGAAGTCGCCACTACGAAAGCGTTCATCCTTCATCAGCTGAAGATGAAATGGAATCGTAGTCTTAACCCCCTCAATAACATATTCCATCAATGACCGATGCATCGTATTGATGGCTTCCTCCCTGGTTCTCGCCACGGCAATGATCTTACCAATCATGGAGTCATAAAACGGAGGGATCGTGTAACCGGCGTAAACATGCGAATCGACACGAATGCCGTGACCGCCCGGTTGGTGAAGGGTTGTGATCCTGCCCGGCGAAGGTCGGAAATCATTGTAGGGGTCCTCTGCATTAATGCGGCATTCGATTGCATACATTTGAGGTTCGTAGTTATCTCCGCTGATCGCGTCGCCTGCCGCAATTTTGATCTGTTCTTTGATCAGATCAAAATTTACAACCTCTTCGGTGACACAATGCTCTACCTGGATACGAGTGTTCATTTCCATGAAGTAAAAATTGCGGTGCTTGTCAACCAGGAATTCTATTGTGCCTACACTTTCATAATTGATCGCCGATGCCGCCTTAATCGCTGCCTGGCCCATCCTTTGGCGCAATTCGGGAGTCATAAAAGGCGATGGAGATTCTTCAACGAGTTTTTGGTGTCGACGCTGAATAGAACAATCCCTTTCACTTAAGTGACAGACCTTCCCGTATTGATCACCCGCAACCTGGATCTCAATATGCCGCGGTTCTTCAACAAATTTCTCGATGTACACTCCGTCGTTCTTAAAGGAAGCCGCCGCCTCAGCCTTTGCCATATTGTAGGCACGTTCCATTTCGCGTTCTTCCCACACCTCGCGCATGCCCTTTCCACCCCCTCCGGCTGTCGCCTTGAGAATGATCGGGTAACCGATTTCATAAGCCAGCCGTTTGGCATCGTCCAGGCTTTCCAGCAAACCCTGCCCTCCCGGAACGACCGGAACTCCCGCCTGGATCATTGTTTCCTTTGCCGTAATCTTATCACCCATGGCATTGATCATGGCCGGAGTAGGGCCAATAAACTTGATGCCATGCTCGCCGCAAATTTCTGCGAACTTGGCATTTTCCGCCAGAAACCCATAGCCGGGATGGATGGCATCAGCATTGGTGATCTCAGCTGCAGCCATAATGTGCGGGATATTCAGGTATGAATCCGCGCTTGCCGGCTTGCCAATGCACACTGCCTCATCAGCGAAGCGCACATGAAGACTGTCTTTGTCTGCGGTCGAATAAACCGCAACAGTCTTAATTCCCATTTCGCGGCAGGTCCTTATCACACGCAAGGCGATCTCTCCGCGATTCGCAATTAATATTTTTTTAAACATACAATTCTGATGTGATTAAAGCGATGCCGGTAAAATCCTTTCTCAAAAGCAACATCCGGGTATTGCATCAGGCAGGTTCAACTAAAAATAAAGACTGATCATATTCGACAGGTGAAGCGTCTTCGGCCAATACCTTCACAACCCTGCCTTTGATTTCACTTTCAATTTCATTAAATAGTTTCATGGCTTCTATTATGCATACGACCTGTCCACTTTCAATTTCGTCGCCAACGTTAATGAAAGCTGGCTTGTCTGGAGCCGCACTGCGATAAAACGTTCCTATCATCGGGCTCTTAATCGTAACCAGGTTACTGGCTGCCGCCGGTTCTGTGGCTTTCGGCTTATCTGCAATGGGGGATTGTTGTGCCTGGAATTGGGTAGCAACCGGCTGGACGACTGCGGGTTGAACCGCGGTTGGGGCCGCAGTGATAATTTGCTGGACAGGCTCTTCTTTCTGCTTGATGGTTATATGAAATCCTTTTTCCTCTATGGTTAACTCGCCAATATTCGATTTATTGACAAGTTTTATCAGTTCCTGAATCTGCTTAAAATCCATATTAAGGAATTTACATTATTGTGAATGGAATAACTAAGATAAGAAAATCTGCGCACTGCAATCCATTTGATTTAATCTTCGAAATCAACCAGATACACACGGAATTAGCAAGTCACTCCTTCACCCGTTCAACGTATTCACCCGTCTTAGAGTTTATCCGAATTAGTTCTCCCTCATTGACGAAAAGCGGAACATTAACCGTCGCACCCGTTTCCACAGTAGCTTGCTTTAATGTCCGAGTGGCGGTGTCCCCCCGCACGCCGGGTTCTGAATAAGTAACTTTTAGGATGATTTTGTCCGGTAGTTCAACGCTCATGGGTTGCTCAGTATCCGTGTTGATTAATACAGACACTTGCTGACCCTCCTTCAGGAATTGAGGAGCATCTACAAGTTCCTGGTTCATGGCAATCTGTTCAAAAGTTTCATTGTCCATAAAATTGTAACCGGTGTCATCCTTGTACAAATATTGAAATTCCTTTCTTTCAACGCGAATAGGAAATATGGAATCACCACTATTCCATGTCTTTTCAATGCTGCGGCTGTTGTCGACACCTTTAAGTTTGGCCCATACTTTGGCCGCTGCGCGCGCAGTTTTGTTTTCCCCGAAATCAACGACGGTATATAGACTGCCGTCAAGTTTAATGATCATGCCCCGCGAGATGTCTGCAGTATTTGCCATAAAAATTGATTCAATTGAGGCGGCAAAACTAACGCAAAATGGGGACAGAAAAAATTGAAAATAAAGATGATGAACCACTGCATTTACTGCGAAAATGCGCCAGACGAACCCCTGTTTTTTTTAACTCGATCGAAAAGTCGGACGATTCAAAAGACGTGATCAAGGCCGATAATTCTCCATCTGTTTGAGGTATCAGAAGCTGCGTCAATTATTAACTTCAGGGTCAACGTTTCAATTGAGTTGCCAACTGACAAACGTCAATTAGCTAGTGCTTCTGTACACAATTGACATTGCGGGTAGAATTTCTAAAGAAGAATCCGTTGGGCTCGATTGGAATGATTGTCTTGCGGATCACGCGCATTTAAACAACAAATAATCTTTTATTTTTGTATTTTGTTTTAATTATCTGAAAACGAATTCATGAAAAAACTAATACCGGTTTTGTTGTTGTTGAGCTCAAACCTTGCTTTCGCCCAGCAGGCTTCCTCGTCCGAACCCAAGCCTGGATATCTTGAAGTCCCCAGCATTCCTCCTTTCAATTTGCTTAAACTGGACAGTACGACCCACCTTACCCGTGATGACCTGAAGAAAAACCGCCTGACCATGATTATATTCTTTAGTCCGACATGTGATCACTGCAAACATCAAACACGGGACATCATGGAATCGATTGACAGATTTAAAGACATACAGATCGTCATGGCATCTTACCAGCCAATGAGCGATATTAAAGAATTCTACGATGATTTTCACCTGAGCGAGCATCCCAACATTAAGGTGGGCAAGGATGAGAAGTTTTTTTTACCTCCTTTCTATCGTATCAGGAATCTGCCCTTTATCGCGTTATATAGCAAAAAAGGCGATTTGATTACCACCTTCGAAGGCAACCAAAAAGTGGACACTATACTGAACGCATTTGCGCGCAAGTCCAATTGATCCGGGCACCGTTCATCCCCTGGACTGATGCGCCCGTTGAGCCTGAGTAGTGAGCAGGGGAAATCGACGACCACTGACCTTGGTGTGAAGAACCGAGCGATTTTTGTTCGATAGCCGATCTTTTAGCTTTCTTCCAACCTTCCCATACAAACTCCGGTTTTCCGAGTTTTTTTATGATCTTATTTAGGGAGACTGGCTGCCTGGTCGCGCCCCCAGCCCCAGCGGAGAAAAACGGGCATCGCACGACTCCACGTCGCCACATCGTGTTTGCCGTCGTCCAGTTGAAGGTACCGGATATCCTGGTCCTGATAACCCTTGGCATGGAGCTCCGTGATGAGGTCGAGTGTATCGTCAATGGAATCAATAACACCATTGTTGTTGCGATCCTCTTCTTCATCAGCCGCACCACACTCAAAAAAAAATCTCAGCCAGGGGTAAAAGCCGCCGTTTCTTATTTGTTGCTGCATGATGCGATCCGTGTTGTCATTGTAGTTTTTCGCATTCTTGTCCCTCGTTCGCCACCAGAGAGAACCAGAAAAAACTCCGACTTTCGCGAATTGCGAAGGGTAATTCCATACGATATCAAGCGCGCTAAGCCCTCCCAGCGAAAAGCCCGCAAATGATTTCTCCCGAAATTCCTGAACACGATAGGTCTTGCTTATATAAGGCAACAGTTCCTTAAATATAAAATCGGTGTAACGCTGAGCTTTCGCGCCCCTTCTTTTGTAATCGAGAATTTTTGCAGTTCCATATTCCATTTTTCTTTCAGTGCCGGCATGGATCCCGACGCATAGAAGGGGGGAAATGGCGTCGCGGCTGTAAAAATCTTCAAGCATGCCAAGGAAACCGAGCTTTTCCATGTCCTGGCCGTCATTTATAAGCAAAAGGCTCATCGATGATGGATCGGCCACACTAGTAGGAAGGTAGAAATCGACCCGTATATCTCTTTCTAGGTTGATTGACGGCAGCAGCAGGGTTTCATAAAGAATCGTGGATGGAATGCCAGGCATGGAGCCAAAAATAACGCAGAACCTCGAATTACCCTGACTTTAGCACTTAAATTCTCATGGCACCCATCAAAAAATTCACATAGCTAATTCAAAAAAGGCGACTGAATTTTCAGCGCAGAAAATCAGATAATTCTTGCTAACTTAACTGCAATTATGAACCGGTGACAGACTAGACAGCCGAAGCGCACGAATACCGTCCATCATGAGAATTTTTTGGCTATACTTGGCCAAAAAACAAAACAATAAAACCACAACAGATGAAAAAAATTGGTGTTCTTTTTGGAAAAGAAAGAAGCTTTCCTATGGGCTTGGTTGAAAGGGTCAACAGTAAAAATGTTGAGGGTATAGTTGCTGAGCCGGTTCGGATCGACAAAGTTGTGCAGGGCGAATCCAGCGGTTACGCCGTCATCATTGACAGAATCTCCCAGGACGTCCCTTTTTACCGCGCATTTTTAAAAAACGCGGCGCTCTGCGGGACAGCGGTGATCAATAATCCATTTTGGTGGAGCGCAGATGAAAAATTCTTTAACAACTGTCTGGCCACCAAGATTGGCGTTCCGGTACCCAAGACAGTCATTCTTCCTTCGAGGGACCATCCTGCAGACACAAGCGAGCAATCCTTTTCCAACCTGGCCTACCCATTGGATTGGGAAGGAATTTTCCACTATGTCGGTTTCCCGGCATACATGAAACCATTCGCAGGAGGAGGCTGGAAAAATGTTTACAGACTTTCAAGTTCTGAGGATTTTTTTCAAAAACACGGTGAGACGGGCGAACTCGTTATGTTGTTGCAAGAAGAAATCGTCTTTGATGAATATTACCGGTGCTACTGCATTGGAGGCAAACACGTTCGGATTATGCCCTATGAACCGAGGAATCCTCATCACCTTCGTTACGCAAGCAACTTTAATCCATCGCTTGAAAAGCTGAAGCAGATGGAGCAAATTGTTCTACGCATCAACCACTACCTGGGTTATGATTTCAATACCGTGGAACTCGCACTGAGGGACGGCGTGCCATATGCGATCGACTTTTGCAATCCGGCTCCCGATGCAGAGAAAACCAGCGTTGGAGAAGATAACTTCAGCTGGGTTATAGAAACCGCTGCAAACTATGCGATCGAAAGGGCTTTGGCGCACCAGGAGGGGATGGATAATCTAACCTGGGGAGAATATTTGAAAAGAAGCACGGCTAAAAAACATCTTGTGTAGAGCCCGATCGCTCGAAAAGACACGTATCAATCATCGCAAATCAATAGTCAGGATGGCAAATATCAGTTACAAGAATTTCACGATCGGAGTCGAAGAGGAATACATGGTACTCGATCCGGTTTCCAAAGAACTAAAGAGTCACGAACAGAAAATTGTCACTGAGGGGCAAAAAGTAATCAAGGACAAGGTTAAAGCAGAAATGCACCAGGCCGTGGTGGAAGTGGGGACGGAAATCTGCCAGAATATTGACGAAGCATTTGACGATGTCGGGACGCTTCGAAAAACCATTTCGCAAATAGCTAACGACAACGGATTCTGGGTAGGCGCATCAGGCACTCATCCCTTCAGCCATTGGGAAAATCAATTGATCACCGATCACGCCAGGTATAATGAGATTGTAAATGAACTCCAGGAAGCCGCGAGGAGCAATCTCATTTTTGGCCTGCACGTGCATGTTGGCATGGAAAGCCGGGAGATGGCCAATCATATAGCGAATTCTACAAGGTATTTTCTGCCGCACATCTACGCGTTGAGCACAAATTCACCTTTTTGGGAGGGAAGACAAACCGGATACAAGTCTTTTCGGACCAAGGTCTTTGACAAGTTTCCGCGAACCGGCATACCTGAAAATTTTGAGAGCATCGAAGCTTACGAAAACTTCGTCAAGCTTCTTGTGAAAACAAACTGTATCGATAATGCAAAAAAAATTTGGTGGGATTTGCGCGTACACCCTTTTTTCAATACGGTAGAGTTCAGGATTTGTGATGTGCCAATGACCGTTCCGGAAACCATCTGTATTGCGGCATTGTTCCAGGCGATCTGCGCTAAGATTTACAAGCTTCGATCTCAAAACCTGAATTTCATTCAATATTCACGGGCGCTTATTAATGAAAACAAATGGCGCGCGAGCAGATATGGCATAGATGGCAGACTCATCGATTTTGGCAAAGAAGAGGAAGTCAATACCCGCGTATTAATTTACGAGCTGCTTGATTTTGTTGATGACGTGCTTGATCCGTTAAACAGCCGACATGCGGTAAACCATGTTGGACAGATTTTGGAGCATGGAACGGGCGCCGACCGTCAATTGAAAATATACACTGAATCCAACAATCTAACCAGCGTGGTGGAATACATCCATTCCCAGTTTTTGCATGGTATCTGACTTTCTAGTCGCCCGTATGAACCTTGGGAGTATGCAGGAACTCCTTTCTTTTTACGTTCATCGAGAATAATGCTTTTACCATTGAAAATACAAGCAATGGAACCTTGCACAGCGCTCTGAGCGTCGACCAGGCATAAAGGTTACGTGGAACAGAAATGATCATGACAAGCGAGAACATGACCGTGATGGCCAGCCAATAGACATAGCCAGGGAAAAGGATCTGAAAATTCAGCATCCATCCCACCAGAAAGATCAGGAATACCACGAAATATGAAAGGAGAAAAAGTAGGCGCGGGGGAGCGAGGTTGAAAAACAGGCGATTCCAATAGTCCTTAGTTTTCGGAATATCGCCTTCTGATTTGTCAAAAAAGAGCCCTAGATGAATGATTTGGGATTCGAGCCAGCGGGTCCTCTGGCGTTGGTACACGGTCCGGCTCGAAACCTTCTCGTCCAGGACATAGGCATCGTCAATAAATTCGATGCAAATTTCGGATTTCATGATTTCAAAATCAACTTCCCGGTCGCATGCCGGATTGCCAAGGATACCGGGCTTATTATAAATTTGCTTTAGTTTTTTGAATTCAAACGCCATCCCCGATCCAATAGTACTCGACGAAAAGCCCAGCGCGCGCTGTCCCTTGCGAAAAATGTTATTATTGATTTCCTCGCTCATGGCATCCAGCACAGCGACGGCGTTGTTCTTGTTTTTGGCAACCCGGTGACACTGGACCGCGCGAAACCCGCGCTGAAATGCGGCATTCACTTTCTCAAGACAGCCTGGCATCATGATATTATCGCCGTCAAGAATAATGGCAATGTCATATTTTTCTTCCGGTATTTGATTCAGCAGTCGATTCAGCGACCTTGCCTTTGAGCTGATTTCAAAAGAAACTTCCAAAACATTGACCGGTATGGACCTGAGCGCTTCGATCGTTTCACGCGTGAGTTGATCAGCCGCTACAAAAACGTCAAAGCAATTTAACGGGTAGTCGTGTTCTTTCGCTTTTTGCGCTGTCATCCTTATCACGGCATCCTCCCGGAAACTGGGAATGAGCACGGCAATTCTTTTCTTTTCCGCTACTGCGAAATACTTGGCCGGACGATATAGCCTGCCTCCTATCGAAATGACGAAAAAATAAAGTGTATTTGACGACAAGTAGATGAAAAGGACCAGGAATAAAATGTGCACAACAGTTAACACCATACCGGACAAAATATTTAGTTAATATCTAAGAAGATTTAAACGATGGAAGCGCTTGTTGAGTACATATTCCAGAAAACGCCCTTGTAAAAATATTTCAACTGGGTCAATTCCCCTTTAGCGAGGAAAATAATGGTCGTTTTTGGGATAGTAAACAATATAAAGAACGCCGTAAAAACGACCAGTTGAATGAGATTAGTATTTCTGCGCATGTACAATATTCGGTTCCGCGTATGATAAAAAACTTTCATTGGATTGTTCTTTCCAACTGACATTGACTCCTTGTGCAATATCTTGGCATTGGCAACGTACCAGATTGAATATCCAGCCTTAATAATCCTGGCGGACCAGTCCCATTCCTCATAGTATAGGAAGAACCGTTCGGGGAACATGCCTGTCTTGCCAATCACTTCGCGTTTTACCAACATGGCACAGCCATGCGCGGCGCTCGTGGTCCGCGACTGGTCATATTGACCCCGGTCCCTTTCTCCTTCTCCTATGACATGGACGCGACCGGTAAAAGGGTTCATCGGGTTGAATCCTGCGTACTGGATCGTATCTGGCTCAGAAAAATAACAAATCTTGGGACAGGTTACACCAATTGACGGGTCGTCCAAGAAAGGCTTAAGGAGATTTCCGAGAAGATCTTCCGTAACCTCGGTGTCATTGTTAACGATAAAAAAAAATTCGCCCTTTGCCTGCTTCATCCCCCAGTTGTTTCCCGCCGCAAACCCAAGGTTTTTTTTGCTAAGCAAAAGACGGGTTTGAGGGTAATTACCGGCAGCGATTTCATCGGTAGGGTCGATGGCCGATGCCATGTCACAGACCAGGATCTCAAAATTACGATAGGTTAATTTCTTCGTAGAATCCAGGAATTGACAGGTAGTCGTTGTCTGGTTATAATTCAGCGTAATGATGGAGATCAAAGGCTGCCAATCCTTTAGCATAATACCATCTTCATTTGACAGCCAAATTAACCAATTGCCGGGAAAGTTACTAGGCGTTTGTTTTCTGGATCAGCGCGGAAGGAGTCTGCGCCATAATCCAGAGATCGTATACAAAATTGCAGTTGTCCGCATAGTCAATGTCAAGTCCAATTCTTTCTTCAGCTGACATTTCTTCCCTACCCCTCTTTTTGATTTGCCACAGACCCGTGATGCCTGCAGGAGCCATGAAACGCTTTGCCCAATGATCCGTAGTCAGCGTCTCCGCCTCATAAAGTGGGAGCGGACGATTACCCACGATTGACATGTCGCCAAGCAGTACATTGAGTAATTGCGGAAGTTCGTCAAGGCTTGTATTTCTCAAGAAAGAGCCTACGCGCGTAATGCGAGGGTCATTATTGATCTTGATAAAAACCGGCCCGCTTGCGGGGTTCGCATTGTAAAGATTCAGGTGAGAAAAATCGTTGATTTTCTCGTCGGCCCCGATACCCATTGTCCGAAACTTGTAAAAATCAAAAATTTTGTAGCCCTTACCCGCCCTCTTCGAAACATAAAAAACCGAGCCAGGCGACTCCAACTTGATCGCCAGGGCAATCAGGAGGAACAAGGGGCTTAAAAGGGTGAGGATGGTGAGAGAAATGATAATGTCAAAAGCCCTTTTCAAAAACATTTGTAAAGATGCCAGGTCTCTTTCCTGGTACACCGGGCCAACCGAAGCCTGCCTTGACTTAACCTTCTTGAGAAATTGTATCTTCCCGAAGACAAACTTTTCGTGAAAATCATTCAGAAACACAATTTCATCCAGAATTTTGTTTCTCCTGTGATAATTAAGTTCTTTTTCAGACAAGCCGGATCCATCCAAAATAAAAGGAATTGAACTCAAAACGGGGTCATTATTCAGATAATGACGAAAATTTCGAATTTCACCGATGTCAAAACTTGCGTCGCAAAAAATGACCTCGGGAATTACATTATTGTCGTTTTTGAGGGAGCGGGTCAATTCGTTCTTGGTGCTTTCGAGCGATTCAAAAGCATGGCCTCTTTTGAAAGAGCCCAACAATTTTTCTACGCTTTCAGTATTCTGACCGATATAGTAAAAACCGTTATTTCTGTAGACTTTGTTCTCTCTTACAGCATAATAAGACTTGATGCTGTAGTGAGCAAAAGTTTTGTTTTTAAAGGTTGCTTTGGGTAAAAATGTGAACTCCATACAAAAGGTTTATAGTTTCATAATTACGGCATGCACTAATTGGCATTAAAAAAATTCTTGTCGATAACCTGCTTTCTCACCAGGTTATTTACGACTGACAATAGATCAACTGGATTAAAAGGCTTCAAAAAATATTTTGATACGCTGTGCTCCAGGCATTTAACCTGAGTTTCCTCGTTGTCAAGGCCGGAAAGCACCAGCAGCGGGATATGGCCATAAATACCACTTGATGAAAGTTGCTCAACAAGTTCCCAATTTTCCATATCCGGTAACTGCGGATCCGCGATTATTAAATCGGGTAAATTCTTTTTGGAGAGCCAATACATAGCAGTACAACCGTCAGGCATTGAAATGACCTGGTAGTCTTTACTGAGTATAGTCTGTAGCAAAAAGCGAATAGCTTTGCTGTCGTCAATAACCAAAATTTGCTTTTTCATGGGCAGAAGTGCTTAGTTAAAAAACCAATCTTTCAATAGGCAAATCTTCAGATAAACGGGGCTTACAAAAGGTATTGGCTTTAACTGACTGCCTTGAAAAGGAAGTAAATTATTTATAGTTTTAATTAGAGCTTGACCAGGCTTTTTGTGCTTTACAGGTATCGGCGTGCGGGATTCCAAGGGATTTTGTCGATGTCTGTGTGTACGGAAAGGGTAGAAAAGTGAAGTTCAGAGGAATTGAATATCTATGGGACGATTATTCGAGGATAAAAGTAATAACAATTTTCAATAAGCCAAATATTGGGCCGCTTTTTTTTGTTAACAACCGTGAATATTTTGTAGTTGCGTGTTACTGAGCAAGGGCTTGCCGGGCCGCTTTTTCCCAAAGTACGGATTGCTGTTTCATCATGAATCGCTTAAATCCCAAAAATACCGCCACGTTCATGAACAGGAAATAATAAGGAATATATAATATTTTGAGCTTAATATTCCGGTTGGCGAAGAGCCAGCCGATGACCGCAGAAAGGTAGAACGCGGCCTGCAAAACCATCAGTAGGATAAAGAGAGGCGATGGCGATAGGATTATTATCATGATATTAATGATCACTAAAAAGAGCAGGGCAACGGGACAAAGCGTCCATCGCAAGATCCTGTGAGAAATAAACTGGAAACTTAACACCGGATATTTGAAAACATTAAACAGGCTCCTGAGCATGCCCATCGCCTGGAACGCCCCGGCACAGATCCTGATTTTTCGCTTCTGCTCGTCTTTCATCGATGCTGATGATGTCTCTATCGCGTATGCATTTGGTTCATAACGAATTACATATCCTTTCATACATATTTTCAGGGATTGGACAAAATCTTCAATTATGACATCCTTTTCCTCTTTTTCAAATAAATCGGTTCTGACGGAGAATAGTTCGCCGGCGGCACCAACCACCGAATAAAAAGTAGAATCAAGCTTTTTTAGAAAGGACTCATACCTCCAGTAGAGCCCCTCGCCTATTCCTGCGGCCGTGTCCGTTGCCTGTTTTAGGACTTTTTTTTCTCCTGCGACGCCCCCCACCAGAGGATCGGCATAATGCAGCACGATCTCTGCGACGGCTTGAGCGTTAAGGAGAGTATTGGCATCTGAAAAGATGACATAAGGTGTCGAAACAAACTCCATAGCCCTGTTCATCGCAGCCAATTTCCCCCTGCGTTGCGGTTCGTGCAAAAGCAGAATTTCGGGGTACCTTCGGACAATTTCCGTCGTTTGGTCGCTGGACCCATCCGTTATAAAGATAATCTTGAGCAAGTCACGGGGATATGATAGTTCGAGGGTGTTTTGAATCTTAGTCTCAATAAATTCCTGCTCATTGTAGGCAGAAACAACCAGGGAGACCGGAGGCTGAAACGTCTTGCCTTTATCCACTCGTTCAACACGGCGCCTGGTTAAATTCCTCAGCTTTATCAATAAGAAAATCAACATGCTATAACCGGCGTAGCTGTATGCAACCAGGAAAAGACATAACCAGAAAATTATTTTTAACGCAGTCATTTTCAATCGATAAAACCAGATATCCCATAAACGTCCGCCCGGTAACAATAGTATCCTTTTTCGCGGGAAATTTCCAGGTCACCCTGGCGATTTTCTAAATCTTGGGTATTGAACAGCTTCCCGGGATTAAGAAAAAATAGTCCTATTTTTGACCACACCGTCAAAACCGCGAAAACAGGCCACGAACCGTCAAATTCATCTCGTTATTATGTCTTTTATCAGGAACTGCCGTACGTGCCTGGATATAAAACATTTTTTCGGTTGCCACATATTCGGCAATCGCAAATCAGCGTTATACTCATTTAGTTAGCAAAATTGTCAATTTAAAATAGCCTCATGGATCTGAATTACCTTTTAAACGCCCTTTTTAAAAAAAAATGGATCATTATTTTTGGTACGCTGGTCGCACTAGCAGCTTCACTTGCCTTCACCTTTTTCATGAAAAAAAGCTACGTCTCGGACGCACAGTATTCGACGGGCCTCACGCAAACAAGTAAGATTTCATTGCAGACCAGCGAAGTTTTTGATATCAACCAGATTGATTTGCGGTTCAACAACGTGGTCGAGACTTTTCAATCTCCAACAGTTGAAGGAATGCTCTCCTATGAACTGCTGCTTCATGATATCGAAGCTTCCCATCCGTTTCGCCAGTTGACCGCCAGTCAGAAAAAAGATACTGCTTATACACTCGCGGATTTCACAAAAGCGAAAGAGATTCTTCATAAGAAGCTAAATTCACTCACGTTACTCAGCAGTTATGATTTTGATGAACGCAGGGTTTGGGACCTGTTGCTGTTATACGAGTATGATGATTATAATCTGTCCAAGAAGCTGACCATTGAACGTATTAAGAGTTCAGACTTTCTGCTCGTTGAATTTTCTTCTGAGAATCCGGAATTGAGCGCTTTCGTGGTCAACACGATCGGCGAAAAGTTCCTGGAATTCTATAACTCGCTGCGATCGGGGGTGACTCACAACGCCCTAGTGCGCGTAGACAGCCTGGCTAAGGCGCAACAGAAAAAAGTCGATAGCCTCCAGGCCCGTCTTGAGAATTTCCGCGCTAAAAACGGCACTTCAAAGACAGGGGACGTCCAGGCGCAGGCATTGCAAAGCGCATCGGAAGCCAACGCCCAGTACACAAACGAACAGACGAATTTAAACAAGTTAATTGCCCAACTTGACGCTGTCAACAATCAGCTGGCAACGCTCAATAGTGGGACGACGACCTCATCTACGAGCCAGCAAACGAACAATAATGCCGAGATCCTCCGACTAAAAAAAGAAAACGAAAACCTGACGAGCCAGATGGCCGCCAAAGGAGGCAATGATCCCGATATCCAGGGTAAGATAACAGCCAACATCAACCGGATTAATGAGCTCTATCAGACTGTCGGCACCACTAATCCAGTGGCCAGTGCAGAACGGATCCAGACAACGCGGGAAACGCTTATCATCAAAAAATCCGACTTGCAGGCGGAAATCGAAGCTTCCAGGCAAAACTTGAGAATTTACCTGGATAATGCGGACAAATACAGAGGTATTGCTAATTCGGGAGGTGGTAGCGAAGTCATCGCAAATGCGTATGAAAATGACCTGAAGTCGGCACAGGATGAGTTGACAAAATACAGAAACAGCCTGTTTACCTCGCAAGATATCGCGGTCAATCCGGATTTCAATTTCCGCCAGACGCTGATTGGACAGCCTCCAATAAAAGCCATGCCGCTCCACCGGACCATTATCGTGGGCGTATCGGCTATATCCATGTTCATTATCGTCTGCC
Organism: Chitinophagia bacterium; assembly: GCA_021324175.1. GTDB lineage: Bacteria > Bacteroidota > Bacteroidia > Chitinophagales > Chitinophagaceae > Puia. Next base: position 37,647 of record JAJPJP010000324.1, read on the forward strand.
TGATTATCATCGTCCTGGAATTCCTTGATCCATCGCTTCGGAGCCCGTCAATTTTCCAGCGCGAGACCAAATTAAAGCTATTGACAGTCGTCAACAAAATGGATCTTCTCAAAAAATCCATTAAAGAAAGTTTCGATTTATCCAGCGGTGAATCACTAAGCTCCTCCAGCAAAACATTTGTTGAGAGTTTCAGGAAATTGAGGTTCGAACTCGAGAACAGCGGCAAAAAAATCATCTTATTGACCAGCTTGAAATCGGACGAAGGCAAGAGCACCCTCCTGGAAGCGCTTGCATACACGTTCAGCATGACCAAGAAAAAAATACTCCTTATTGACTCGAATTTTTCAAACAACACACTGACAAGGAAATTTTCAGCGAAACCTACTCTCGAAAATTTCAGCCTTGGTGCACAGGATAACGCGACGGATAAAATTTGGGGCATCACAACGCTGACTGATATTGTTAATGTCGACGTCATCGGCTGCAATGAAGGCAACTACACACCTGCTGAGATTTTGCCAAAAAATAACCTGCTGTTCAACCTAAACAAGATCGGCCAGCACTATGATTTTATTTTCATCGAAGGCGCGTCTTTGGACGATCATGCGGACAGTAAGGAACTGTCAAAGTATGCTGATGGCATCGTCGTAGTTTATTCAGCTAAAAATTCACTTGGGGAAATTGACAAAGAGTCTTTACAATTTTTGAAATCATCGACACCCAGTAAATTCCTGGGAGCCATTTTAAACAGCGTCGAAAACGATTACCTTGATGTCTAGAACCGGGCAAAAAAAACCGGAATATAAAGTCGTCGGGCCTGGAGAGCCTTCCGCATTTTAATTGAATTGATGCCAGATTAATGGAACATAATTTTATCAAGAATAAAGATATTGTACTGTTTACCTTTCAACCGTGGGACTCTGGTATTGGCTTTAATTTTAAGGAGATGGCTTTTGAGCTTGCGCGTTACAACCGCGTGCTTTTTGTCAATCGCGTCGTTGACAGAAACTCCCTCCTTCGGCAGAAAAAAAGTGAATTAACCCAGGCGAAAGCGAAGCAGGAGTTAACCCGGGTTGAAGAAAATCTCTGGCTGTACAATCCTGACATTGTCATGGAATCAATCAATTGGATTTCGGTTAATTGGGTCTACGACATCATTAACAAGATCAATAACAAACGGCTGGCAACTGCAATTAAACGGGCGACAAAAAAACTAGGATTCGGAGAATTTATCTTCATAAACGACAATGATTTTTACCGCGGACTATATCAAAAAGAGCTTTTGCCGGGCTGCAGCCATTATATTTTCTATATCCGCGATTTCCTGACGATCCAGCCATATTTCAGGAAACACGGCATACGTCTGGAAGAGGAAATTATCAAAAAATCGGATTTGGTCGTCGCTAACTCAGCCTACCTGGCCAATTATGCGTCGCAATGGAATGAAAAGACATTTGATATCGAGCAGGGATGCGACCTAAAAAACTATCTTGGCTCTGATTATCCCATGCCCGCGGACCTTGGGCCGATTAAGCGTCCCATCATTGGGTATTGCGGGGCGGTAACCAGCATGCGACTCGATATCGCGGTTATCGAGCATATTGCACAGACGTTCCCCGAGTACAGCATCGTTTTTGTCGGACCAGTCGATAAGATTTTTGAGAAAAGCAGGTTGATGACCTTCGCGAATGTCCATTTTATGGGTTTAAAAAAATTAGAAGAAATTCCTGCTTACATCGCTCATTTTAATATTTGCATGAATCCGCAAATGATTAATCCGCTGACAGTCGGAAATTATCCTCGAAAAATAGATGAATACCTGGTAATGGGCAAGCCTGTCGTTGCCACAGCTACACTTGCGATGGAAATGTTTCGGGATTATGTCTTTCTGTGCAAAACAAAGGAGGATTATGTTTCCAGCATCAATGATATCCTTTCCAATCGGCGACTTGTCAGCGAGGATGAAATACAAAGAAGAATGAATTTTGCATTGACGCATAGCTGGGAAAACAGCATTGGCATGCTTGGTGATGCATTTCATCGGGCATTTGGTTAAAAAAATTGCAAATGACTGAGAAACAAAATTCGAATAACAAGGGCGCCGAATTCCTATTGACGACGGTATTTATTATATTCCTGATTTTTATATTTATTAAATTTGTTTTTTACTGACCCTGATGAATCACTACAGCTTATCTCACAAAGGTGCTCCCCAAGGCAATTGGTTCAGGCGCAATTTCCTTGAAAAGAAAATGAACACGGCTACCGGATTTATCATTGCCGGTTTGTTGGCGATCGGATGCGCATTTTGCACTGCCTTGGTTGATCTTAAAATCGGGCTCGCCTACCTGGGTATATTCGTCGTCATCTTTGTCATCGCTTTGTATCTCAGAAATCCACGAGCCGGTCTCTATGTAACAATCGCTTTTTCCGCAATACCCGCTTTGCTTTCTCGCTTGACTCCTGGGGCTGATTTTCCCTATGGCAGCATAACTGACGGGCTAGCCTATCTGTTATTTTTTAGCGTCATCATTAAGTATAGTTATCGTGCTCAGATAGACAAGAGATTTTTTTTCAACCCGGTTTCGATTGGGCTGTTAATCCTACTGGTTTATTACGTCCTCGAAGTCACGAACCCAAATATGTTCAGTAAGCTTGGATGGTTCAGCTATACAAGAAAATATGTGTTGCAACTTTGCTTTTTTTTCAGTTGCTATTGCCTTTTTGATAGTTGGAAGAGGGTCAGGTTTTTTATTTATTTCTGGATAATCCTGACAACTATTCTGGCCGCCTATGCCTGCAAACAGCAGTGGTTCGGGCTTGCTGATTTTGAGTGGCAGTGGCTGAACTCGCACCCCAAACAGATGGACCTTTATCTTCAATGGGGCCTGCTCCGAAAGTTCTCTATACTGTCTGACCCGGCGGCGTCGGGCGTGTACTTCGCATCGGTGGCGTCTCAATGCATCATTCTCGTCATTAGGGAAAAGCGCTTCAGATTGAGGTTCTGGTTGGGAATTGCTGCAATGATCAACTTGTTTGCCTACGCCTATTCAGGAACAAGAACCGCTACATTGATGGTCGTCGCAGGCATAGCATTTTATATGCTAGCCACCATTAGAGAGCGGAGAACACTTGTATTTGCATTTCTGTGTGTGATTGGGTTCCTGACACTGATGTATATGCCCTTTAGTCCACCAGCTATAGGTCGAATTCGCTCGACTTTTACCATGGGTTCGAAAGATGCGTCCGCGACGATCCGTGACGTCAACCGTCACACGGTCCAGCCATACCTTTACCAGCATCCGATGGGTGGTGGTATTTTCACCTGTATCAGCGAAGGAACCAAATATAACCCGGGGCATTACCTTGAGAAATTCCCTCCGGACGGCGGTTACATGAAAGTCTTTGCCGAGCAGGGATATATTGGATTGGCGATCATGATATTCTGTTATTTCCTGTTCCTGCGCCATGGTATCCGAAATTACTTCAGGCTCAGCGACAGTGAAATGCAAATGCACGCGATTGGACTGCTCGTTTTGATATTCACCCTCATGGTCGGACAATATTCGCAAATCTGTATAGGTATAGATCCGGAAACATTTTATTATTTTGGCGCCCTGGTTTTCTTTGTGAAAATGCCGGTACTGGAAGAAAGGAAAATGAACGAAGTGCCCCTTACTAAAAACAACATATGAAATACATCCTGTTCTTTGTTTTGGCGCTGTCGGGCGTTTCCTTGTTTGCCCAGGTTCGCCCGCTTAATCCCAGCTCCAATTATCGCCTTAACAGCGACACAGGGAGAATGAGTGATGTCCGTGAAAGACTGGTGCAGCTCGCCTTACAGAACCCGCTTTATGAAATTGCCGATCATCATGTCACCATTGCGGAATACAATATCCGGCTTGCAAAAACAAGCTGGCTTGCGCAAATTATCGTGGCAGGTAACCTCAATGAGTTTTCAATAGATCCGAAGGCTGCCGGAACAGCTTCAGTATACTATCCGAGATACAATTTTGGCATTAGCATCCCGCTCGACATTTTCTCGCGAAGTGCGAATAATACTAAGATTGCTTACGAAAAATATATGATAGCACAGGCAGAACGCAACGATCGTTTCCGGATGATCAAAGCGGAAATTCTTACCCGTTATGAGGATTATGTGCTTTCGAAACAAAAGTTGCAATTCCAATATCAGATTACCAAGAATGCTTTTGAAGCTTACAGTAAAGCGGAAATCGACTTTAAAAACAATTTGATAAAAATCGAAGATCTGAACGCCTTCAACTCGAAGTACATCGATGAACAAATCAAGCGCCTAGAGCTGCAGCGCAACTATAATATGTCAAAGATTGAGATTGAAAAACTCATAGTCGTGAAGCTCGACGATGTCATTTCCGTGGTCGACAAGTTTTAGTAGAATATTATCTCTTACGGGCGCGAGTCGCAATCAGGCTTCTCGATTTTTGACTAATTTTGCTTCAAATCTCAACTTATCTACGGTTCAAAGAGCATATTAGAGACGCCCATTGAATATTTAAAGGGCGTGGGACCCGCACGTGCCGATTTGCTGAAAAAAGAACTTGGAATTTTTCTTTTCAAGGATCTCCTGGAACATTATCCGCTAAGACATATCGACAAAACGATCATTACGCCCATTAGCCAAATAGGTGCAGACACAGACTACGTGCAGGTTTCCGGCCAACTGATCAATCTTTCGGTCGTTGGCCACAACAGGTCCAAAAGACTCGTGGGTTCGCTGAAAGACGGGTCCGGTGAACTGGAATTAGTCTGGTTTAACAGCATTGCCTGGATTCAGAAAAGCCTAAGACCTGGAAATCAATACCTGGTATTCGGCAGAGCCGGCTTTTATCAGGGCTTGCCGCAGATCACCCACCCGGAAATCGAATCTGTATTATCGGAATCGCCTACAGTGAAAAATCATCTCGAACCTGTTTATCCAAGCACCGAAAGACTCAAGTTGAAAGGTTTAGGGGGCAGGCAAATGGCAAAGTTGACAGAATCGCTCTTTCAGCTCTTATCGGAAAATGATATACCTGAGATCATTCCGCGCCAAATAATGGGAATTCTAAAATTGGCGCGCCGATTTGAATCATTGCGCCAGATACATTTTCCGGACAATCCAGAAATCTACGCGCGATCAGTATATCGTCTGAAATTTGAAGAATTGTTCGTCGCGCAAATGCGCATTGGTTTGATCAAATCGAACAGGCACCGATATTCCCAGGGCATCGTCTTCGATCACGTGGGAATCTTGTTCAATAAATTCTATGGCGACAAACTCCCATTTGAGTTGACCAAGGCGCAAAAAAGGGTTTTGCGCGAAATCAGGGGCGATACAGCCAATGGAAGGCAAATGAACCGGCTCCTTCAAGGGGATGTAGGGAGCGGCAAAACCATCGTAGCCCTACTGTCCATGCTGCTGGCAGCTGACAATGGATTCCAATCCTGCTTTATGGCGCCAACCGAGATTCTTGCCAGGCAACATTTCGACACCATCCGCTCGATGCTGGGCGACTTGCCCGTGAGCATCAGGTTATTGACCGGTTCCTCTAAGGGCAGGGAGCGCAAGCAAATCCTCGATGAACTGGCAGGCGGTGCCGCGACTATCCTGGTCGGCACACACGCTGTTATAGAGGAAGTGGTGGTTTTCAAAAATCTGGGACTTGCGATCATTGACGAGCAGCACCGTTTTGGAGTCGAACAACGATCCAGGCTTTGGAAAAAATCACAGCTGCACCCGCACATTCTGGTAATGACAGCAACACCGATTCCCCGGACCCTTGCCATGACCGCTTACGGCGACCTGGACTACAGCGTCCTGGATGAACTCCCTCCGGGAAGGCAACCCGTTATCACTGCCCATCGTTATGATAATAACCGATCCCAGGTGATGGATTTTATCAGGGCAGAAGTGAGCAAAGGGCGGCAGGCCTATTTAATATTCCCGCTGATCGAAGAATCAGAAAAAGTGGACTATGAAAGCCTCATGCAGGGCTATGAGAATGTCAAAGCCTATTTCCCAGAACCAAAATACTGGATAAGCCTGGTGCACGGTAGGCAAAAATCTGAAGTTCGGGCGATCAATATGAAGCGCTTTGCAGAACATGATACCCAGATCATGGTAGCCACGACGGTTATTGAAGTGGGGGTCGATATACCTAATGCAACAGTGATGGTCATTGAAAGCGCAGAGAGGTTTGGCTTGTCTCAACTTCACCAATTGAGGGGAAGAGTGGGGCGTGGTGCGGAAAAAAGTTTCTGTATTCTGCTTTCCGGTTCCAAACTGGGCAAAGAATCGATGGAAAGATTGAAAATTATGACTTCTACGAACGACGGTTTTAAGATCGCCGAAAAGGACCTGGAACTTCGGGGACCGGGCGACATATCAGGTACCAGGCAGAGCGGAGAGCTGAACTTCAAACTGGCCAGCATTGTGGAAGACAGGGAACTGCTGATGGTTGCCAGGGAAATGGCGGAGTCTATCCTGAAGCAGGATGCCGAGCTAAGCTTGCCGGAACATATTTTGTTGAAGAAGCATTTAAGTATCGAGGCTGGCCAGACCCAATGGAGCAAGATATCGTGAGGGTGCTGAGTGGCATATTTGATTTTAATTCATTAAATTGTAAAAAAGAAACTTTGTTCAGAAAACTCGCGATAGTTCTTCTTCTGTTCATTGCCGGCGCCCTGAAAATCAACGCACAAAACGCAGGAATTTCAACTCTTCAGTTTGTAGAAAACAAGGGCCAGTGGGATCCCCGCATCAAATACAGGGCGGCCATGCGCAATGGAGCCTTCTTCCTTCACAATGATGGATTTAGCGTCTTGGTACAGGATGAAAAGGACCTGGAAAAGATTCACCAAGCTCACCATGGAATTCTTGCACGCTCAGGTACCGCCGCGAGCCGATCGAGATCGGATTCGACTGGAACTGCCAGTAGCGGGATGATTCTTCATTCCCATATGTACCGCGTCACGTTCGACCATGCAAATGACAACCCGGAGATCGTTCCTGAAAAGCCAATTGAAACTTACAATAACTATTTCCTCGGCAGCGATCCGTCGAAATGGGCACCACATTGCAGAATATTCCAGGCGATGACATACAGGAATATATATCCGAATATAGACCTCCGCTATTATGCCGAAAATGGTATGCTTAAGTACAATCTCATCGTCCATCCTGGTGGCAACCCGGATAATATTTCATTGAGATATGACGGTGCCGACCGGCTCATTGCAAAAAATAAAACATTACAAATCAAGACCTCTGTAGGGATATTGACGGAAAAAATTCCGCTCTCATACCAATTTTCTTCTGAGGGAAGGACCGATGTCGAATGCCGGTACCAACTCGTGGGCAAGAATACAATCAAATTCAGGTTGAATAGCTATTCTCCCGATCAAACGCTTGTCATTGATCCAACGGAGGTTTTTTGCTCTTTTTCGGGAAGTGCTGCTGATAATTGGGGTTTTACGGCTACTTATGGCCCTGACGGAACAATGTTCATTGCAGGAATTGTTTCCGGTCTCGGCTACCAGGTCACTACAGGTGCTTTTCAATCAGGTTTTGCAGGAGGCACAGCCGGCAGTAATTCCGAAGCCTGGGACATAGGCATCATGAAATTTAATCAATCCGGAAGCACAGTCGACTATGCGACGTGCCTGGGCGGCCCCGGTAACGACTATCCTCATAGCCTCATTTCCGATGCTGCAGGCGAACTGGTCGTTTTTGGACGCACGGAGTCGGGCACCGACTTTCCCCTGAATCCCGTAAAAAACAAATTCGGTCCATGTGGGTCCAGGGATATTTTCGTAACAAAATTTAATGCAACCGGAACGGCGCTGATCGGGTCCATATTGATTGGTGGCAGCGGAGATGACGGCGTTAATATTGAGGACCAAGACGAGTGTGATAACTGCATCGGACTGAATTCGCTGGTTCGCAATTATGGGGACTGGTCCCGCGGGGAGGTCATTTTGGATGGCGGCGGAAACATCCTGATTGCCACCTGCACCCAATCGCAGGATTTCAAAGTTCTAAACGCGTTTCAACCGACTTTCGGCGGGGGACTTCAGGATGGTGCAGTGGTCAAACTTGACCCTTCATGTCAGAATGTATTATTTAGCACCTTCCTTGGCGGCAGCCATGATGACGTCGCTTTTGTCATGGACCTCGACCCGATTACCAATGAAATTTTTGTCGGCGGAAGTACGGCAAGTGCTGACTTTCCGGGAGTTAATGCTAGCGTAGTTCAGCCTGCCAAGGCTGATAGCATCGATGGTTTCGTGTCAAGAATTTCGGCAAACGGCTCAACTCTCATCGCCTCAACTTTTCTTGGGACCTCGGGAATTGACATGATTTACGGGCTAAAATTTGATAAGTTCGGCTATCCCTACGTAATGGGTACAACGACAGGCACCTGGCAGGTTACGCCAAACGTGGCATACTCGAACGCAGGATCAAAACAATTTATAACCAAACTGGATTCCAACCTTTCAAAAATCGTTTATTCAACGACGTTTGGGTCGGCCAACGCAGCGCGGCCAAATATTTCTCCTGTCGCTTTCCTCGTTGACCAATGCCAAAACGTCTATGTATCCGGCTGGGGGGCCTTCTACCGTGAATCTGAGCCATACGATCTCCAGGGAACTCTTGGGATGCCCACGACCAGCCCGGCAATCGGCGGATTGAAGACAAATACCGATAACCATGATTTTTACTTTATCGTGATCAAGCGGGACGCTTCGGGATTGCTATTTGGTAACTTTTTTGGGCAGGATGATACGAAGCACAACAGCGCAGACTGGTGCTGCAGTGAGCACGTGGACGGTGGTACCAGTCGGTTCGATAAGCAGGGAACAATTTACCAGGCTATTTGCGCTAATTGTGTCGATCATTCGGTCCATTTTCCGACGTCTAATGGCGCACGGTATACACAGAATGGGGCGGTCTCAGGTGCTGGATGCAACGAAGCCGCCCTCAAAATCGCTTTTAATTTTTCGGGCGTTTCAGCCGGACCGCGGTCCCTCATTAATGGAAGGCCGGATTCATCTGGCTGCATAACACTAATTCCAACATTGGAAGACACAGTACTCAATGCACGAAGCTATATCTGGAGCTTTGGAGACGGAAGTCCGGACACGGCAACAGTCAGCTCGCAGGTGACTCATCAATATGCCAACACTGGAACCTATCTCGTCAGGTTGATTGCGATTGATTCGACTTCCTGCAATATCAGCGATACAGCCTTTATACACATTTATGCGCGAAATGACCCGGCCAATGTGGCCTTTGTTGACACCAAGTTGCCCCCCTGCGAGTCGTTGACCTACCAGTTTAGCAATAGCTCAACAGCTCCTGCGGGTAAGCCTTTCTCCAATACTTCATTCATCTGGGATTTCGGCGATAACAGCGTCCAGGATACGACCGGGACGACGACAATTACCCACACTTTTGGGGCACCGGGCAGTTATAAAGTACGCCTCATATTGTTGGATACCAGCTACTGTAACAGCCCGGATACTGTGACCAAGACGCTCAATGTATCGCCGCTTGTCAAGGCTCAGTTCATTGCCCCGCAAACGGGCTGCGCGCCTGACTCGGTCCAATTTAACAACACCTCCGCGGGAGGCCAGCAATTTTTCTGGAGTTTTGGCGACGGTTCAACTTCTACGGACCCCAGCCCGGGTCATTTATATCCAAATACCGGCACCTACACGATCAAGCTCGTAGTCGTGGATTCCAACACCTGTAATATCATCGACTCCGCGCAGGCGATGATTTCTATATACAGTAAACCCCATGCAGCGTTCACTACTGCGCCAGTGCCTCCAATAGTCAACACGCCGAATGTCTTCACAAACCTTTCTACAGGCGGCGTGTTGTACAAATGGTTTTTTGGCGACGGCGACACGGCGACTACCACTAACACTACCGATAGCGTAACACACCAGTTCAATAGCACAGGGACTTTCAATGCGTGCCTGGTTGCCTATAACCAATACGGTTGCACCGACACGGCTTGCCTGGCAGTCCAGTCAGTTATTACGCCGCTGCTGGATGTGCCTAATGCGTTTACGCCTGGTCGATTTGGCGACAATGGCATCGTTAAGGTCAGGGGATTCGGTATCAGTCAGCTGGTATTCAGAATTTATAATCGCTGGGGGCAAAAGGTATTTGAAAGCAATGACGTCAATATCGGGTGGAACGGTACCTATAAGGGAAATCCCCAGCCAATGGACGTTTATGCGTACACCGTGGAAGCAGTTTTCTCAGATGGAACAAAGGCGACAAAAAAAGGAGATATAACCTTGATTAGATAGTTAGTGATGATCGCATTATGAAAGAAGTCAGAATTATGTTATTGATTGCCGCATTGGCAACGTGCGGCGCTGCCGGCGGCCAGGATTTGCATTTCTCCCAATGGTATAACGCGCCCCTTATTACCAACCCCGCCAACACAGGTTTCATCCCAGACGCAGACTACCGCCTGGGCGCCAATTATCGCGATCAATGGTCATCGATCATGACAGAGCCATATAAGACGATGAGCATCTGGGGGGATGCCCAACTTTTTCGCAACAGGATCGAAAATGGCTGGCTGGGTCTGGGTGGAGTATTGCTGAGAGATGAAGCCGGCTCGGGCAATCTGACTTCAACTGAAGCCTATGCGTCGTTAGCCTATCACCAGATGCTCGGCCTGAGCAGCTTGCTGACGGCTGGTTTTAATGTGGGCTGGATAAATAAACGGATCAACAGTACCAACCTAAAATTTCCGGACCAGTTTGACGGAAAATTTTTTGACAACACGCTTCCAACTTCCGTTCAGATCGACGTACCGAATGTCAGCCTTTTCGACATGCAGGTGGGGATGAACTATGCTTATTTTCCGACCAATCGCATGTATATCAACGGCGGATTCTCGGTGTGGCATCTTAATCATGCGAGGGAATCTTTCTTCAGCACTGACCCCTCGGGATTCGATAGCAAATTGCCGTCACGGTATATTGGTTTTCTAAACGCAAGTTTCAAGACGGCAGACCTGGTCATCATCAACCCGATGGCCTACTATACGAACCAGGCGGGTTCTTCGGAGATGGTGCTTGGCATGAATGCGCAGTATAACCTGTCAAGCGATGGTGATCAACAGGTAATCGGTGGGTTATATTTGCGGGTGGGCGACGCCGTTATACCGATGATCGGTTTTGTTTATAAAAACATCCGGCTGATGTTCACTTATGACGCGACAATTTCGTCGTTGAGAAATACCAACAATGGCTTTGGCGCCTGGGAGTTCTCGCTCATAGAATATGGCAATTACAGCAACTCCTACAACGGCAGTGAGCGTCAATCGCTTTGCCCAAACTTCAAAAACTGATGGTGACCAACAAAGCGTGCCAGCCATGGTTGTTCGTCGCCGAAGCATTCATCTTTATTTTTGCGACTTTTGCATAAAGCCGCCGTATGCTGACGAGTTCACAGAATCAAAATATAACCGACCTTCATATCCGCTCCTTCCGGGATATCGTAGGTGACGAAAATGTTCTTCTCGAACCGGGCGCGCTTGACCGCTATGCCCATGATGAAACGGAAAACCTGCACTTTCTTCCGGACCTTGTCCTTAAACCCAGAACGCCTGAAGAAATTGCAGAAATAATGACCATATGCAATGCAAATCGAATTGCCGTGACGCCGAGGGGTGCCGGCACGGGTCTGAGCGGAGGCGCGTTGCCGAATTTGGGCGGAGTATTGATCTCGCTCGAGCGAATGAATTCAATCCTGTTGATAGATGAAAAAAATCTGCAGGTGACGACTGAGCCGGGCGTCATCACTGAAGTTTTGCAGGATGCCGTGCGCGAAAAAGGCTTATTTTATCCACCCGATCCAAGCAGCCGCGGCTCATGTTTCATTGGCGGAAATATTGCGGAGAACAGCGGTGGTCCAAAAGCTGTAAAATACGGCGTCGTGAAGGACTATGTGCTGAACCTGCAGCTCGTCCTTCCCACAGGCGAAATCATCTGGACTGGAGCCAATGTGCTAAAAAATTCCACAGGCTACAATTTAACGCAATTGATCGTTGGAAGTGAGGGTACTTTGGGCATTGTCACAAAGATCGTTTTGAAATTGATTTCGCTTCCCCGCTATGATTTGCTGATCCTTGTCCCGTTCCGATCTTTGGAACAGGCCGCCGATGCGGTAAACCAGATTTTCCTTGCCGGTATCGTACCCAGCGCGCTCGAGCTCATGGAAATCGACGCCCTGAAAATCACAAGTGCTTCCCTTGGCAGTAACCTTGTACCGGTTTCAGATGACATCGAAGCTCATCTTATCGTCGAATTGGATGGAAATCATATCGAAATTTTAACACAGCAAATGGAAACCATTGCGGATCTGCTATCGAAGTATGATATTGAGGAAATATTTTACGCCGATGATACCCGTCAAAAAGCGGAGTTGTGGAAAATGAGAAGGAGCGTGGCGGAGGTAGTAAAAATGGCGGGATATACGATCGAAGAAGACACCGTGGTCCCCAGGGCAGCATTGCCCGACCTGGTCCGTGCTATCAAAAAATTGGGCAGGGAACATCATTTTGAAAGCGTCTGTTATGGGCACGCCGGTGATGGAAACCTGCACATCCGAATAAAAAAAAATGGAACCGTTAATAGTTTTGACAATGACGAAATGACGGCCTGTTTGCGATCTTTATTTGAGGAGGTTCACAGACTTGGCGGAACGATTAGCGGAGAGCATGGCATAGGATTGGTGCAAAAGCCTTTTATTGACATCGTTTTTGGTAAGAAGCAAATCCAGTTGATGCGGGAAATAAAAAAAGCTTTCGATCCTAACAATATTTTAAACGCAGGAAAAATTTTTGACGCATACTAACTGTTATGTTTGTATCATAAATCACTAAGCATGTTCAAAAAAATAATTATCGCTTGCATACTGATGAGCCCGGGTCTGCTGAGCTTTGCGCAGGAGCACAGTCCCGGCCGAATGAATACATATAGCGACGAATCACCCGTTTTTGGCCTGACAAAGGAAAATCTTTTTGCGGGAGGAGGAGTCGCATTCGGCTATAACGGATGGGACTTTAATGCCGGCATCACCCCCGAAATTGGCTATACACTTGCGTCCTGGTTCGACGCTGGGGTCCTGGTAAATCTGAACTATACCTCGGAGCGTGCTGACCCTTACTATGTATACAACAATGACATCCGTCAGCGTAGTTTCAACTATGGCATAGGCGCATTTGCGAGGATTTACCCGGTAAATTTCCTTTTTTTCCAGCTGGAGCCGGAATATAATTGGGTCGCCTATAATGCTAAAGACATGAGCAGCGGCGAAACAGCATCGGTCACCACGCAAGCCGCCAGCTTCCTGGCCGGGATAGGATATTCGCAGCGCATAA
>JAJPJP010000194.1 GCA_021324175.1 Chitinophagia bacterium
TGCTGCAGCTTTTTAATGTCTGAACCCTGCAGTACGATTACCTTACCATCAGACATAATGCTAAATTATTTAGCAAACATAAAAAGCATTTAACAGTTTACCAAAAATAAAATTCAGTTACTTTTTGTGTTTAAAGGAGGTGGAAACGAAAACCCCTGAAACAGTTCCAGGGGAGTAGACTAAAAAAAGTAATATGCCAATTCTTTTCGGGAAATAGATCGGTTTTAAGCTAGTCCCTAAAGGCATCAATGTGCTCTTGTATAGAGTATCGGATCGATACCGAGAATTTAAGCAAGTTGGGACCGGCGCGGAGTGGATCCTGGCGACTTTTTATATTGTTACCGCATTTGCTAAACAGAAATTAATAGCAAAAACCAATCGTTCTAAACTTTGAGACCGGACTACCCTCATAAAATATTCCTGGACGCGCGAGAACGTTCTTGCATCCTTATGCAGGCTCTCGAGCGCGGGCCGTCATGTCTATGTCCCAACGCGGTCAGTCGATCTCCTGCTTTTCAGAAGGTTATTGATTGATTGTGATTTTTCATTCTTAGTGAATTTGGCAGCGGGGGAATTTTCATTTTCCCGCTTAATTAAGACAAAAAAATACCATTATATAAGCAGAATAGTTTTCCCGGGCTTCTTTCCAGTATGCCCGGCAGTTTTTGAATTTTCTCATGTTGCCTGCCCGGCCTTGAGTGCCGGCAGGTTTTTTTTGACATTAATAATTGGAAAAGTTTAGAACTCGCGAGATCGAGATGTCTTGCAACCGGGCCGGGTGTCCACTCAGGCCCGCTTTTTTTTCCTCTAACCTGAATATACGATAAACATTGAACTATTTAAAGCTGGAATCGGTCAAACGATATTGTGTCTTTGTCATCAAGATGGAAAAACCCCTGGACACCATGGAGAAGGTCCTGGTTTTTTTCGAAGAGCGGTCTGTCTGGGTCGAGACATTCCAATTCCATCGAATTGAGGGCGGAGAGGCAAAAGTCCTGATGCATTGCCTGGTCGAGAAAGACCGCATTCCGCACACCCGCCAAAAGCTGGAACACATGCGCGGTGTGCTGGAGTTGCAGCTCCTCGAAAACCGGGAGCATAATAGTACGTCGAAGACCTGAGCCATATAAAATAATCGAGTGATGTTCTATGAAGATCGATTTCCTTCAACTGTATCAAGCGTTGCTCCTGGACCTCAACAAAGTCCTTGAAGAAAAATTATCGGAAAAGGAAACGGCAGAATTATGTTTTCGTTGCTGTGTTGCGCACTGGAATGCGTTAGGGGATCGAGTGAAGAAGGAAGGCTTTGGCTCCGATGCCGAAGAGATTCACTTTTTTAGAAATACCAAACACTTTTTTACCGGCCAGATCGAATATTTTATCCAGCGCTATCATGCACTGCAGTTCCTGCCTTCCAGCGCGGAAGGCCGACGCGAGTTTTGGGAAGGCGAGATGGCGAGGGTCGATAAGTTTTTTGACACCTACCGGGATTTTTTTTCCTATTACCATTCCAGGCGGACGGATCTCGACGAGCGATATTTTCTCCTCCGAAATTCCGACGGCAGCAATTTAGCGCATGCTGCTGTGTATGATTTGGACCAGGAAACCGCTACTTCTCATGACTGGTTGCTGACCAATATGGTTGCCTATGAGAAGTATAAGCGGTATGTGGAAGGCGAGTTGAGGAAGGGGTAGGGGGTTGGCAGGAAAATCGCTACTCTTCCCAAGTGAAGATCGAGAACTGGTCTCAGCTCAGCGCTTCTATGAACATCTCCTCATTTTGCGAATTCAACTTTCGTTTAGTGTTTTTGGTTTAGGCTCTCATTTTCTTTTCACAAGTGGCGGCGTTTCGTTTTAGCTAGCAAGCAGTTTGAAGAAGCCGCCGGGGGACCGTATCTACGGTTCGCCCATTTTTGTTTATTGCATTCCATTATGCGACGAGGTTGTCGCCGGAAGGAGTATCGATTGCGTATCATCGGATGGTATGCCGAAGGATTGGTAGGCGATCTTTTTCGGCAGCTTGTAATATTCCTCGCCCAGAATTGTATTGATGATGGTGGCGTTGCGATAGGGGCCCATTGCCAAGTCGGGCGCGTTGAAACCATGTGTGTGAAGCTCGGCGTTCTGTACAAAAATAGAATGATGGTGATCGACGGAATAGTTTCGCCGGACCTCATAAAGACCATGTTCATCGAAACGGATCAGTTCTTTGACAGGTTGTAAAAAGGCCGGAAACTGGTAGCTGTAGCCGGTGGCAAGGATGACGGCCCCGGTGAAATGACTCCACTCTTTTTCGAGCAGACTATGGTACAACCGGAGTTCAAGTCGGCCATCTTCGAATTGTCGCAGCCTCTTGAGTTCGCTGGCGGTAGCACAGTCCACTTTCTTCAGCGGGTGTTCGAGGCGGCAGGTGCCCAAGTTGTCGTGGATTTCGGTGAGCAGCTGAAAGCTTATTCCCTTGAACAATGCGTCCTGCCTCGAAAGAAGTTTAAGCTTGATCTGCGGCGACAGGGAATAAAAAAAATCGATCCAATCGGGCGAGGTCATTTCCAGCGCAAAGGGATTCACGTCCATGGGAAACAACCGTTCGGAACGCGTGATCCAGTGCAGCTGATCAAAGCACTGCGGCTCCTGCAGCAGGTCGTTAAAGATTTCAGCGGCGCTCTGGCCGGAACCGACGATGGTGACGGCAGGTGAGCCTAATATTTTTTCTTTGTTGTACAGATAATTGCCTGAGTGCATGACCCGATCGCCCATGAATGGTAAAGCACATTCGGGGACATGTGGAACGCTCCCTACACCAATGACCAGGTTCCTGGCATGGTAGGTGAATTTTGAACCCGACCGGATTTCACGAACAAGGATGGTGTAAATTTTTTTGCTCCTGAGATACCGAACCGATTCGCAATGCATCCCGAAAAATAAGTTATCCAGTTTTGACGCGACCCAGCGACAGTACTCGTTGTATTCTTTACGAAGAGGATAATATTCTTCGGCAATGGCAAACTGGAATGGATCCTTTTGTTCGTGCAGGAAATTTGGATAAGTGAAGGGGCTCCTGGGATCCATCATCGTCACGAGATCCGCATAATAAGGAACCTGCAAACGGGCCCCGTCAATCATCATCCCGGGATGCCATTGGAATTCAGGAGACTGGTCGAAGAAAATGCTTTTGAGTTTTTTGATCGGATGCAGGAGCGCCGCCAGTCCCAGGTTAAAAGGACCGATACCCACGCCGGCGATGTCGTAAATTTTTTCGCTTTTCATGTTGATGTTTTATTGGTTCGCCTAAAGAAAAAAGAAATGGTGATCGTCATCAATGAGGTTATACAGATCTCACAGACGGTAGCTTCTATGCCTGATTGCTGGTATCCGAACACAGGAAGCATCCAACAGATGACGATCCATTGAATGATATAAATCGAAGTGATATTCCGGCTCATGAATGTGAGCAGGTTAAAAAAATGGTTGATCCTTACATTTTCGTGAACCCATTGCCAGGCTGCAACCCATACCAACACGATACCGAGATGCCATAGTGTCCCATCGGGATACGTCCTATAAAAGCTCGATCCGGGAATCGTTCCACGTAACA
>JAJPJP010000338.1 GCA_021324175.1 Chitinophagia bacterium
GCCGAGACACACTATACGCGTCGTGCTTTTCGCAGATGAGGAAAATCGCGGAGATGGCGGGCGGGAGTATGCTACTGAAGCAAAGGAGAAAAATGAAAAACACATTTTCGGATTGGAAAGCGATGCAGGGGGATTTACGCCAAGGTCGTTCACTTTCATCCTGCCGCATGAGAAAGCCGACGAGATCCGTCGAAAATGGATACCGCTGCTCCTACCCTATGGAGTATATGAGTTTTCCGAAGGGTTCGCTGGCGCCGACGTCGAGCCCCTCAATGCTATGCTGGGAACCCCTGCAGCCGAATTAAACCCTGATTCACAACGGTATTTTGATTATCACCACTCGCCGAATGATGTCTTCGAAAACGTGAACAAAAGAGAGCTCGAGCTTGGTGCGATTAACATGGCCGCGCTGATTTACCTGGTCGACAAATATGGCCTTTGATGAGGCAGCCTTACAAAATCGATCGTTATGAAAAAATTCCTGGCCTATACAATTTTAGTCATTCTGGTGGGCCTCGTCCTTTTCTTCATTGCGCGATATTATTTTGTATTTGGAGAAGGCGTGAAAGCGGGTCAGTTAAATTATGTAGTCAGAAAAGGGTACATATTCAAAACTTATGAAGGGAAATTGATCCAAAGTGGATTTCGTGCCACAACGCCGGGCGCCGTGCAATCTTACGAGTTTGAATTTTCCATCGAAAACGAACGCATTGCTGACTCGCTCATGCGCAATAGCGGCAAGGAAGTGGAACTGCATTATAAAGAATATCTCGGCTCCGTCCCATGGCGCGGTTATAGTGAATTTATTGTCGACAGCATAATTTCCATTAGCAACGCCAAATAGCTCAGCTGGCCGGCCAATTATTGGGCACAAAGGCAATATACTACCTGTTTTTTGTGTAGATCGGGCATATCGCTTTTCCATTCACCAATCGTTTTGGTACGTATTGATTCTGCCTGCGAAGTAAGGCCTGCGGCTATGCAGAGGCGGGTAGACGGCTCGCAAGTTTTCACCAGCGTATCCACCAGTTGGTTATTGCGATACGGCGTCTCAATAAATATCTGGGTCGCATTATTCTTACGGGACTCCTTTTCCAAGTTCTTTATTGCCTGCACTCTTTTTGCCTGGTCAATCGGAAGATACCCAACAAATTGGAAATACTGCCCATTCATACCACTGGCCATCAGCGCAAGGAAGACCGAACTTGGGCCTGCAAGTGGCCTGACAACCGCGCCGATTTGGTGCGCAACCCGAATCAGCAACTGGCCTGGGTCTGCGATGCCGGGACAGCCGGCATCGCTGATAATTCCGATTGTTTTGCCCTCAGAAATTTTTTGGCGGAAAGCCGCTGTCTGTTCCGTCTCGGCCTTGTGAATCGCGAACCATTCGAGGTCGTCGATTACAATTTCCTTGGAAATACGACGTAAATATCGCCGTGCGAAACGCTCATTTTCGACAAAGAAGACCTGGCACTCCCTTGCTGCTGATGCAATATAGGCGGGAAGAGGATCCAACGAATATTCGTCCAGGTAACTAGGTATAAGATAGACGGTACCCCTGGGTGACATACTACTTCAGGTTCTGGTGATATAAACTGATAGTCGCAGCCACGACCGCATAGGATGGCGCGAGAAATGGTATAAAATTAAATAGGTAAAATACAAGGCCATTACCGATCGCCAAACCGCGTCGCCTGCCTATAAATGCAATACTTTCCGACGGAGAAAGATGGTGCCGCATGCAGCTGTAATCGAGCATAGAAAATCCATAATAATAACATTCGACCAAAAGCGAAATTACCGGCGTGATCCATCCTATGATCGGAAAAAAAGACAGAATAAGCAATGAAACAATATAAACGGTCTGCCAGAAGACATTTCGCAATGCCAGCCGAACCCCGCGTTTCATATCCTTAAACAACAAGTCCATATCGAAGTTGAAATCGCGGCCCTCGATGAGCGCTTCCGTTCGCTCACTGAGGTATGCAAAAAGGGGGGACCCGATGATAAGAAAAAGGTATTTGAATAATGAAAAATAGAAAAGAACGAGGATAAGACGGACCATGATTCCACCCATAATGAAGAAAAAGCTCAACGTGGCGCTTTGCTGGTGGTGAAGCCATCCTTCGATTCCTGTAAATCCACTCAACCAGTTGACGGCAGCATCAGCAGAGTTCCAGAAAAAATACATGCCAACGATAATCAGTATCGTATAGAGAATGCCAGGCGGTATAATCCATTTCCAGAGCTTATGTTTGCTGATAAATTGATGCGCCTTATAATACGACTGGATGGATATGACGATTTCTTTAAGCAAACTTTGCGAATTAGCAGTTGTATTCTTGAGTTTAGAAAGTCAAACTTAAAATTTTTTTGCTCTTGGGCAAGATAAAAAAACTGAATCAGTCTTTCTACCGGAGAAACGATGTCGTTCAAATAGCCCGGGAGCTTTTGGGGAAGATCCTGGTCACAAATTTTAGTGGCATGAGAACTTCCGGGCGGATTGTTGAGACGGAAGCCTATGCTGGAGTGATTGACAAGGCTTCCCATGCCTTCGGGGGAAGAAGGACCAGGCGTACTGAAGTAATGTATGGGCGGGGCGGAAGTGCGTACCTGTACCTCTGCTATGGCATTCATCACCTGTTCAATGTGGTAACGAACAAGAAGAATGTGCCGCATGCAATTTTAGTTCGGGCGTTGGAACCGTTAGAGGGCATACCTATTATGCTTGCGAGAACAAAAAAAAAGAACATGGATTATTCGCTTACGCGGGGACCCGGTAATGTTTCCAAGGCGCTCGGACTGTTTACCCGTCACAGCGGCACAAATCTTTTGGAAGACGAAGTATTTATTGCTGACGATGGTTTCGAATTGAGTTCGGAAGAGATTGAAGCAACCAGAAGAATTGGCGTTGATTATGCGGGTGAAGACGCTTTACTTTTATACCGGTTCAGTATCAGGGGAAGCAAATGGGTCAGCGTGAAATCGAAATAGGATCAGAATTTGGGGCATGGTACCTGCCGGCGGCCATCGCCCGGTTTCTTAATGTAAATGAGAGAAAGTTCAATGCCTCCGCGGCTTTCCGATGCCGTCTTGAGTGAAGATACATTTACGTCATAGGTCATCCCAAGGGTAAAGCTGCCATAATCAAGTCCCACATACGGTATCCAGGCATCGATCAGGTTGCTAAATCGAACCCAACTGCCGACATAAAAGTTCGTTGGATTGTCATTGTCGTTGTTCACATTGACGGACCATGCGCCGCCAAGCACAATATCTGTTGCGTTGTCTTGCCTGCTGTAAAGTCCACTAAAGTGAATATAGCTCGTCGTGCCTTCGATAGGCTGCGACATTCCCCCGTGAAAAGTAAAACGCGGATGCAATGTGTAAGAATCGTCGCCAAGAAATGACTCGTGGGGGCGATTAACATGATAAACAGAGGTTCCTACATAATAGTTATTGGCGCCGTTAGTCGTGAAATTATAAAGCAGTCCGAAATTCATATCAAAATAGTTGATATTAACCTGTCTGCCTGATATAGTTTCCTGGCTTGGCAAACTCCATCCTCCTTGCTGATCGAGCTGATCTTCAAAATGGAGCTTGGTGCCGTCCAGCAGTTTCGTAGCGTACGTACCCTGAAATCCCAGTCCTAATTGCTGGTAGCCGTTCTCATCAAGACTGAGATGGTAAGCTGTGGAAAGGGAAAAATAATTGCTCGTCAGGATCCCATCGGCCGTGCGGTCAGTCATCCCCATAATCCCAATTCCCAGGACATCATTTTCCGGGAGGTGGTTTTTTAAAATCGGCATGTCCGCTGACGCAGTCGAAGTAATGAACGCATTATTGATAGCCGGCCATTGGTCGCGGTAATTTCCTGCGACGCGCACTACCCCGTTAAACTTGCCCGTGAGCGCGGGATTAAGTGTAAGGGGCGAGGCAAAGAACTGCGAAAATGCCGGATCCTGCCCCTTGGCAAATTGTATGAGAGAAATCAAAGCCAGCGAAAAAACAATTTTTTTCATAAACAGTCTGATACAACTCTTCATCACCTTACGGCCAAATCTAATTGCGGGTTGTTTGAAAGGGCAACTTGTTATGACAATTTTACGCGTGTCAACTGGTTGGAATAAATAGGATTGGTCTTTGAAATTAGGAAAAAAAACTAAGAATGAAGAATTGGAGCTTAAAAATTTACGACTGCACTTTGGTTCCAAAAGCGAGGTCGCCTGCGTCACCCAGGCCTGGCACGATGTAACCTTTCGCAGTAAGTTCATCGTCAATGGCTCCGCACCAGATCTTACAATGCGGCTCGCTCCTTTTAACATATTCAATGCCCACAGTACAAGCGATCACGACTACGATATGGATTTCTTTTGGTTTTCCCTCTTCCCGCAAAAACTGCAGCGTCTTAACAAGCGATGAACCCGTCGCAAGCATAGGATCTGATATGATGACGACCCGGTCTTCCAAATCCGGGCATGAGACATATTCCAAACTGATCTCAAAAGATCCGTCGCGGCTATGCTTGCGGTAAGCAGAAATGAATGCATTGTCCGCCTTGTCAAAATAATTCAGGAGACCGCTATGGAGGGGAAGCCCGGCGCGAAGAATGGTCGCGAGCACCGGCTGTTCCTTTAATACGCTGGAAACCGTAGTCCCCAGGGGGGTCTGCGTCTCTTTTTCTACAAACTCCAGATGTCTGCTTATTTCAATTGCGGCAATTTCACCAATCCTTTCCAGGTTTTTCCGGAATCTCATCCGATCGGCCTGGAGATCCACATCCCGCAACTCTGCAATCCAGTCAGACAGCAAAGAATATTTTTCGCTTAGATTGACAACCATGAAATGTTAGAATGAAAATAAGTTTGAGGGGCAAAGCTAGAATCTTTTCAGTAATTTTTTCTACGAATATTTGGAAGGCGGCAACCTGGATTATTGGAAGGTATTCAAAGGCTGCTTTTTCCTATTTTCACAGATTAAAGCTCCGCCATGGTTTACAAAGTGATCGGTATGATGAGCGGAAGTTCGCTCGACGGCCTCGATTTGGCGTTTGTACATTTTCAGGAAATCGCAGGAAAGTGGAATTTTGAGCTGGTTAAAACTGCTCATTATCCATTTGAGACATCCTGGAAATCAAAATTGGAGCGGGCCCATAAGCTGAACGCTTACGATTACCTGCATTTGCATTCAGCCTTTGGCCATTTTCTTGGTCGTCGCGTTAATGAATTCATCGAATCAAATGATTTGCAATTTCAAGTCCAGCTTATCGTCTCCCATGGGCACACGGTTTTTCATTCTCCGGGAAAATTCATGACTGCCCAGTTAGGAGAAGGCGCCTCCATTGCGGCAGAAACCGGAATTAATACCGTCACTGATCTTCGGGCGATGGATGTGGCACTTGGTGGGCAGGGCGCCCCAATCGTACCCATCGGAGAATTATTGCTTTTTGGTCTCCACAAGTTTTATCTGAACCTTGGCGGCATCGCCAATTTGTCGTGCAGCCTAGGTGAAAATTTTGTTGCATTTGACATTTGTCCTGCAAACAGAATACTCAACCTCTTGGCAGCCAATGTCGGGCTGGAATATGACGACGGTGGCAAAATAGCTTCATCAGGAAGGATCAATCAGGGCCTGCTCGGCCAACTTAATTTGCTGGAATATTATGGAGACAGATATCCCAAATCACTCGATAACCGTTTTGGTACTGACGTTGTCTACCCCTTGATCCGGGAGTCGGGACTGGATACCGCAGATGCAATGAGAACATACGTCGAGCATATTGTTATTCAGATCATGAAGCAGGTGGCATTTCTTACGGCGTCATTAAATTCAGATGGTGAATCACTTTTGGTGACGGGCGGCGGCGCACACAATACTTTTTTGATGCGGCGCCTGGAGGAAGAACTTATGCCTTTCGGCATCTGCGTCGTAGTCCCCGATCGGCAGGTGGTCGATTTTAAAGAAGCGCTTATTATGGCATTCATTGGCGTCCTGAGATGGAGGGAAGAGGCGAATACGATTGCCTCAGTGACCGGTGCAAAAAAAGGCAGTATTGGAGGGGCATTGTGGATTGGCCAGGCCTAGGACAAAAAATTCTAACTTGCCGAAATTGCCGGCATAATAATTCAAGCGATGGTCTTGGGTATTTCCAAAAAGCTGAGAAGGACATTGATAACGGTGTTTGCCGTACTGGCAGCAATCTTATTCCTGGTGCTTTTTTTCCTCTCCACAATTGTTAAATACCTGATCGAAAAATATAGCGAAAAATATACCGGCCGGAAAATAACTTTGGCTGCGCTCCATATCAATGTTTTTGATGGCGTCGTCCGCGCTGACGGATTGCGAATTAATGAAGCGAAAAGCGATGCGGCGTTTTTCGCCTGCCGGGAATTCTATGTTAATTTGACTTTATTTAAGTTATGGTCGGGAAAATACGAGATCACTGAACTTCGTCTTGATCACCCCGTCATCAATGTTATTCAGAAAGGCAATCATTTCAACTTTGACGACCTTCTGAAGAGGTTCGGGGAAAGCAATGGCGCTCCATCAAAAAAAAGTAAACCAGCGGCTTATCGCGTGACCAACTTCGAAATCGACTCGGCGACGGTAATTTATGTGAACAAATCTCCGTACAACAAGATCGAAGTCATTGATTGGGATACGCGCATACCTTTAATTGCGTCCAATGATCCCGTATGTCGCATTCATACCGACCTTTCTCTTCAATCAGGGGGCAAGTTTGATGGTGACGCGGTGATAAACGCTGACACTTATCTTTACCGGGCAAGGATGGCGCTAGAGCGCTACAATATCAGCATGCTCTATCCTTACCTGCATGACTATCTTAAGGTAAAAAAGTTGGAAGGCCTTTTGAGTGCAAATCTGTCGTTTTCGGGCAGCATAAAAAAACCGCAGGATCTGGCTGCGAGTGGTAGCCTGAACGCAGTAAGGCTTCTGGTTGTCGACAATACGGATGAAAAACTGGCCGCTGCGGAAAAAATCGAAGCCAGGGTAGATTCAATAAATACAAAAGAAAACCGCTATGATTTTCAAAACCTGACAATCACCAGACCTTTTCTCCAGCTTTCAATGTATAATGATGGTTACAACTTTGAACGTCTCATGACAACTCCGGCCAGTAACGCCACCGATACCTCCAAAGCTGCCTATGCGAATCTTTTCCTAATGATGGCGGATTACCTTCAAAGTATCATAAAAGAATATGTCGCAAATAACTACAATGCCAGACAAGTCAGAGTTGAGCAAGGGCACTTTATTTTTACCGATTACACGCTTCAGGATAAGTTCCAATATGATCTGGATTCTTTACAAATAGAAAGCGATAAGATCAGCAGCCGAAACAATCTGATTACGCTCGAGGCGCGTTCACGTCTTAACAAATCCGGCGTGATGAACGGCAGGATGACTGTCAATCCCGCAAACTTCCAGGATATGGATATCGACTGCACCGTGAGCGACATGCTCATTTCCGATTTTAATCCGTATTCCAAATACTATGTCGCTACGCCATTTCTGAATGGAACCGCTGCTTACACAAACAATACTACCATATTACGACGAAAGCTAAAAAGCAAAAATGTTGTGACCATTGTCAAAATTGAAGCGGGCAGAAAGGTTAAGAACAAGACTGCAATGAATCTTCCGATTCGTCTCGCAGTAGCCCTTTTGAAAGACGTGCACGGAAATATCAACCTGGAAATCCCCGTAACGGGAAGCCTTGACGATCCGAAATTCAGATGGGGAAAAGTTGTCTGGCAGGTACTTAAAAATATCGTCGTCAAGGCGGCAACCGCCCCGTTTCGTCTTTTCGCGCACGTGTTTGGTGGCCGCGAGGAAGATTATAAAGAGGTTAATTTTGCGATTCTCCAGGACTCGGTCATGAACGAGCAGCAGAAAATACTGAACAATCTCGCCAATATTCTCAGGCAAAAGCCTGATCTTAAACTGGAACTCCTGTCCGTGGATAATTTGCAGGACGAGGTCGAGGCATTTGCAATCTCGGAAGCAAAAAAATTATACGCTGCTGCAGACAGCAACAGACAAATTGGTAACCCTGCGAATATAGATGATCACGATTCGTTATTCAATCACTTCGTAGAAAGCAGGCTGTCCTCTTCATCTTTTATGTCGATCCAGGAAAAATGCGTGCAGTTGATAGGCAGAGAAAAGTGCGCGACAGCCATTCGGGAAATAGAAAACAGGCGGAATTTTTCAGTTTCAGGATTTTTTGTGCAAAAGCAAATTGGAGCCGGCCGCTTACAAATAACGCGTTCGCCAGAGCAGGCCGACATTTCCCGTGGGCAGCCACCCAAATACATGATCAATATGGCCGTCAGGGAATAGCACCTACAATCCCAATACCTGTTTTAATTTTCCATAACCTGTTTTGCTGACCGGGACCTGCGCGCCAGATTTCAGAATTGCTAAATGTCCATCCTTTTCATAGGGCTCAATACGCGTAATAAGCTGCACGTTGACAATGTATGAGCGATGAGTACGCACAAATTGCTGCGCATCGAGGGACAGCTCGAAATAACTCATCGTTTTATTCTTGAGATAAGATCCTTCCTTGGTAAATATCTTGACGTAGTCATCCGCCCCTTCCAGGTAAAGAATCTCGTCGACCGGAATGATTTTAATTTTACCTCCCAGCTTGACAACGATACGATTGGCCTGCGAGGGTGTTGGCACCACCGAATCAATCAAGGCCTGGGTATTGGCTTTTGCAGCAACGGCATGGCTGGACTCCTTCCATTTCTCCATGGCCTTATCGAATCTTTCTTTGCTGAAAGGTTTCAGCAGGTAGTCCACTGCATGACTCTCAAAGGCACGAATGGCATATTCGTCATAAGCCGTCGTAAATATAACGGCAGGCGGTTGTTCTACCAGTTCCAACATCTCGAATCCATTAATTTTTGGCATTTGAATATCTAGGAAGATTAATTCCGGCTGATGCTGTTGAATGGCTTTAAGCCCTTCAAACCCGTCATTGCATTCCTGCACGATTTCGACCTCGGGGTAAGGTTGAAGATATTCTTTGATAAGCAATCTTGCAAGTGGTTCGTCATCGATGATCAGTGTTTTCATTGAATTTGTATTTTTTACAGTTCATAAAAATGGTAGCCTTCCGGTCATATCGTCTGCGGAATGCTTACAGACGTGATAAAATGGTTAGCTTCCACGCGTGTATTGAGTAAATCGCTACGAGCATAAAGAAGCTGAAGCCTGCGCCGGACAGAGCTCAAACCGAAACCGGTACCCTGCTTGGGGTTGGAAGTTTCGGGGTCAAATGGATTTTCAACCACGACTTCGAGCTGGTCATTATTCGCATGCGCGCTGATCCTGATAACGATATCGTCTATGGTGTCATACAAACCAAATTTGATGGCATTCTCGACAATCGGCTGAAGCAGCATTGGCGGGACCTTCATCGCCGCGGCAGATGCATCGCAATTTATTTCATCCGAGAGGCGGTGACCAAATCTGACTTTCTCTATATCCAGGTAAAGTTTAAGGTATTGTAGCTCCTCGGACAGGTTTACCCATTGCTGATCCTCTTTTCGCAACGTGCCCCGAAGAAAATCGGATAACTGTTCAATCATTTTTCTTGCCTCGCCAGGCTTAACGGCAATCAATGCATTGATTGAATTCAGGCTGTTGAAAAGAAAGTGTGGCTGAAGCTGCTGGCGAAGTTTGAAGAGTTCGGCTTCTTTGGTAAGCTTTTCTGCGTCATTTTTTCGCTCCTCCATATTTTTCTGTTCCTTTTGGGAATACCAGAGAAGACTCATCGCCGTTACCATCTCCAGCATTAAGAGGCCGACGCCGAAGCGAATCAGCAGGGAGTTTGAAAGAATGGCGGAATAACTAAGGTCACCTTTAAAAAGGCTGCCGAGTATGACACGAACCACCAGCAGCCACATCAGGCTCAGTGCGAGGCTGATCGCCAATACATACCAGTATTTTTCCTTTCCCGGGAGATAGTACCTCATGTTGTTGGCAATCAGAAGGCAGCAGCCCGCCAGGAGCCAGTTGCTTATCAGGCTGTCTACAGTAGCCTGGACGATTGTTAATCCATACCCCCAGAGAACGCTGAACTGCAATGCTGCCCAGGCCGTCCACCACAGGGCGAAAGCGATTTTTATCTTCGTATTGAATGCTTTTGGCCGGCTCAATCCGCTTTAATTTAGATGCAGTGTCTCCCGGGTGCTGTTCTCCAGCAGGTGCTTGGCTTTCAGGTGCACAATGCGAATATAAATATCGGCATCATCTTCTTCCCGGATTTTGGAATACATTTCCGCCCCATCAATTAATTTGTCGAGTTGATGCAATTCTGAGACATCTATAAATTTCCAGTGCACAGGTTTTTCTCGCGCATTCAGAAAATTATCCTCTTCCTTTTCACCCAGGTGACGCGCCTTCTGGAAAGCATGTAAGGTATCTTCTGCCAGTATCAGGCGCAATTGCTCGTCGAACTGCGCGGCGTGATTTCCGTCTCCGCAGATGATCCGGTAAGTTATTTTTGCTAAGTACCACTGCATAACGTATAATTTAAGTCAGTTTACGATAGTTAAAGAACCTATGGCGAGGAACCTACGACTGAGTCGGGTAGCTGGTTATTTCTATGCCGCCAAAAACAGAAGTGCCATCAAGCACCAGTGTTTTGTTTTCGTCCGCTGCCGCAAAGGGATTGGCGCGTTTATCTTCGATTCCGGAGAAAATCGATGTTACGTTTGTTCGAATATTCCAGTTTCCGGGAATCACCAATTTGACTCCACCAAAAAGTTGCGTCACGTCCATTACAACTGGACCCTGCAGATCCGCCTGGCTCAAATCTATTTCGGCGCCGCCCATAAAACAGGTGATGTCTCCCCCCTTGAAATTTTTAGAAAGTACCTTCTTCTTGACGCTGCCAAAGACTGAAGTACTGTCGATATATTCACCCTCGTCACCGGTGGCCGTTATTGGGTTTCGGATGTTCCTCCAGCTGTTTTTCCAGCTATTGCGCCATGCCTCGCGCTGGTGCATCCACTGCTCATTTCGCCGGCGAAAAATAAAAAAGAACCCAAGCAGGATTAAGATAACCGGAGAAATAAAATGGTGCAGGTGCAATTCGGGCATTTGTCTATCCACAAGTGAAAAGCCCCCAATCGCCACCAGGATCAGCCAGGTTATATTTCGGAATTGATGCTGGAATCCAATGACAATGCCAATGCCCATTAATAGCGATTGCCACGTAAAAATCCAATCCGGAATATCGGCTTTCATCTCGCGCGCAAGGAGAAGGCAACCGGCCGCCAAAATCAGGAGTCCCGGCCAAATCCTCCGGCGGGATACCTTGGGAAGATTCTTTTCATTGCTCTCTATTGTCATAACACGTTTATTTTATTTTTAACAGCAAATCTAGGTGCCTTCGATAGCGTTCGGAAAGAAGTTTAGGCCATAAATACAAAATAGGCGGCAAAGCAGCGCCTTTTGTCGGTGAAAATAATGCGAAGAGTACCGGGTTTGACATATCGGCGGTCACCAGGCCACACGCCTAATTTTTAAAAAACTTTGTAGTGAGGCTGTCTGTTTGGAGAAGGTACATGCCGCGTGCCAGCCCTGAAATGTCAATCGATGTGGTTGTCGACAGGCGGCCGTCGCCCAAAATCTTGACTAGCCGACCCTGCGCGTCCCGGATTGATACTAAGCGGAAGGGCTGAAGGTTTTTTATATTGATTATGTCAGAAGCGGGGTCTGGGAATAATATCATCGGGCTGTTCTGGGACCTGTTCAATGATTCCGACGCCGAATAGGAAATGTCCTGGTCTTTATCTTCCAGGCGAAGCCGGTAAAAGCTGGTACCTGCAGGAGGCGTTAAGTCTGCGTATTTGTAATACTCATTGCCGCTTGTTGCAGGCATATGGGCAATATCCGTCCAATTCAGGCCATCGATCGATCGTTGAACCATAAAGTTTGCCAAATGATTATTAGGCTGTACTGACCATGACAACTGATTGGCGCTGCCCGCGATCGACACATTGAATTTTTCCAATGCTGACAGACCCAAAATCGGGTCGTTGAGATAAAACACGGTAATGCGAATGTGATCGATATTTGCGGTGAGCGTGACACTTGCCAGCGCTGAAAGATTGGCCGAAATGGCGACACCGAAATTGGCTGAGTTGACATCTGCGGGCAGCCAATTGGAAATACCCCAGCTACTGTCCGAAAGCCCGTATGAAACATAGGTATTAGATCCTGTCCAGTCTGTGCCGCTTTTAAGTTCATCACCCTGAATGGTGCCATTTTTGATAAACCTCACTGAATTGTCTGATACCGTCGCCACCGTCACACCGAAAATATTTGTTAAACCCGTGGCAAAGCGCTCCACGTCAACTTCGATTCCGCAAATAGTCGCAGTAGCCGGGATATTGAATCCAAGATTTTCAGCAGTGATGTATTCGGTGTTAACTGACGCGAGCAGTGTAAGGAATGAACCGGCTGATGCATATTGGTTGTTGGGCGTCGCGGCATTGGCGGTATTGCTCCAGGTAAGGGTTCCGAGACTATTGTCGTTTGCAAAGCTGCTGCCGTTGTTGGGACCTGTTGTGCTGCACTGGCAATCTGCAGTTTCAACCAGGAATTGCACGAAAATAAATAGGACCAGGCGTGAAATGAATTTCATAGGGCTCGTCAAATTATATGACCAGGCTTCTCAAATCTGAATGGAAAACTGGCTTGTTTGACGATTATTTTGCTTTACGGGTAAATTGTTAAACAACCTAAATAAAACCATGTAGACCGCAAGTAAAAATGCGAGAATCCGAAGGACATTATCCTGTCGCCAGAGGAGTCTTTTTACACGGAAACGAAGTCAAATCGGTCTACGTCAAATAATCCTTTGTCGCTTAGTTTCAGGTGTGGGATCACCAAAAGAGCCATGAAAGACAGAGTCATGAAAGGCGCAGACAGAGAAGAACCGAGACCTTTTGCCATGGCATCAATTGCTAAATAGGAACGGGCAACCTCGTAGCCGTCTTCGTTACTCATGAGTCCTCCGACCGGAAGTGCAAGCGTTTCGGAGGTTCGGGAATCGACGCAGCTTACTCCTCCTTTTAATTCTATTAACAGATTTACAGCATGGCATATGCTGTCATCATCTGCGCCGACTGCGACAATATTATGACTGTCATGGGCTACAGTCGACGCGATGGCTCCGCGTTTCAGGCCGAAGTTCTTCACGAAAGCAATCGCAGGACGGACATCTGAATACCGGTTGACGACTGCAATCTTCAATATGTCGCTCGCAGGATCAGTCATCACCTGCCTGTCGTTGACCTGCAATCCGGCTCGACAATATTTAGTGATGAGCTGTCCATCGAGCGCTTCAATTACGGGGACGTCTGTTGACTGATGGTTGCAGTCGATATCATACCTAAAAGCTTCGGGTGCTTTTTTGCCGCATGAAAACTTATTCACCGCAGGCAACAGTGCGGGCAACCTTTTGATAAGTGTCTCTCCGTTTTCGGCAACGAGCTTTCCGTCCACAAAAGTCTTTAACACCCTGAACCGTTTTAGGTCCTCGACAAGGATCAAGTCCGCCGCATCGCCAACCCGCAGGAGGCCGCAATCGAGCCTGTAGTGGCGGACTGGATTTACACAGGCTGCTTTCAATATTTTATAGTAGTCGATCCCCCGTTCGGCTGCGCGCGCGCAAAGTAGGTCAATATGACCGGCAACCAGGGAATCGGGATGCTTGTCATCACTACAGAACATCAGATCGTCTTCGTGGTCGTGAAGCAAATCAATCAAAGCGTCGAAATTCCTTGCCGCACTCCCTTCTCGTATAATAATTTTCATGCCGCATGCCAGCTTATCCAGCGCCTCTTCCTTGGTAAAACATTCATGATCGGTTGAAATGCCAGCAGCGATATATCTTCTTGCTTCATCGCCGCGTAGTCCCGGTGCATGGCCATCAATAGGTTTCCCTAATTTCTTTGCCGCAGCGATTTTTTTCATGACTGCAGGATCCGCCGATAATACGCCTGGAAAATTCATCATTTCACTTAAATACCGAATTTCATCTTTTGCCAGGAGCGACGCTACGTCATCGGCATTCAATTCCGCACCAGCAGTCTCGAAAGGAGTGGCCGGGACACAGCTCGGCGCGCCAAAATTGAATTTGAAGGGCACACGCCGCCCATCTGTGATCATAAATTCTACGCCTTTCAATCCGCAAACATTCGCAATTTCATGTGGGTCGCTCACCGTTGCAACCGTTCCATGTACCACTGCCAGTCGGGCAAACTCAGCAGGAGTAAGCATCGAGCTTTCAATGTGCACATGCGCGTCGATAAAACCAGGCAGGATATAGGGAAGGCGGGCGAGCCCTGCTTCCCCGAGTGGTTCCACCGAAATAATTTTCTCTCCCTCGATCGTCAATGAGGCGGGATAAGTCTGTCGCCGGATGACATCAACGAGGTTGCCTTGAATTGTATGGGCCATAATTGCTAACTGATTAATGATTTATATGAGCGGCAATCAAATCAAATTATTGGCTATTGGGTTTTCCAATGGCCGGCTTCCACGGCAATGATACTCAGCTACTCAGCCCAACCGGCATTGCTTCTGCCAGTGAACCTGTCACATCGCAAATCACATGGCAAATATATCTGCTGAATCGGAAGTATCCTACCTTTGGAAAACCAAAAAAAATCAGGTTATGAAAATGCTCCGATTCGGAATAATGGCGATCCTGCCAGTCTGCTGCTTTGGTTTCCTTGTTGCGCAAAATGTCGATGACATCATCAATAAACATCTTGATGCAGTAGGTGGCAAGACGCTGCTGGCAAAGATCAACACATTCTATGTCGAAGGAACAGTCACAGCCATGGGCGCTGATTATAATACAAAAGTCAACAGCATTACCGGAAAGGCACTCAAAAGCGAAACCGAAGTAAACGGATCGACGATTGTCCAATGTATTACTGACACAGGCGGATGGAGCATCAACCCTCTCATGGGACAAAATGATGCAACACCAATGACTGCCGAGGAAGTTAGGCTTGGGAAGGCCTCGCTTGACCTGCGTGGAATGCTTTACAATTATCAAGAGCGAGGATTTACCGCCTCGCTTACCGGCAGGGAGGACCTGCAGGGAATCA
>JAJPJP010000261.1 GCA_021324175.1 Chitinophagia bacterium
ATTCCGATCTCATGCAATTGTTTCGGCGAAAAAGCGCTCTCCATCCTGCCCACCATGAAATTTTTCTCGAGGCCGTGAATAAATTCGTTGGTGGTCATCGAATTGAGGTCCCTGGCGAGTCGGTTATAATCCATGATGCGCAACTGATCTGCAGGAAAAAGCGTGGTCAGAAAATAGTCCGCTTCGGTGGAAAGAGGCTCTTGTTCATGACGAACCTTTGCCGCCGAAGCAGCGCGATGATGTCCGTCCGCGATATAGGTCGCCGGTACATGCTCCGCGAAATTTCGCGTAATTCGGTCGATCGTCTCATTGTCGTTAACAACCCAGACCCGATGAATGATCCCGTCGCTCGCTATGAAATCGTATACCGGCTGATGACTTGCTTTCCAATCCTCTATTTCTTTATTTAACCGCTCATTGGTGCGATAGGTGAGAAAAACATTGCCTGTCTGCGCGCGCGTAGATTTAATATGATTGATCCGGTCAAGCTCTTTTTCCGGCCTCGTTAATTCATGCTTTTTGATAATGCCGTTATCGTAGTCACTGACGGAACTCACGCACACAAGGCCGGTCTGGTTTTGGGGGCCCATGACGAGCTGGTATATATAATAGCATGGCTCTTTGTCTTCGTACAAATACTTTTTTTGCCGAAAGGCAGCCAGGTTTTCCCCGGCCTTGTCATAAACAGCCTTGCTATGCAGGTCAGTATCCAATGGAAGATCAATTTCCGAACGGGTAATGTGCAGGAATGAATACGGATTGCCTTCAGCTTCTGCCCTTGCTTCCCCGGCGTTCATGACGTCGTAAGGTCTTGAAGCCACGCGGGCGGAAAATTCAACGGGAGGCCTCAGTGCTTTGAATGGTTTAATCGTTGCCATGTTTGGGATGATTTGCTCAGCCATGCCTTTGGGCAAAGTCCTGCATCAGTTGCGTGAGCACCTCAACGCTTTCGAGTGGAAGAGCATTGTATAGGCTGGCCCGGAATCCGCCGACGGAGCGATGGCCCCTGATCCCTACCATGCCGTTTTCTTTACAAACGGCCAGAAATTCCCGTTCGAGTTCCGGGCTATCGATCACCCAGACGACATTCATGGAGCTGCGATCCTCCTTGTCGACGGTTGGTCGGAAAAGTGGAAGGCTGTCCAGCGTATCATAAAGCAGTTCTGATTTGCGGGCGTTCCGTTTTTCCATCTCCCTGATCCCACCCGAATGCTTTAACCAGCGCAGCGTGAGGAGGCAGACATAAACCGAAAAAACGGGCGGAGTATTCAGCATGGAACCATTCTGGACATGCTGTCGGTAATCCATCATCGTCGGCAACGGCCGCTTGACTTTTCCGAGAATATCGTTTTTTACGACCACAAGGTTTACACCTGCGGCACCGATATTTTTTTGCGCGCCGGCATATATCAGGCTAAAACGGTTAAAATCCATTGACCGGCTTAAAATATCGCTGCTCATGTCGGCGACCAGCGGGATTGCGGTATCCGGGAACGCATGCATCTGGGTTCCCTCAATCGTATTGTTGGTCGTCAGGTGAAAATAAGACGCGTCGCCAGGAATCCCGTATCCTTTGGGAATATAGCAGTAGTTGCGGTCTTTCGAAGACGCAACGACGTCAACCTGGCCAAAGATCTTTGCTTCTTTGATGGCTTTTGTGCCCCATGTGCCACAATCAAGGTAAGCGGCGCGTGCGTTGTCGTTCAGCAAATTCATGGGGACCTGGAAAAACTGCGTCGAAGCACCGCCATGAAGAAAAAGAATTTCATGATCGCTGTCAAGTTGCATGATCTCGCGGACAAGCGCTCTGGCTTCATCCATTACTTCCTGGAACAGGGTCGTCCTGTGGCCAATTTCCAATATCGATAAGCCGGAATGATTGAAATCAAGGATTGCATGGCTTGCCTGTTCGAATACTTCGCGCGGCAGTACGCTTGGCCCGGAATTAAAATTGTGAACCACTTTAGTTTCGTGTGTTGTTGCCATGGCACAAAATAACGAAACAATGGTCGAATTGAGAAGAGAAGAGCCTAGCCCCCTTCTTCTTCGATTTCAGTAACACCTCCTGAAATCGCGAACTTCATGGCCTCAGCAGAACTGACGTCGGAAAGCAGGCGCACGCGTTCCCTTTTTACAAAAAAGAGATTTCCGGCGAACCCATAGGATTGAGGGACATAAACAGCCACATATTCCTGGAGGTCAAATTGAACCAGCTCCTCCCGGGTAATAAATCCGATCCGCCAGATATCGGTTGCGTCCACGCAGACGAGGACGGATTTGTCAAACTTGCGTTTGTTGCCCGCGAAAGCTTCGAAAAAATCTTTCACGGTAGAGTAGATAAATTTTATACCAGGCGTCCTTTCCAATACGCTGTCAAAGAGATCGACGAGCTTGCTCACCACGAAGGATGAGGAAATATATCCGACAAGCAGGACCAGGATGATAACCACGATAAATCCAAGGCCCGGAATATGTTTCAGCTCCCCATTCTGATCCAGTCCAAGCAGATTTGGAAACAATTTGTGA
The DNA here is from genome assembly GCA_021324175.1 of Chitinophagia bacterium. Taxonomy (GTDB): domain Bacteria; phylum Bacteroidota; class Bacteroidia; order Chitinophagales; family Chitinophagaceae; genus Puia. Next base: position 2,527 of record JAJPJP010000261.1, read on the forward strand.
ACGAGGTTCGGCAGAATCCCATCCACCCACGTAAAAAGGGAAGCCACCGCGAAGACCGTGATGGCGATCGGAGCAAGGATAATCAGTCCCTGCAGGAAATATTGAAACAGCTTTTTTGTCAATTGTCTGAATTTCATAATGCATCGTTTGTCAGTTCAAAAATAGTCATTCGGGCATACTCGCCACTTATCAAAAGAATTTGCCGCAAATACAGAATATTGAAGAAATAACGTGGAAACTTTGGTAACAAAAAAAGTTTCCGTAGTTTTGGCCCCCGGATTTGAGAGACCGGTTAAGGAGAAATATGGAAAACAATAATAAAGAACGAATACTGCAGAAGGCAACGGACCTGTTCATGCGCTATGGAATCCGCTCGATTACCATGGATGAAATTGCAGCCCAGCTCGGCATCAGCAAGAAAACCATTTATCAATACTTCACAGACAAAGATGAAATTGTTGAAGCAGTTGTCAATCAGCAATGCAAGAAAAATGAACTCGAATGCATCGAGTTCAGGAGCAATTCAGAAAATGCCGTCCACGCGATTTTTATTGCAGTCAGGGAGACCGAAGAGATGCTGAGTGGAATGAATCCCCTGATAATGTATGATTTAGAAAAACATCACCCGAAGTCATACAAGCGGTTCAAGGATTTTAAATACCAGTTTTTCTATAAAGAAATCAAGGAAAACCTGGCTCGCGGGATCAAAGAAGAGTTGTACCGGCCGGAAATCGACGCCGATATCGTGGCCAAGCACCGGATCGAATCGGCGTTTATGGGATTCAATCAGGAATTATTTCCGCAGAGCAAATACAAGATGGGTGACGTTTTGCTGGAGCTTGCCTATTTGTTCCTGTACAGCGTCACAACCTTAAAGGGACGCAAGCTGATTGAAAAGTACATGGAGAAAAATGTCCAAAAAAATAAACATGGATTGTATGAATAATATGCGAAGAACAGTCTTGGCTTTGATCCTATCGAATGTTGTTGCGGCCGCCACACATGCTCAAACACCACCTGTCGTTACACATGCCTTTTCCATTGCGCAATGCCTGGATTATTCACGCCAACACAATGTGCAGGTAAAAAATGCAATACTGGATCTCCAGATCCAGGAACAGACGAACAAGGGAATTACATCAGGCGCCCTGCCAAGTGTCACGGCGACAGCAACGACACAGGATTTCTTCAAGACACCCATTACCCTGGTGCCTGCAGAGTTTTTCGGGGGGCAGCCGGGCACCTTTGAGCCAGTCAGCTTTCAACCAAAATACGGCGCCAACGGCTCGATTACGGTGACACAAACCATATTTGACGGCCAGGTCTTTATCGGCCTACAGGCCAGAAGGGCTTCTATTGATCTTTCGCAAAAAGCGATTGACCTGACAGCCGAAGCCATCAGCGTAAACATCCACAAGGCCTATTTCCAGCTCGTGGTCAGCAAAACGCAAATGGAAGAAATCGATGCCAACATCGCCCGCGCGTCCAAGCTTTTCCATGATGCAGGCGTCATGTATCAAAACGGATTTGCCGAGAAACTGGATGTTGACAAGGCCAATGTGCAGCTCGCCAACCTGCAAACACAAAAGGTGACCACGCAGCGAACCATAAACAATGGATATCTCGCCCTCAAATATTTAATGGGTATGCCGATCAGAGATTCGCTTGAACTGACTGACAAGTTTACAGAGGATGACCTGAAGAGCGGGGTGCTGGATGACAGCGCGTATCGCTACGAAAATCGGAATGACTATCAGGATCTTGAAATCACGCAAAAACTGGAGGAATACAATGTTAAAAGATACCGCTACGCCTATTATCCCACGCTAAG
>JAJPJP010000449.1 GCA_021324175.1 Chitinophagia bacterium
TAGGTAACCGAATAGGGTGCAACCCCGCCTGTAATGGCAACACTGATATCAGTCCTTGATCCGCCGCAAATAGAAGAGGAGCCATCGGTGCTAAGGCTGATCGTTGCAGAACTTGACCCGCCGCCTCCGCCGCAGGTGACATTTACTGTGGCGCCGCCAGTGGGCTTCACGGAGCTACCGTTAACATCCGTCACGGACACGAGTTGATAAGTTGTCGTGGCGTTTGGAGAGACGTTTATTGCATCTCCTGACTGATAACCACTGACGGTAACCTGGCTGCCTCCATTGGCCTGGTAAATCACTGTGTAGGGAGAGTTGAGATTGGTCTGCTGCTGTAATTCACTATTAATCTCCTCGATGGCGACACTTAAGCTGGCTTGTGAGCCACAGGTGATCGATGCTGAACTTCCACCACCGGAGATGCCTAGTTGGGCATTGCCCACATAGGTTGGCGTGCCGCCCCCACCTCCGTCACCGTTGACAACGTCGACGGCAACCTCACCCTCTCCCGGATTGCCAATCGCAATCTTTCTACGATCTCTTACCAGGACGTGGGCCGCTTTCAATCCTTCAAGTGATTGTGCAAGATTCGTCGCAGCCCCGGACCTTTCAAAGCCACCGGGCGCATAAATCAGTTCAGGACCGTCCTTAAGATAAACACGGGAGGCGCCAGCGTCATCCATTCCGTTCTCGTGGGATGATCTTCCCGTTGTGAAAACGAGCACCTGACCTGTGTTAACGATAAACTCGCCAAACAAGATTTCGCCGGACCTTCCCGGCCTGCCATTTGCGTCAGGCGCTTTTGCCCCTTTAGCAGTGATTCTGATGGTGTATGGTCCCCCGGCCGGGACTTTCCACTCGCCATCCCGGCCATTGGGATTATTTTCTGAAAAGGCCAGGTGGGTTGATACCTGGGAACTGGGTCTTACCAGAGTTCCCTGGCCAAATAAATTAGCTTGGCTGGCAAGCGCAAAAAGAAGCATCATAAGTCCAACGCCCGAAAATGAATCCTTACAATTCATTCGCTTCGGCCAATGTTTTCCCGCTTTCTGGCGTGAACTGGTGCAGTGTAATCTGGGTATCATAATTGACTTAGATTAGAAATGCTTGATTTAATGGTCTTGGATTTTGGTTGGGTTGCAAGTAGGTGTGGTCCTCAAGTTCCTCTATCCTTTTTTTAAAAATGAGGTACACGACCAGGATAAGCAGTAATGCAAGGATGATCACTAGGAGCATGATGATATTTCTCGTTCGTGCAGGCATCGTGGTCGTTATCCAATTTACTTCCGGTCAATGCCCGGATGCAAGAAAATGCAGGGACAAAAGGAGGACAAGGGGTGGACAATAAGCTGACATGAGGGAAAATACCGGTAGGTTGCGTAGAGCAGAACGCGCGGCCAGGACGCTACAGGTTAAGGATGAATTCTTCCACCTTTGCTTCAGTGGGCAGATGAAATCGCTGGCGGATGCGCTGTCTTGTTTTATTGACGCTGTTGGGAGAAATACCGAGCATTGAAGCCATCTGTTTGGTAGTCAATTGCAACTTTGTAAGTGCAGCCATACGCTGCTCTGCGAGCGTGATGTCCGCCGCCGTTGCTCTCAACCTGGCAAAGAACCCGGGATATATCTTTTCAAAAAGTACCCTGAACCTGTTCCAATCCTCATCATTCAAAATGGTATGGTTCGACAAGTCTTGTATCAGTTGCTGTTGTTCCGTCGTTAACTCCTTATCACGCAATTGAAGTTGAAGCCTTTCGATTAAGGAAGCTTTTTCAAGAATATTTTGAGTGAACAATTGTAACTGGTCTTTTGCGGCGGCGACATCGGCGGTTGCCATTTTTTCCTTCATAGCAAGGTTTGCCCGAGATCGGTTGAGCATCAATAAGACGATGACGGCAATCAAAATGATGCCGGCCATGATGAGATTTCTGGTCATGACCGCCGCTTCCTCCTTCTGGCTGATTTCTCTGACAGCGAAGTAGTTTTTTTCGTTGTCGATCCTTAGCTGGGAAATTTTCATGCTGCTGAAGGCCGCTACCCTTTCAAGTGAATCGTGGAGCGCACTGTATAGTCCAAAATAATGATAGAAGCTATCCGTTTTGCCAATAGCACGGTAGGCATCGGCCATGAGGTAATAGATACTTTGCAGAAAATTCCGCTGCTGGAAAGGAAAGAGGCCCGATCTCTCTAAAGAACCAATTGACTCTTTCAACTTAATCAGTGCGCTGTCTTTCCTGCCCTCGATCAGGTCGATCCGGGCCAGCCAGTGGAGCAAATATGCGGCAATGTTGGTTTCAAACCTTTTGCTGATCTGATAGCCCTTTTCGAGTAAAGGTTTGGCGCTCGCGTAATCTTTCTTCAGGAAGAAATATTGCCCAATATACCCAAAATTGATTCCTATCCATGTACTGTCGCGGGATTTTTGGGCTTCCGCCATCGATCTCCGGTAATATACGATGGTAGAATCCAGTTTTCCCAGCTGTTGGTATGCCTGTCCAATGGTGTTGAAGTATCTGATCCTGTAATAATAATTGCTTGCAGTCGTATCACGCAAATATTCCAGGCCCTTGCGGATGTAGTAAATACTTTTCTCATATTCCCGGGTATGGTAAAGAATTTCTCCCAAAGGTATGCAGGCAGAACACGGATTCCTGATCTTGTTAGCAGGGTCTTCATTGATTTCTTCAGCCTTCAGGTAATATGTCGCAGCTAGTTCAATTTCCTGGATGGCTGCCATGCTCGAACCACATGCTTCGCATATTTGTGAAATAAAAGGAGGCTCTCCCGTTCTGTATGCTTCATTCAAAGCCAGGTCATAATCATATTTAATGGAATCCACCCAATTCCCATGGCGAAATCTATCCATCTGGTTGGCCTTCAAGACAAGGACCCGGCCATTATAATAATGGTTTGAGGTTTTCCCCTGATCAAGAGCCCGGATCGCCTGTTCAGATGTTGAGCTATCCTTTCTGTCCAGCGTACCGGCAATCATCATAAATCCTTCATTGTCATTTTTTGTTTCCAGTATTTTTCGCCATTGCAGGTATGGAAGTGAGATGGTTTGAGATAACGTCTTGTTTGCTGATTGTAAAAACAGCAGGAGCGCAAATAAAAAAAATGGCTTTGGCTGCAATGGCTTCATCTTGGAAACAGGGTTTCGGCAGCCGCTCGTTTTTTTCGTGCCGGAGTGCTAATATACTACAGAATGATAAATGCCCGAAGCTCTTTTGGCCTCATTTTCGAAGTACCCAATGTTCACATCGCGCGCGCCAAATAATCTCTGTTTAAAAACCTCCGATCTTGTAAAACGTATATTTCAAAGTCCCGTCGGGCGTTGCAAGGCTTGATAATACCATCGTGTCGTCTGTAATTTGTACGTACATACCTGCGGTAATGATCGTGCGGGACGGAGTCAACTCCGCGAGAACGAATTGTTGAAATATCCCCGTTTGAGTAAAATCATTCAACGCAAGAAACGAATCGGCCGAGAGGGTGTAAATCCCTTTCGAGATGATCGTGCCTGCCAAAGTGGAAATATACATGTGATTCGGGAGAAGCATGAGTTGCACCGGTGAATCGGCCGCGGGAAAAATTTGTACGTCAGACGAGTTCCCCAGGGGATTCTTTGAATATAGGTTCCAGGCTCCGGTGATTCGGTTAGTCAAGGACGCTTTGGTGCATGCAAGAATTGACGGCAGCATGAGAATGATTGCCAATTTTCGCATGTTGGATTTTTGTCTATTGACCCATAATTTAAAGCAATCGTTGCATGGCCACCTGTTCGCCTGCATGACAAGACCTGTTCGCTTCCGGACAATCAAAAAAATACCGACCTTTCGAGAGACAAGAAAACCAGTAATTTATGAATGGGCACGTTGTTGGTGGCGCACTTATCCCAAAGTCTGAATTAAAAAAAACCGCAATGCTGGGAAACAATTGGAAAATCGCTTTGCGATACATGAGTCGTCACAAGACCTACTCTTTCATCAATATTGTGGGCCTTTCCGTTGGCCTGGCAGTCTCGCTGCTCATCGGCCTCTGGATTGAAGACGAATATAGTTACAACCGTTCCTTTGATTATTATGACCGCATCGCCATTGTCATTCGGCAATTCAACTACAATACGATGCGGATCAACCTGCCTGGCTCCCCGTATGCGATGCGCGATGAATTGCTTTCGAGATGCGGCGACGACCTCAGGTCTGTTGTTATGGCCACAGCCAACGACGGTCGCCGGTTCAGGATGGACTATGGCGACAACCACTACCTGGAATCAGGAAGATTTATGGATCCCGAAGGAGCTGAGATGTTCAGCCTCCGCATGCTCAAGGGCACGCGGGGAGGATTGAAAGAACCAGGCGCAATCTTGTTGTCAAAATCACTGTCAAAAGCCATTTTTGGTGATGCGGATCCTATGGGTAAAGGAATCAGGATTGACGGGACCATGAACGCGAGAGTAACTGGCGTTTACGATGACTTCCCCCACAATTCGCATTTCAGCAACAATTACTTTATTGCCTCGATGGAAATGTACCTCGAGGCAAACCCCGATTTCAAGGCTGCGCCAAACCCATGGCTGAATCATGATAACCTCGATGCCTATGTTTTGCTTGCGGACCATGCCGATATGGCGAAAGTGTCCGCCAGGATGAGCAATATCCGGAAGGAAAGGCTGTCGACTGCTGATTATAAGCCTCTCGAAATGGTAGACTATCTGCATCCCATGCCGCGCTGGCGACTATATTCAAATTTTGAAAATGCAACCGGATACGCTGTTAGGGAAAAAATCGAGTATGTGCGTCTCTTAGGGCTCGTGTGTATACTTGTCCTGATTCTCGCCTGCATCAATTTTATTAACCTGAGCACGGCAAGGTCAGAGCGAAGAGCAAAAGAAGTGGGAATTCGGAAAACAATCGGTTCCATGCGATCGCACCTGGTGCAACAGTTCCTGTTCGAGTCTCAATTTGCAGTAGTCATTGCGTTTGCTTTGGCACTTCTTTGGCTGGGCCTGATCATGCCACCCTTTAACGCGTTAGTCGGCAAACAGATAAGCATTCCGTGGGGCTCGCCGGTGTTTTGGATTGGAAGTCTGTTCTTCATCATGGCAACCGGGTTATTGGCAGGGTTATACCCCGCGGTTTACCTCTCGGGGTTTCAACCTGCGAAGGTACTTAAAGGCGTCTTTCGCGCCGGACCCCTGGCCTCGCTGCCCCGGAGAATTTTGGTTGTCTTTCAGTTTTCGGTTTCCACGGCTTTGATCATTTGTACCATGGTGATTGATCGGCAGATCCAGTTCGCGGCCACGCGCCCGATCGGTTACGAACGCGGCGGCCTGCTGATGATCAACATGACTCCGGACATTCGCAAGAATTACACGGTGATTGGCGAAGAATTGAAAAGATCCCGCACCATTCTCGAGATGGCGGGTTCGCAGAACACCACAGTCGACTACAATGTCGATAATGACAGCATCGACTGGGTCGGGAAAAACCCCAATCTCAACGTGGACTGGGCGGTAAGCAAAGTAACGTACGACTATGGAAGGACTATCGGCTGGCAGGTTATTGAAGGAAGGGATTTCTCCCGGGATTTTCCGACGGATTCTACCGGCTTGATCTTAAATGAAGCCGCCGTTAAACAAACGGGGTTCGATAATCCCGTCGGCATGACCATCAAATTCAGGGGGAAGCCCTTTCACGTCGTTGGCGTGATACGGAATATCATTTTCGAATCGCCCTATCTTTTAGGGAGCAGCCCTGCCGCATTCCATATGGCAGAGGGAGACAATATCGTCACGACACTAAGATTGAATCCTCAACGAAGCGTCCAGTCGGCACTTGCTGAAGTCCAACAGGTATTTAAACGTTATAACCCGAATTATCCTTTTGACTATCGTTTTGCAGACCAGGCTTACGCGAAAAAATTCGACGAGGAGCAACAGATCGGGACGCTGTCGGGTTTCTTTACCTTTCTCGCCATATTCATCAGCTGTCTCGGACTATTTGGAATGATCGCGTTCGTCGCTGAGCAAAGAAGAAAGGAGATCGGGATTCGCAAGGTTCTTGGAGCCTCGGAATTCAGTCTCTGGCAAATGTTATCCAAAGACTTCGTCAAATTAGTCAGCCTGTCCTTGGTATTTGCAGTGCCCGCCTCTTATTATTACATGCGCGGCTGGCTGCAACAATACGAGTACAGGTACACGATCTCCTGGGTCATTTTCGTCGTCGCGGGTTCGGGTGCCTTGCTGGTCGCCCTGCTGACCGTTAGCTACCAGGCAATCAGGGCTGCGAAGGCAAACCCGGTGATTGCTTTAAAGTCGGAGTAGATTCGGTCATCATCACACGCATAATCTCCTCTCATTAACACAATAATTGTCATTAATCGGGAAAAACCATTTAATTTATACGCAGAGATTAACGCTGATGAAAAAGGTTGGCCTCAGTTTATTCCTGCTGTGCTTCGCTGCGCTCACCACGGGTCAGCCGGTCAGACTTCCAGAAATCGCTCTGAAGAGTGACACCATCTCCAACTATACCGTTCCGGACTCCTGCGCTGAAGTGCTCCCCGATGTCGATGAAAAGTGGTCGATTGCTGACGTTATCGGCCGCCTGAGAAGCCGGTTTATTCCCTTCGCTCAAAAATTGCCTCCGACAGTTCCCATCATCAATGCCTATTGGTTCCATTACCGGATAAAGAATGACCTGGCGTCCGATGCGAAGATTTCACTGGATGCACCTGACAGCGAGGATGAATACTATGTTCTTTCTGCAAAAGGACCTCCTGCACGATATGAAAGCGGAAGATATAACAGCCGCAAAACAAGGATGAAGTGGGGCAACTTCGTGCCACTGTTGCTGAAGGCCGGTGCGATCTACGATATTTACCAACGTTCGTGGAACCACAAGAAAGGCACGGCCCTATTATTCGGTACGATCATCGAATCAACGGATACCGCGATCATTACCAATTATATTAATGCAATCGATAACGGGCGTGAACTTTATTCAACGCTGCATTTGGAAGAGGCGTTCATGATTGGCCTATTGCTGCTGGCAGCCGTCTTTACCATATTTTTTTATAAAGTAACACGGGAAAACGTGTATATCTATTTCGCGCTATTTGCAACTTTTCTTGCGATTAACCGGTTCTATAATATTTTTCAGCAGTTTTTCTCCGTTCATGACGAAAATCTCGGTTATTACGTCCGCTGGCTGGGCTTGGCGTGGCCCGCGCTCAGCTTTTGCGAGCTGCAATTCTATCGCAGATTCTTCCA
>JAJPJP010000041.1 GCA_021324175.1 Chitinophagia bacterium
AACTTTTGCAGGTTCCGGAATGCCCGCAATTCAAATGATTCAAAATTAAAAAACAAACGTATCAAAGAGAAGCGGGAACCAAACGAGGCTTGGGGCTGAAGCAACTGCAGATGGCTCAAATGCAAATTCGAAGCACATTACCATTTAATCGTATAAACTTCCGCAGAAAGTTTTTAAAGTTGCAGATCAAAACAAGGAGCCTAGTCTGAAGGTACAGAAGCAGGAATTGCGGCCGTCACGGAATTTCAACATAGGTAAATCAAATGCGTTGATTTGGAACTAGGTTTAACTCCAAGAACAACCTATTTCAGATTGTATTATTTTAATTTGCCGGTCGGCATTGGTTTGCTAATTTGCGGCCTATTGCGGGATGTAGCGCAGCCCGGTAGCGCACTTCGTTCGGGACGAAGGGGCCGCTGGTTCGAATCCAGTCATCCCGACAGCAACGAGCTAACATCATTCAAAAATGCCTGTAAAATCGAGTTTTTACGGGCATTTGTATTTTCTTGAGTTTCGAATAAACAAAAAAAGATGCCATCGATTGAAAAATCTTCACGAATGACGATAGCTGGTGCGTACTCGAGCCAGTACCTGTCTAATGGACACCGAAAAGCAGTCTGAATCATTTTATTCGCAATCCGGGTATGGTGGCGATCCAATTCATTTATTAGATCGAAGTTTTACTTGTCGCCATTCATTGTAACGAATTGCACATTAACAATTCACGAAGCATGCCCAAAATGGGAAATTTTGGCTATCGTATTTCTACGATAATTCCAGTAAAAACTGATTCCATTAAATCGAGAATTAGTGCTCTATGAATATTTCGGGACGCGGCGTATGTTTGTTATAAGCTTGACAATTAGACGTAGTTCATACCCAATATCCCGGAAATCCAAATCCAAGCCTATCCTGATAAACCAAGTCCGAAAATCCTGAAAAACCATTGCTGAACAACGTTTAATGATCTAAGCTGGTAGCCAATAAATCCATTTCCGGCCGAGCCGGCGTCCTGAAAAACCGAACGTAAAATCCTACTGTTGATGGCCGATGATTTGAACGTATCGTCCAAAAATTTTGAAGCCCCCAAAATGGGGGTTTCACTTTTTCGGCTGTTACAAATGTCAAAGTATTTATCGGTTAATTATGATCGTTAGTACCAAGGAAATTACCAAATTCAATAAAATTTCAAAAAATATTTCTAATAAATAGATGCTCAGCACATTTCTGGCAAGAATTTTGATTACGAATCTTCCTCTAATTGTTTACTGAGAACACCCCCCTTAATCCTTCACCTCCCTCCCACATCAAGAGCACAAATAAAGATTGATTTCGTCACTTGTAAACGAATTCCAAGGCTATGGAACCCTTTGTCTATCGGCCAAGAAATGCGTATTGCTATTTCTTTGCCTCAACCGGATTCTCAAGAATTGTTTTTTCACTGATTTTAGTTCTAACGCTTGTACTCCCGGCGGCTGCGCAATTCCGATTTGGCGAAAATCCGGGATATTACGGCGCGCAGTACACGGATCAACAACTTTATGATCTTATGTACGCCGCAGGTGCCCGTTCGACGCGTTCGTCTGTTCCTCTTCAGTCCTATCTACAATGGGGCATTTCAACATATGAGGCACGACTGCAATATCCTTATTCGACAAAAGGCATGCGAAATAATACCTTTTTTCTTTTTGCATCGCCCGGGCCTACTTACACTGGCCAGAGTGATTCAACTGCGTCAAACGGCGCGACTTCTTGGCTGCCCGCCGGCATTTATAATGCCCCATTTAACAGCGATGGCTCGATTAATACAAATAATTTATGGGCCAAATATTGTTACGATGTCGTCCAAGCCGTTGGCCCATATTTCACCTACTTCGAAATTTGGAATGAGCCAGATTTGACTGGCTCTGTAAATTCATATGAAGATTCTACGCAATCAGCGACTTCCTGGGAAAAAGTAGAACCAGCTTCAGGCGACCTGCAAAATATGAACGCGCCTGTCGAGGATTACGTTCAACTTTGCAAAATCGCCAATCAGGTAATCAAAAAATATCAACCCAATGCTAAGATCGCGACTGGTGGGTTGGGGTATCCTTGGTTTTACATGTGGTTTCTGAAGAAGGGCGGGGGCCAATGGATAGATGAGTTAAGCATCCATTTCTATCCATATTTCAGCTGGGTGGTTTGCTCATGGACGGGATCGGCCTGCGGTCCCGCTGGATTCCATCGCAATTCGGACAATGCAGTATCATGTATGACTCAGCAAATAGCCAACTTCAGGGCCATAGAAACGCAATTAGGCGCTCCTCACAAACCCATGATGATGACTGAATCTAATATTCCGCGTTGGAGTTATGTTTCTGCTGCCAATATGGAAGTCTTTCCAAATAATAAACCATGGGGCAGTGACCATACTCAGCGAAATTTTACGATTAAGGCCTTTACAAAAATGCTTCTCGGTGGTCTTGATATGTTTTACTTGTATCAGACGGGCGAAACCGGAGATAGCGGATTAAATGATGGCACATCCGGCAGCGAAATTGACGCTATGGGAATGTATAAAAATCTTACCAAGGCGACGCCCGGAAGCGAGGTGATGACAAATCAAGGCATTGCGATTAAGACTATGCAAGCACTTATGGGCAATTATAATCTCGACACAGCCCAACCTGTATTTCCTTCAGGAGTCGATGGTGTCAGGTTTGACAGCGCTGGCAAGAAAATATATGTCGTGTGGGCGATTACCACGCTCGATACTTCGGAGACTGCTTCAGGTTCTTATGCATTACCTGCAAACACAAATTTTCAAAAATATCTTTATAACGGTTCAAATTCCGGTACCGTAAGTGGAACAATTACGCTGACCGGCGATCCGTATATTTTGGTGCAAACCAGCGCCTCAGCCTCTTCGGTGAGTTGTAATGCCGGGTCAAACCAAACGATAACGCTACCTACGAATTCCGCGACATTAAGCGCAGCCAATTCGACGGCAACAAATGCAACTATCTCTACTTATACATGGACGCAGGTTTCCGGGCCGGGAACTTCAACAATAACAAATGGCAAAACCGTGACTGCGACCGTTAGCAACCTGATTGCAGGTACATATACTTTTCAGGTGTCAATCAAAGACTCTAAAGGTGATTCCTGTTCCAGCACCGTACAGGTAACCGTAGGTGCTTCCGGAGGCTCAATTACACTAAGCGCGGGTGCAAACCAGACGCTGACATTACCGACAAAATCGACTACGCTGACAGGCAGCGTCACCGACAAATCCTCGACGATAAAGTCTTATGCCTGGACAGAAGTCTCGGGGCCAAATACGGCGACAATCTCGTCACCCGGGTCGATATCAACGGCGGTGAAAAATCTTGTCGCCGGTGTCTATGTTTTTCAACTTAAAGTTGTCGATAATGCTGGTGCGACTGCCACTGCGCAAATTCAGGTTACCGTGAACTCATCTCGACGGACTTTCAGTACAACCACGACGAACAACACCGCCACCATTCAAGAAACGTCAGATGTCACGCCGAAAAACGCAAGCGATTCACTTGTTTTAAGCCCGGGCCGTATAAGTCTGTACCCCGATCCCGCTGGTAACGACCTTAATATCCGGTTGTCTGGAAATCATATGGGTAGGCTGTGGCTTGGCATATATGACCCGATAGGCCATTTGGTTATAACCAAACAGGATTCCAAAGTTCAGACCGATTACCGGGGTTCTATCGATGTCTCAGCGCTTAATCGCGGCGTATATTTCCTTCAGACAGTTATTGAAGGACGGTTTCGCAGCGTCACCAAATTTGTCCGGCTTTAATCAGATCCAGTGTCGCAGGTTTGCCTGTATCGGTCAGCGATTTAGGGTGAAAATCGAAAATTAGGATGTTCTGACAGGTTTATTGAAGGACATAGCGCAATCCTTGGGCGTTCAGTTGGTGTGAATATGCTGACGTTTGAAAAGCACTGCTGAGCTCGTTTGCATGTCTCCGGTAAACCGAATTTCCTGGCTTTGTTCGCCATCATCAACAATGAGGAGCCCAGTGTTCGGCGGGATTGAGCCCAGGTTTTCGGCTATCAGGGTCAGTAAAAGTGAATCGCCGGTTTCGGCGGTAATGTGAATCACGTAACGAATAGCCCGGGTAGTTAACCCTTGTCTGGAGATAATTACTTTTCCGTTCATTACCACACTTACCGAATCGCCATCCACCTCTCCGTTGTCATATAGCCGGAGGACCAGACTATCTCCGTGGAATATGACACTCTTGACCACTGAGGTCTTTCTTTCCCTGGATGCAATTAGCACTTGCTCATTGTGAATTGAGTCCATATTAACCGACGGGAATGTTAATCCTGTCGGGTTGGCCCCGATAGTCAAATTTTCGCCAGGATTTACATTAGAATCCACTCTGGAGTGGATAATCGATCCAGTATTTTTTTTTGCCAACAAAACAGCGGAGTCTCGATTTGCCGACAGATCGTTGTCTGCAATTGGGGATCCACGCGAAGAAAGTACAAACGAGAGATTATGCGCCAAACCAAGCTTTCCCAGTATTTGCAGAAGCTTCGTTTCCTCTCCCTCCGATGCTCTGACTAACTCGACGGTTCCTGTATAATTTAAATTGTCACTTGTCCTATAATCCAAGTTCCTCGTCGAAAAATTGCCTTTTAGCGAAAGCGACTTTGCGTCCTTCCCAAGAACCAAATTAGCAACAAGTTTGACCCTTTTTGGAGGAGTTGAATAGTCGCTGTATACCAATTCTTGATCCTCGAGAAAAACACCTTTATTTTGATTCTTGAGTTTAATCGCTTTCACGCCGACATTGTCTTTGCCGTTCAGGGAGAATGTCATCAAAGAATATCCAGTCAACGCCCCACCTTGCCGGCTGATCACGATTTCGAACGCCAGATCGCTGCCTTGCGCGCGAAGATGACCTGTCCAAGCCCCAGTAATATCTTGTCCAGCGACAAAAAGAGGAAAAAACGAAAGTATTGAAATCGATCTCATCATTGCTCTTGGCGAAAACGTTTGGTGACAATAAGAAGCAAGCGCAGGAGAGAGTAAATTACAAAAAAATGAAACGTGTGCGGCCTGCGGACAAGCCTAAGGCCAGTTTTCGCGAGTCTCATGTGCATTTTATTCCCCCCATCTGAACCTTTTCCGCAGAATTTTTTCCGCATTGTGCGCGTAAAACCATGAATTGGGGATCAGCATGTTATTTGCAGTGAACATCTATATAGCGTATGATGAAGATTTGTATTTGCTTTATTCTCATAGCACTAGCCCAGCCATCTAAATCCCAATCAACTAAGGATTACATATACATACTTACTTCGGGTCTTCGCCAAACCTGGAAACTGGACAGCATCAGTTTTGACAGTCAATATACAGACCTCAAGAAAGAAACAGTGGTCTTATTCAGGCTGGATAATCAGGCGGTCGTAATCTACAATTCGCAAAAGAAGGACACAGTGCCCTGGTATCTCGAAAAGAAAGAAAAGTATGCCATGCTAACGCTCGGAAATATTGGCGAATATGAAATTGACTTTCTGGAACGAAATAAGATTCGGTACATGAGGCTAAGAAATGAAATCGGAGTGCAAAAGGACAAGGCGATCACTGAATACTTTTTTACTTCATATAAATTTTAACTATGTTCCCCCCTAGACCACTGTGGGAAATCAAACAGGAAAAATTGTCGACCATCGCAATATTTTGCGGCGTGGCTGTTTTAATAGTGATCATATGCTTTGCATGGTTTCAGAGAGAAAAACGATTCGACAAACTAGAGCAAACAAGAATATCGGTATACAGGGATTTGAGCAGGCTCGTTGAAAAAATGATTAGCGCCTCAAACCAGGATTCTTTGGCAACATGGCGCGTCGCATTTGAACAACAATATTACGACGGTCGAGCAGTTTCGGACCGGGATACGTCTACCCAACTTGCCATAAGACGATTTAAATACGAATTGGACGACCGGCTGAATGGCACTTTAAACATATTGGACCCGTCGAGATTCATAAAAAGCGGTCACGATATCATTCAATCATGTGAGCTCGAGATGTCCAAACTATCAAAAGGGGACAAGGAAATTGCT
>JAJPJP010000040.1 GCA_021324175.1 Chitinophagia bacterium
AAGCAGCGATTGAACCTTGCCAAAAATCAAGATACTGCCAGAGTATTGGCGTTATTTTCTCTTGCAGATTATTATGGTTTCATCCAGGAAGACAGTTGTCTCTTTTATGCAGCCAAAATAGCTCACATTTCTGAAAAGCTAAATTATCCTTATGGAAAATTTTTAGGCTATTGGAGCGCCTTTCATGGATTGAACTGTCAGGCCAATTACACTATGGCACTCGACGCTGCGCTGAACATGCAAAAAAAAGCGGAGGAATTAAAAAATGAAAAACCCTGGCTTTTGAGCGAGGCGAGTTATTTTTTAGGAGTTCTTTATGTTGAGACGGGAGATTATTCAAATGCGGTAACTCAATTCCGGCATGAAATACAATCGTGGGGAGAGATCGGCGAGTCCATGCCAGAGGCCTATTTTGCATTTTCGCAAACTGGTGTTGCCTATCTGAAAATGAAACAATTGGATTCTGCCTTGTGGTACGCCCAAAAGGGATATGAACTGGGTTTACAGTCTAAGAAATTTAAAATATACTTCCCGCTTGCCATCGGAGTCCTGGGGAACGTCTACATGGCATTACGCCAATATAAACTCGCTGAAAATTACTTTAAAGACGCTATTGTTGAAAGCGGCAAATCTGATAATCTCTATTTTGACGTTAGAAATTACAATAACCTGGCCATCTTGTATGATAAAATGAATCTAAAAGATTCGTGCATTCATTACGCAACGCTTTCTCTCCAGGTGTGTCAAAAACAGAATTTTATTGAATTTACCCTGGAAGTAAGTAAAATCCTTACCAAGGTGTATGAATCAGAAGGAAGGAAAGACAGCACCATCAAATACATGCGTATCATGATCGCTGCAAATGATAGTGCATTCAGCCTGTCTAAAGGCAGGCAGTTTCAACAGGCTGTTTTTCAAGATATACAGCGCCAGCAACAAATAAATGCTAGTAACGAAAGGTACAGGAATCAGGTCAGAACCGACGTTATGCTGGCTTCGCTAGGCGTCTTTTTGTTGCTGACCTTCGTTCTTTACCGCAATGCCAGGGTGAAACAAAAAGCAAATCACAAAATTGAAAAGGCGTATGCGGAACTAAAATCTACCCAATCCCAACTTATCCAGTCAGAAAAGATGGCTTCCCTTGGAGAACTAACAGCAGGTATTGCACATGAAATAGAGAATCCGCTGAATTTTGTTAACAATTTCTCAGAGATAAATGATGAATTAATTTCCGATTTGCAAGGAGAACTTCGAGCTGGCAATGCACAAGAAGCATTAGAAATTTCAACTGCTATTCAGGAAAATGAAAAGAAAATTATTCAGCATGGCAAGCGAGCCGATGCAATAGTCAAGGGGATGCTTTTGCACAGCAGGACTGGTGCCGGTGAAAAAGTCTTGGCAGACATCAATGCAATATTAGATGAATGTCTGAAGCTCAGCTATCACAACATGAGGGCTAAGGATAAATCATTTGATGCTCAATTACACACTGATTTTGATCAATCCATAGGTAAATTCCAATTTGTTCCCCAGGACATGGTCAGGGTTTTTATTAACCTTTTCAATAATGCTTTTTATGCGGTTGGTGAAAAAACCAAGCAGCAACTGAATGGATATGTCGCCGAAGTTTCTGTGATTACAAAAAAAACTGACCATTCAGCTCTCGTTACAATTAAAGACAATGGCGTTGGGATACCTGACAAGATTAAAGAAAAGATTTTCCAGCCTTTCTTCACTACAAAACCGACTGGGCAAGGGACTGGGCTTGGCCTC
The DNA here is from genome assembly GCA_021324175.1 of Chitinophagia bacterium. Classification (GTDB taxonomy): domain Bacteria; phylum Bacteroidota; class Bacteroidia; order Chitinophagales; family Chitinophagaceae; genus Puia. The sequence continues at coordinate 1,774 of JAJPJP010000040.1, forward strand.
AGTTTAAGTTACGATATTGTGAAAGCACATGGAGGGGAGATAAAGGTTGAGACAAAAGAAGGCGACGGGAGTGAGTTTTCCATAACATTACCTAAAAACTAGCTGGCGGAGAACTATTCTAAGCCCAAAAAACTGAATTAAGAACATGGAAATCCACCATCACCCGCACTTGGAAAGGAAAAACTTCAAAGAATACTTCCTGGAATTTATCATGATCTTTCTGGCGGTAACACTTGGTTTTTTTGCTGAGAGCTTGCGCGAATTCATAAGCGACAAAGGTAAAGAAAGAGAATACCTTTCTTCAATGATCAATGACCTAGCTTACGACACTGTCCAATACAATGAGGCGTTGAAAAAAATAAATTATATAAGGCCATTACTCGACTCGTCATTTCTTAATATACACGATGCAGCCCGATTTAATTATGTGCTATTGGGAAAATGGAACACACCGGTTAACGAAACAAGGCTGTCTTACCTTCCAACGATGCCAACGATTCAGCAATTAACCAATTCGGGAAATCTACGGTTGATTGACAGCAAGCTTATTTTAAATAAAATACTTGCATACCAGGCCTTCATTCAGGGACAAATGAAAGGAGAAACAGAAAGCATCAGGGCGGCATCAGAAAAGATCTATGCTTTCGAAGATGATTTGTGTAATGAAGCTGCCTTTAACGATCAAACAGACAACAATATGCAAGACAAGGCAGCGCAATATGATATGTCAAATGGTGCTGTCTATGACATGCGCATTGTTGTAAAAGATTCTGTGACCTTAAACCGTTTCGCCAACAGCTTCACAAATTACAAGTCAAGAAATTGGGGCTATTACACCGTAATTAACGAAGCAAAAAAAATGGCCGCTGAGCTGATTGGAGAAATCAATCAAGAAAATGGTTCAAAATAGAAACTTATTATGAAAGCGCTTATTTGGAAGTTCATCGCCATCCAAACGTAGAAAAGAAAAGCTTCAAAAAATACTTCCTGGAATTCCTAATGCTATGTCTTTCCGTATCCCTGGGTTTTTTTTGCTGAAAATATTCGTGATAAAATATCAGAAGATTTGTGATATTTTCAAACCAATATGCCGGTGAGGCTATATGCGAGATTGAAATATATGCAGATTTAAGACGAAATTCAAGATGTGAAATTACTGGCCATAAACATCTTACTCTTCCTTTCGCTAGGCGATTCTCGGCCCACGGAGGAATTATCTTAATTTAGAGGTGAAGGAGGCGACTTATGCACAAAAAGGTAGTTGTATTAGGTTTGTTCGCACTCACGACTTTCTCAGGGAATTCACAGGCTCCTTATGGAATAAAATCGTGCAAAATTGTAATAGTCTATTCCGTTGGCTTTGCAAAGGGCACCAAAACTATAATCTTTGCTGATTCCGGGAGGATCGAAAAGACGGAAGGAACTATTTGCTTCGATTCATCTGCTGTGTCAAAGACCTTTCCCATGTTACCCGGATCAGTGCCCAAAGCTGCTGTACACTCGCTCACCATCCAAACAGTCGACTCCATCTACTCAATAGATCTGGATTCGATGTATGGAAGCAAACAATTAAAAATTAGGTTTCTGGGATTACCTTCTATAAGTGATCAAGTACTGGACGTTGGGAAGGATACATTACTAGGCAAAATGTGCACCATAAAAGAATTCCTGGGTTGTAAAATATGGTATTGGAAGGGGCTTGCATTGAAAAAGGAATTCCCAAAGTTGTTCCCTCAGTTTTCAAATGTATACGAGTATGCAACAAAAATTGAGGAAACCTATATTATCCAACCAGATGAATTTGCCATTCCAAAAAATGTAAAATGGAATGTTCCCAGTACAAGCGTGAAATTCTAGATGACATCATGGCTAAAAGGCGAGACAAAAGGTATATGTTCCGCAATTTAGAAGTCAAGGAACGGACGGGATTACAAAGAGTCTAAGTTCAGCAACAGTTATTTTCCAATTTCTCCTATGAAATGATAACTTCCCGGTCCGGCGTCTTGTCGGCCTTTGCCCGGAATATACACTTCAGCGGTCGTATATGCAGGCACCACCACATGCATGAATATTTGCTTTCCTTTTACCTTCCACTCCGAGACAATCGTCCCAAAGGAACAATCATAACTCGCCTTGACCCAACTCAGGCCTCCCCCCACCACCGGTGCAATCCTGATCTTCCGATACCCGGGCTCCAACGCCGAAATCCCGCCGACAACCTCATAGATCCACTGCCCCACCGCCCCATAGGCGTAATGATTCAACGACATCGCCTGTATCGAATCGTTCGGCATGATCGCGTCCCATTTCTCCCATATCGTCGTGGCGCCTTTGGAGATTGGGTAGAGCCATGAGGGAACCGTTTTTTGCATCAATAACGCATAAGCGAGATCGTTATATCCATATCTGGACAGCACAAACAATAAATAGGGTGTTCCAAGGAAACCCGTCGCCAGGTGATCATTATTTTTCTTTATCATCGCTGCCAGCTTATCCGCGATACCCTGTCGCATGGAATCTGGCAGCATATCGAATTGCAGCGCGAGCACATATGCCGTTTGCGTTGGTTCGACCAGGAGCGAAATCGTATCATTACGATTGAGCCAGTATTTCTTCAAAAAAGCCTTTTTGATCTTCTCCAGCAAGGATGAATAAATCGCCACATCATCATGGTTTCCGAGAATATGCGCAGTCTCTGTCAATATCTCCGTCGAATGTGCCCAAAAACATTCGTCGATATACGCGCTATCCGTCGATGGTCCGGGCGCATACCAGTCACCATAACCATCGGCTGTCCACAGAAATCCTGGAGACTGTTTTAGTACACAGTTTACCCAGGCCTTCATCGATGCGTATGATTCGCGCAAAATGTTGGTGTCGACATAGATTTGATACAGGGTCCATGGCACAATGGTCGCTGCGTCGCTCCAACCGGCGATATCTCCTTTGTTCGTATTCCTGAAATGATAGAGATCCGGAATCATGACCGGTACGCCGCCATCTTTGCCCTGGTCGAGCCGCAGATCGGCGAGCCATTTCTCAAAGAAATTCCGGACATCGCGGTTAAATGCCGCCGTGCCGCAAAAGATCTGTGCGTCTCCACACCATCCCAGCCTTTCACTTCTTTGCGGGCAGTCTGTGGGGATATCAAAGAAATTAGAATTCAGGCTCCATTCGATATTATGCTGGAGTTGATTGATGAGGGTATCAGAGCAGGAAAATGTCCCCGTTTGTTTTAGATTGCTGTGCACCGCGACCGCGACGCAATTGGTGAATGTCGGAACGAACCCCTGCACCTTGATGTAACGGAAGCCATGGTAAGTGAAATGGGGTTCTTCGGAATCCAATCCTATCCCGCTTAATATGTATTGGTCCTCCGCCTTTGCCTGGCGCAAATTCCCCACCCAAAAATTTCCGTGTTTGTCGAGCGTTTCCGCGTGCCAGATGCTGATGTGCAAGCCCGGGTTCCCATGGACCCTGATCCGAATCCATCCGGCAAGGTTTTGGCCGAAATCGACAATCGTTTCGCCGGCTGAATCCCTGAAAATTCTTTTAGGCCTGAACTCTTCCTGTTTGGTAACGGGCTCGCTGATCGTCGGCACCAAAAAAGAAGGATCTCTTCGAAAATCGGCCAGGAGGACGGGCTTTAAGTCGTGATCATGAATGCGCAGGTCCTGCGTTTCACCATTGTAGATATCCGAATAGAGAATGTTACTTAGCCCGCATGCCCAGCTCCCATCGGAATTAATATTTTCGATGCTGCCGTCCGAAAATTCAATCCGCAATGCTACCAGGAT
>JAJPJP010000201.1 GCA_021324175.1 Chitinophagia bacterium
ACCAGTTCGGCGGCAACTTTATCAAAGGGATGTATTTCGTGGAGATCATCAATAAAAATGGAGTAAGCCTATTCAAGATTATCAAACAATAGAATGGATCAAGGAAATGGTCAAAAGCTCTCTCGCCTGGAAACGCGGGGGAGCTTTTTGCTGGCAGCGGTGTCGAATTCCAACCGTTTAATAGCTAGGTTTACATGCCGGATTGCGACAACAAAGACAAAGCACCATGAGAAAAGTAAAATTGCAAATGCAAATGACCATCAACGGATACGTCGGTGGACCGAACGGAGAAAATGACTGGATGACATGGAATCCTGACGCCGAATTTATAGCGTTTCTTGAGACTCTGCTCGATGCCTCGGACACCCTTTTGGTTGGCAGAAAACTGGCGGGCGCTGGCTTTATAGAATATTGGGAAAATGCAGCAAACAAGAATCCCGCTCCCCCCTTTGCAAAAAAAATAGCTGCTATGACCAAACTTGTTTTTTCCAAAACACTCGACAAATCAAACTGGAACAAGACCACGTTGGCAACGGGCGACCTGGCGGAAGAAATCGCTCGCTTAAAAAATCTGGACGGTAAAGACATTCTTGTTTTTGGCGGTGCAAATTTTGTATCATCATTAATAAAAGAAAAGCTTGTTGACGAGTATCACCTTATTATAAATCCAGCAGCTATCGCCGGCGGAATGACGATTTTTCACGCGCTTGACTCCATACAAGAATTTACGCCCATACAATCCAGGCTGTACCCAGGTGGTAAAACCATTTTGAGCTTTAAACCAAAGACTGATTGATACGACACAAATGCCTGTGATTCCTTCGCAAGTTGCATCAGACGATCGACCACAGTCGCTCATTTGACGGATGCCGCAACCGCTTCTTTGACGTACGACTTGATGGTCGATTTCATTTTGCGGATTTCTGCGGCGTCGTCGAAGCGTATTTGCCTGCCGATTTTTGTATTTGGTCCCGTCTTTTGCAGCACTTTCTTGGGATCCGACAGCAAATGTCCATTGTAAAATAATAAGGCAAAATATTTTTTAAAGTCCTGTATCACCACGATGACCTTGCCATTTTTCGTGAAGGCTGGTTTACCCCATTTAATTTCCTCGGTGAGACCTGCCTCGAGCAGAATGTTTTGTAACTCCTGCGTTTCTTCGTGACGCAGGTCTGAGTGCTTGATGATGTCGTCTATTGTCTTGTTCATGATGCAGTATTTAAAATATAACCACCATTTGCATGCCAACCCGGAGCTTGGCGATTATAAGTTACTGCATATTTATTGATCCTGGATCTTGAAAAGGATTGGCTGCCTCTTGAACGACTTGACATGCCGGCCATTTTGAATAGCAGCGGCCCACATCCCACTGCTTTTTTTGATAACGCGAATGGCTTCATCTCTGAGGCCACCCCCTGTCGGTCCGCTCTCAGCCTGAACATCGCTGACATTACCATCCTTGTCGACTATGAATTTGACGATTACCGTTCCTTCTATGTCGTTACTGATCGCTTCTTCGGGGAACTTGAAGTTCTTGTAAAGAAATCTCCGCCAGGCCTCATTACCTCCTTTGAAGTCGGATTCGATCTCAACCACTTCAAAAGGTAAATCTTCGTCATTATTCTTGGGGGATTCGACAACTCCCCTCCCCGGGTCAACCGGGGGAACGTTAATCCCGTCATCCTTTTGGCCAGCCTGGCTTATCGTGCTGATTTTTGTGTCCTCCAGTTTGTCCTGTTCTGGTGGTTTGTCTTCGTTTCTCACTTCTTCGTTCCTGACAATCCTGGGTGGCGTAAACTGTACCGTTGCCATTTTCGGAGGTTTCGGTTTTGGGAGCGGAATCTCTTCATGCCTTGGCTCCTTCACGTTCACCAAATCAATATCCTGTATTTTGAACACTTGTTTCTTTGGGCCGCCGCCGATGGCATGAGAAAGAAGGTAGCCTCCCAGCAACAAACCGCAAAACGAAACAGTCGAAATGATGGCCGCTTTCAACCTGTGGTTGTATGATTTTCTCAACTCATATGCTCCGTAGTCCTTATTCCTTTCATCAAATATGATGTCCAGGATATCCGCGTTTAAGATTTTATTTGCGTCCATAGCATTGGTTTATTTTGGTTAATGAAATTTGGTTAGTTCTATCTTTTGGACAAGTGTGTACTCAAATGGTGAAATATCTACCTCGGCGAAGCGCGTAACGCCATCTATTTTCATTTCATCTACGATATTGACAACGTTTTCATAAGATGCGTCCTGGTCAGGTTTTAGGATCACGAAAAAGTCTCCGCCGTCGGTCAGTCTCTTCTTATCCAAAATGACGTCGCGAATTCCCTTAAAGGTGGTGCGTTGGATCTTCAAGCAATCCACTCCTTCATAATAATAGAGTTGGTCATTTTTGCCTGGTATGATGGTCAAGACGGCGGATCTTTTCACTTTGGTCAGGTCTTCAGGTTTGTCAACGTCCTTTGGCAAATTCAATGGCAAAGCTGTCGATTGGCTCATGGTCGTCGTGAATGTAAAAAAAGTGATGAGCAGGAAACCCAGGTCAACCATGGGCGTCAGGTCGACTCGGGCGGAAAGCTTTTTATTTTTTTTTATTCGGGATCGATTATTGCAACGATCATCTTTCGCAGCTTCCATCTCGGCCATAAAAATTTATTTTAGTTGTTTCGCTCCAGGTATCAATTTGCAAAAGAAATCCTGTTTGATCAACCCGATCAATTCAATCGAAAAATCCGCCGCCCGACTAAATGATTATTCCGTTAAGATGCTTTTTTCCAAAGTTTCCATAAGGGACATCAGGTCTGCTTGTCCTCTATTCCCTTCAACGTGCAAACTCTCCACCCGGTTCATTCATATTATCAATTCTGACAAGTCAGGGGGAGACGTAGATAATGAAAACGGCCACTACACGTAGCTCTGGCGAAACTCAAGCTTCAAACTGCTGTAGAAGTTTTGTGCGCAAAAAATAAGGTGAGGATGCCTAAACTTCCTCACCCTATGCGTCATTATGAAAATCATCACGCCTTAATCATTCGACCGCAATCGTCGAATTTCAGGTGCCTGGATTCGAATAATCCATTCTTGACTTTCACGAAGTATGCCGGTTTTTCACCTGGTGAATAGGATTCGTAAGATGACCTGATCTTCCATTGGCGATATTTACTATTATCGAGCGTATACTTAACGCTCACCGGCAGCATGTCTTTGCGCAGGGTTTTTTCGGATTTCAACCACTTACCCTTTGCATCGAACCATGCGTCCATCCGGTATTTGCCCAGGTCAAAATTGGCCTCATATTTCGTTGCCGCGACCATATGCTTCCATTCCACATTGGTAGCGTGGCCGTATCTTGCTGCAAGTGCGTCCGTGACCCTGGCAGGAATTGCCGCAAAAGTCGGTGCTGCTAACGCGGCAGCCACCAAGAAAAAAACTAACCTTTTCATAATACCTGTTTTTGGTTTGCGAATTAGTTGCCACCCAATTTGCCGAAAAAACCAAGCCATGGGAGGGAAATAAAGGCAAAAAAGCGTTAAAATAGGGAAGCAGGTTTTTACAACTTATTGTCTTGCAACTGGCTATTTTTTAAGCGCTATCGATGAGATTGCAGAAGGTTAATTCTCGAGCCAAGCATCTTTAATGATCTAAGCCTGAACAGCTTTTGATTTCCCGAATTTTCTTTTTCTGACAAAGATCACGAGGCCAATCACAGCGACAAATAGGGGCCATAAAGAAACGAGGACCAATATTAGTTCACCTATCCATTTCAATCCTCCGGAGAACGCCTCCCTGATTTGGTATAAATAGGGCGGTTCCTTTTCATTGATGGCCGTAGCATCCGTGATCTGATAGAAAGTGAGATTGATGGTACTGAATGCCGATAAATGACCGAGGTATGCCATTCTCCCTGCTGCGGACTCTAATTGCTCCTGGATATTATTGATCTCACTTTGGACAGCCAGTATATCCTGCATATTCCTGGCCTGTTTCAAGAGTTCAAGATATCGAAGCCGCACCTCCTTTTTGGCTTCGATTCTAGATTTTGTGTCGACCACTTCCGAGGTCACATCTTCAGATGTAATTTTTCTCTCAACGATTTTATTACTACCAGAAGACAGATTGCTTACTGCGTCATCAAACTGATCCACCGGCACCTTAATAGATACTTTATTTTCGATCTGATACGCGGATTGTTCCTGTTCCTCCTGTGAAACATAGCCGCCAAATTGTCTTACTGCGGCATGTACACGAGCATTGAAATCATTGTAATCCTTTACTTCCAGGCTTAGTTCGGCGGTCTTAATAATTTTCTTATCCCAATCCATTCCCGCTTCATGATTATTTTTCTGTGGCGGTCCTTTTTTCCCTTGATCACCCTCCTCCCGTTGCGGCGGCACATTTTCTGAAATTAATGCCGTATCGGCTACTGAGGAACTTTTTGCTTGTTCTTCCCCTTTTGGGGCGCTGACATTTTCCTGATTCGTATGACAGGCAATAAAAAGCAGTACCGGTAACGCAGCAAGCGTCACGAATTTCAAAAATTTCATGGCTATAATTATTAGGTGATTATTGTTAAGATGCGGGGAGTTCCATTTTACACAACGCGCTTCTTAATTTTTAGTTGATACTTTTTGTAGGTATGAAGTAACCTGAGACAAAAGTTAAGGCAAACTTAAAAGAGTGTCGATTCAACGAAGCCGCCAATCGAGTTTTGTCCGCGGCTGCCTATTTCAGGCAGGAAGTTTGAGGTGAACACGGTGTAGGATTTTATTCACCAAAAATTATCGCCATGATCCGCAAATTGAAATCCGGCGAATTTCGCCTTTACTCACGCAAGAAGAATCCAAAAACCAACAAGCGGAGAAACCTCGGCACATTTAATTCTCTTGATGCAGCCAAAAAGCATGAGCAGGAGGTGCAATATTTTAAAAAGCATTAATCGCGGCTAAATTGAAGAACCTGCCAATCAACCCAGTGGAATCGGCTGATATCTTCACCAGGTCATCGAGTGTATGCAGCTATGACGAAATGACTTCGCCGGGTCCCAATTTCTATCTCGTCCCGGGATATTGTTGATCTCCTTTTGCATCGAACCAGAGGATCATGTTCATCAGTTTATCATCGCCGCCGTCAACATCTTTAAATGCTTTTTCTGCAGAAAGTCTGGCATAATATCTTGACTTCCCCTGCAATTGAGAAAGCGGTCGATTCATATCATTCAATGGAATCTTATTTGGGATTTGCTGATAGTGGTAATCCTTCTTTTTATTTTCAAAACAATCAAACATCGGAAGTGCAGTGGCGTCGATTACATTCATTGGAGGGATTCCCAATATTTGTTCGATCGTTCGTACCATCGAAGTTTGGTTATAGTTCGTATGGATCGTTTTGCCAAGATTTGAATAGGAGCTTATTACCTGGCAAACCGTCCGGTATGGGGACAAATGATCCCAGCCGGATTGCGAATCATCTTCCGTTACAAAAACTACAGTGGAATCCCAAAACCGGCTATGCGAGATCGCCTCAATAATCCTGCCCAATGCCAAATCGTTATCTGCTACCATTGCCTTCGGTGTCGGAAAATTTGGGGACATACCAGCTGTGTGATCATTAGGCAGTGAAAGGATCATCAGATCGGGAAGAGTTCCTCCGTGTTCCTCTATTTTTTTCCATTCCCTTATAAATACATCAGCTCTCATCTGGTCGTTTAGGATAATATTAGCGCAGTCAGGATAATCGCGGACAATATATGGTCTTATTCTTTTTATAGTCGTCGTGTTTAGCATATTAAGCGGCTCGTGGTTCACATATTTATTGTAAATGTCCAGCCATTGCAAAGTGTTATCATAGTGCGTCAAGCATGCTTCCCCGAAAATGCGGACCGTTTTGCCATGATCGAGTACATTATTCCAAATGAACCCGGCCTTATTATAAACCATTGCATCTTCCTGCCGGTGCGGATAGCTGCGAAACCAGGCGCGTACACTTCTCTCAATATAATCGGAAACCAAGGCAGCATCCGCCCATTGATGGCCCTCTGCCGAAGATTTGCCCGAAACAAAAAAATTGTCCAGTAAACAAAAATCAGCAGCCAGCTGATGTTGATTGGGAGTAACCTTTTCGGGATAAATGCACAGGTCTTCCTCACCCTGTCCCTTTTTAATATCGCCAAAGACCTGATCGTAGGTTTTATTCTCTTTGATTATATACACAACATGTTTGAACAGGGACGGTTCACCGATTCTTTCAGGTATGGGAACTGGCAGAATATTTGGACGCGGAGGGCTGGTGGAAATAGCAGCACGATTGAATAAATTCAATTCTTTAACCTCTTCCGTCAGGCTGTCCAACTGATGATCACCAGGGACCGGGATGATACTAACTGACGTTAACTCCTTATGAATCGTATAGGCAGTCGGTGCATCTTTTAGACCCGAGAGTTCATTGGCACGCGATAAAACCTTCGCTCCGCGCGATTCGAGATTCGTGATATACAAATAGCCATTAGCTTGTACGATCCCCGACGGATAGGCTTCTGTGGGAATATATCCCAGGAATCCTGCCGCACTTTTGGTTGTTGCAGAATTTTGTCCTCCCAGTTTGTAAACTGCAATGGCATTGTCCATGCCATTCGCCACATATAAGGAGTTCGCGGATGAGTCGATGAGCAAAGCATCCGGACTGCTTCCATAATAGCCGTACTGTTTTGAGAAAAGACCGGTTTCTATCGAATCGACAACCACCCCTTGGTCTACATTTACGACGCTTACGTTGTCGCTGTTGCCGTTAGTGATATATAATAAATGGTTGTCTGGGCTTTTGATAATGGTTGTTGGATGAATGCCCAGCATTAATTCGTTGAGAGACTTTCCACTCGCAATATCGATCACTGACAGACTACCTGGCATCGTTCCGCCCGTAGCCGGATTAGTATACGCGAGGTCGTCGGGTGTCCCTGCCATTTCTCTTGAGGTATCGGTCGCCATCGGCCCTCCCCAATTGGTAACATAGGCTTTTTTGTTGATGATGCATATTCCATAAGGTGCGACTCCCGTTGAAGCGCTCCAAACCTCGGAACGGTCATCAAATTTTATTTTGATCAGCTGATTGTCTCCATTTAACACCGCGTATAAATAAAGTTGTCCGTCCTCCGTATTAGCAACGATTTGGTTCGGTATGGATTTGTGCAAAGGACCATCCGAACTGATGTTTATTTCGGTTACGGCGTCGATCTTTTCGCCATTCCATTCTGCAATTACGATAGCACCATGCTCACCGGCTGATGAAGCGCCCCACGCGATAAAGGTTTTCTGGTGAAAAACAAAAGACGTGATACCCGAATAAGAACTTACTAAATCCCGAAGTTGGGCTTCACTGCTAAATTTCCACCGCTCAACGAGTGATTTTGATTTTGTATCTAATATGGCGATCCCGTACCGATCTTCGACAACGATGTTTCTTTTATCAGGCAAGAGGCAAAGATCCAATGCATGGTTTTCAAGCGAAGAATCACCGTAGGTAATAACCTGACCTGCCGAGTGGATCAAACGGTTGTAGGGCATTTGGAAAGTGTCCCTACTGTTAGAGACGTATGAACTACCTGGCTGCTTCTTTTCTTTCACAGCCTCCTGAGAAAAAACTGAGCCGGGAATTAATAGAAAAAAGATAAAAATTCTAGAATGTATTTTCATGAATCAGATCCTTCAAAATAAAATTTCAAGATAGTCAAGTGTAGGGATATTGCCGGAATTTCCATAGACTTTATGTAAAATTAATGTTTGGAGAGTTTTTGGAATAAGGTTGCGAAATTAGTACAAATAGCCCCAATGGTGCAAGGCATCCAAAATTCCCGGAGTAATATACCGGCCATTATTTGTCAACCAAATTATTGTCAATTCCTCTTCAGGAATCATGATCAGGTGCGCCATAAATCCTCCCTGGTCACCTGAGTGCTCAATCATGGTGTATGGCTCCTGATCTTTTTTAAGTGGGGAATTTTTGCGTATGAACCAGACCAGCGATCGGGAAACTGTGTCCTTGGCGTTCAGTGCCGGGCCACTCCATAGAACCTGCTTTGAGCTGTCTACCTGTTTCCGGTTAAGAAATTTGTATTCTTTGATCGCGGCAACGTATTTTTTGAGATCTTCGATAGAACTCCAGACCCCACCGTTTCCCGCTGCGTCAAACGTCGGATATTCGCCATAATCGTATTCTCTCCATTTGCCATTTTCCAATATATAGCCATGCGCCACTCCTTTGTCAGGATAGCTTCCATCCGTAATCTTACTATGCGTCATGCCAGAGGGCTGGAATATATTTCTAATGACAAAGTTCTGCCACTTGTTTTTGGTTATTTTTTCAATAATCAGCGCTAAGCCATTATAAGCAGGATTTGAATAATTCCATTTGGTCCCCGGCTCAAACTCCAAGGTGTCGGTCAGTGTTAATGGCTTAAAATTTTCCGCATCGTTTGCCGTTAAATAGAACACGCTGTCTTTGTCGACTTCGCGGCTGTCGGGCAACCCTGAAGTGTGCATCAGCAGGTTCTTTATCTTTATTCTAGAAGCGATTTTTTTGTTCTTAAACTCGGGAAAATATTTTAGAATGCTGTCTTCCACAGAAAGATTTCCTTGCGATTGAAGTAAAAGGATCGCGTAGGCCACGAAGGTTTTGGAAATGGAGCCCAAATTTGACACCGTTTGATTGGTAAATTTCTCTTTGGTGGTCATGTCTGCCAGTCCAAATGACTTATCATACAGGATTGTGTTGCCTTGCCTGATAAAAATGGCCCCACCCGGTTCGTTTGATTTGAAAACGGCGGTAAATGCGGAATCTAACTGACGTTCCAGTTTCTTGTCCGGCTGGCATTGGCAAGCGCCGTTCACAAGAGCACTTAAGGTCAATAGTATCGGAGCTGGCCATCTCATGATAAAAGTGAGTTTAGGAGTGTATGCTGTGGAAAAATTGGGACATCATTGAATTTTGCATTTACAACTCGGGGTTAAAGATACAGATCAATCCGGACCCCTGGTCCTCAACCCCGCGCCGCCTGGAGATTCGACCCGGGGAAGCGTTGAAAAAAAATACGTTTGAGACAATGATCATGAAGTGATGGATGGACTTAAAATCTTATTTTCGATTTCCGATGTACGAATTTTCTGATCCACATATTACGATGGCCACAAAGCAAGACATGCCGGAATTGCTTGCGCTTCTTAACGGTTCTTATCGGGGTGAATACTCGAAAAAAGGATGGACGACGGAAGCCGACCTCATCGAAGGCAATACGCGCATCGACGAAAACGGACTTAGCCTCGTCCTGGAAAAGCCTGGCAGCGTACTGCTGAAATACACTGACGAAGATGATGGCATCATCGCTTGCGTCAATCTCCAAAAACATAACGGCCGCATCTATCTCGGCTTACTGGGTGTTTCACCGAATCACCAGGATCATGGAATTGGAAAACACTTGCTGCAAGCCTCCGAAGAATATGCACGACAGGAAAATTGCCGCTCGATTTATATGTCGGTCATCACGCTCCGTTCCGAGCTTATCTATTGGTATTTTCGCCATGGATACCAGGACACCGGCGAACGAAAACCGTTTCACGAAGACAGCGTATCAGGCAAGCATGCCCGCCCCCTTGAGTTCATGATACTACAGAAGCAGCTTTGAAAAACTGTCGATTGATTACCCGAGGTTTTCCCCAGGATCGGACGAACTATTTATGATACTCCATCGACAACGGAATCTCGAGCGGCAGGTGATATGTTATGTCTATGCGCTCAGGGGAGATATATTTCAAGCTCAAAACTTTGGCGCCCCCTTTTTGGAAATACTCAACCCTGATTGGATAAAAGCCTTTCTTCAATGGAAGCAAAACTGATTTTACGGTCGTCTCATCGTGTATGCCATCATTGTCCAGCTGCAGTTCATGATTAAAATAAAACCTGGCGCCATCGTCCGACTGGAGGGCAAATACATAGTAACCCGGTTCGGTAATGTTGAGTTGACCTTCCAATACAAGACCAAAATTCGTTTCAGGCAAGCTGTCGAAGCGAAAGCTGGAATCAGCGATGCCAGAGCGAACCGGATTCAGCTTTGCAAAATCGGGGAGCTTGTCCCATCTTCCTTCGTAATAAGCATAATTCAAACCTCCGGGCTTCAGTCCTATTTCCTCTTTTGGTGGAGTCAACGGCGCCCCTGATTTAAATTCACTTGAAACAATCACATCGTAACGGGAGCGGTTGGTGAATCTCCTCGCATGGAGGCTGCCGGGACCAGGCATGGTTATGCTCCGTGAAATTGGGGAAGAGGCCCTTGTTGGCAGCGTACCGTCGATCGTGTAGCGAACCCCGCTCGTGTCCCAGTCAACAAACCAAATATAAAATGGCTGCCCTGGCACGACAATCCCCTTCGTTGGCAAAACATTCGCAGTTTTCATGTTATACCCCTTGTAGGTAAATTTTAATCCATCGTCGATAGCTTTCAGTCTCATGGTGCCATGTGTTTCCTCCGGATAACTCGTCAACTTCCAAAGGAGATTGGCCGGTGCATGGTTTTTAAATAGCGTGTCAATAACATCGATACCCATTTGACCCAGCGCATCAGTTCTCCCGGAAATTGAAAGCGTCTTCTGACCGCCGGGTAAAGCGGCAAGTTCCCTGGCGAGCTTGTGATTCTCATAACGCCCGTCCCACCAAAGACTGGGATCGGCAGCTATATAAGAAAGGAAGGCATCGGGCTTCGTCAATAAAGCATCGATAACAAACAAGCCGCCATACGAATGGCCAAATAGCGCGTTGTCCCCGTTAGTCGGATAATGCGCATTGATATATGGGACCAGTTCATCGGTAATAAAGCGCAGGAAGTCATGAGCTCCTCCCGAAGAAGCCGGCCGGCTGACGTGTGTTGTCGTCAGGTCCTTGTCGCGATCAATATTCATGATCCCGACAACGATTGTCTCAGGGGCATAACCCTCGGAATGAAGGAAATAGTCGACGTCGCTCACGGGTCTCGCGTTCGATCCGCCGTCGGTCACATAGATAACGTCATACCGGGTAGTATCGCCAGGTTTATAGTCATCAGGCATGATGATTTGGACCTGTCGTTCCTGGTTAAGTACTTTGGAGTAGATGGAGTCCCTGGCTCCGAAGGAATGCGTGGGCTGGGCCGTTACATGTTCGACAAAGCCCAGCATTAAAAAGGCGAGGGCCATTTTATCAATCGATTTCCGCATATGATGCAATGTAATCTATTGACTCGAATCGATGACTTACTTTGAAATCCTCAAGTCTGAAAAATATCCCTCCGTCCAGTTGCCAACCCATAATCCAACCGAGCCTGCCATGTTTGCACCATGCTTGAGATCCGTCACAATCAAACTGGGTTCCTTGCTATTATTAATGAATAATTGCGCATGATCGTCTTTAACGACAATTTTCATTTTAATCCATTCGACCATTCCCATATCCGCGTAAGATTCATATTTTCCCGGATCGCTTTTTCTAAAATCATCATATCGATGATCAGGATAGGAGAAATACTGTGTCGCATGATTACGTCTCACCTGATCATTAGCCCTTCCGTTGTCGGGCCGAATATAAAAACACTCAAACTTTGAATTGTCGCTATTTATTCTAAATGCTATTCCGATAAAACCACGCGCCCAATCAGGTGCACCCGTTATGAATTTGCTATAAACATTTACCTCGATTGTGCCGTTATGGAAGTCGACGTTATTCAGCCTGGCGAAGGTCGGTTCATCAAATCCCTTGATACTGGTGTCTACTACAACTTTGGTGGCATTTCGACCATCCAACCTTGTTTCAGACATTGATACTTTGGAAGCAGTCAAATTCGATGGAGCGATGCTTTGTGCAGCCAGCGTAGAAGTCAGTAACGACAATGAAAGAATAAAGAAATAGATTTTCATGGTTAGTCTTTTCAAATTCAAAATATTTGGCAAATTTAGGAAAACAAAGAGCTGTTTTAGAGAGCGAGTGAATTAACTTCGTTAGCGTTACCTTAAAATTGGCTAATGGGAAAAATCAGTAATCTAGTTTCTCAGAGGCGAATTTGAAACAGTGTTTGGTGAGCCCTTTCGATTGCCGGACTTTTTGGCGTATTTGGCCGCGAGCGGCTTTTCCCGCTCTCGATCGAGGCATCGAATCGTCAAGTGTTAATGCGATTATTTTTTGACGCAAAGAATACTTAAATTTATAGGTAAACTTGAAGGTATGCGATACGTGATGATCCTGCTCATATTAGTTTTTTCGATTTTTTCCAATGCTCAAAGCTCCTCAGAATCTCTCGAAGGCAATTCACAAACCAGCTTTTCTCGCGACAGTATTTCCGGTGAGCGGCATTTGTTAAGTAGCAAATGGTCAACGTCATTTTATTGGGGAATGTCCACAGGCTTCAGTTTTTTTAACGGTGGCAATGCGATGGTATTTTCGGCACCCGTAGGTTGGCAGCTCAATCGCAGGCTGACAAATAATGTTTTCGCGTTCGCGGGCATTTCCATCGCGCCGTCATACATCAACTTCAACCATTCTTTTCTTTATAGCGACGTCGGCAAGGTCTCACCTGCTTACGGCATCCGTTCCAACAACTTCGGCGTTTATTCACGAGCAGAAATGGGCTTGATGTATGTGAACGATGCGAGAACCTTTTCCATTTCCGGAAGTGTCGACGTCCAGCGAAGCACCAACCCGCTGTTTCTTTACCAGCCCATTAATGGCGCAAGAGCGAACCAGGTGTTCATGCAGAGATGATTGGAGCGCCGGGGTTTCCTACGGGCGCATATTTCGCTTGCTCTTTTTTTTCAGATGCGTCCAAGTTGTTAATTATTCTCCTCGCCGCTCCTAACCGGATGGCCTTGTTCTCGGAATCATATTTTTCCCTGAAGGTATTTTTCTAAAGGCGAACCAGGAAATTATTCCGGCGACCACGGCGGGTATAAGGATTATTGGGAATATTTTGCCTTTTTTTACAAACCCGATCCACTTCGCTGTAAAACATTTACATGCCTGGAAGATTGGAATACCCGCATAATTTATGCTGTTGCCAAGCACCTGCTCACCCAAAAAAATGTGTGGAAAAATTAAATTGGGCGTGGCGCGATCAGAATGAATATTTAAATTCAGGAAATCTTTCTTAATCTATTGAACCGTGAAAAATAAACGACGAGAATTTATCAAACTTGCAGGCCTAACGGGAATCGGCGTCGCCGGTAATTTTTACCGAGGCTTTGCAAACGATTTGGCGCAGATCCCATCTTTTAAAAAATCAGATATCGTGAGCGATCAATTAATGTATATAGGCGATACCAATCTTATTGGAGCCTATGGCCCGTGGGCAGCCGGGTTAACCGCGAATAAACTTCCTTCTTTGTCCTGGCGCCGTCAAGAATATACCGAGCTGGATTCCTGGCGAAAAATGGCGAGGCAGCGATTGACTGACCGGCTGGCCATTCCTGAAATGGGCGCCGCACCTAATGTGACCGTTAAAAAACAATATATATTCGACGGATTACATGTTGAAGAATTGAGCTGGCAATTGTCCTATGGGCCTCCTACCGATGCCGTGGTGTTGAAACCCGAAGGCGCAAGTGGGAGACTACCCGCCATACTCGCGTTCCATGATCATGGCGGCAATAAGTATTTCGGGACGCGAAAGATTATCAAGACAAGTGGGGCCATTCACCCGATGATGGTGGATCATCAACGCACCTATTACGAAGGGCGAGCCTGGGCCAATGAAATCGCCAAGCGAGGTTATCTGGTTCTTGTGCCCGATGCGTTCCCGTTTGCCAGCCGGCGGGTGCTGTTGCAAGACGTGCCCGAACATCTTCGAAATGGATTAAACGATAATGACCCTGAAAATGCCGCCAACATCGAAGCCTATAATAAGTGGGCCGGCGATCATGAGAACATTATGGCCAAATCGCTTTTCTGTGCAGGCACGACGTGGCCTGGCGTTTTCTTCGGAGAAGACCGTGTAGCACTGGATATTCTTTGCGCACGACCGGATGTGGATCCCGCGAGAATCGGGTGTGGGGGTCTTTCAGGCGGTGGCATGCGCACCGTTTTCATGGCCGGCCAGGATGACCGGATAAAATGTGCCGTTCCGGTTGGATTTATGACAACGTGGAAGGATTTTCTTTTGAATAAGGCTTTCATGCATACCTGGATGGTATATGTTCCCTTGTCACCCAACGAGATGGATTTTCCCGAAATACTCGGCATGCGGGCTCCACTGCCTACATTGGTTTTGAATGATGAAGGAGACGAATTATACACTCTTGCGGAAATGAAGAATGCTGACAGAATACTGCGCGATGTTTATGATAAGGCGGGTGCCGGCGAACAATACCATTGCTCCTATTACCCGGGTCCGCATAAATTTGACAAGGCCATGCAGACAGAAGCCTTTGCCTGGTTTGACAGGTGGCTGAAGGCATCATGATTTTTTCAGTTTGCCCTGGCGCATCATTTGCCACGGGCCGAATTATCAAAGGCAGCCCGGAAAGATATTTGAGCTCCTTCTGGTATTTCCTTCTCTCTTTGCTCGCCGTATTGCGAAAAGCGAATACAGAGTTGCAGTTGCAAAAGGAAGAGACTGATAACAAAGCAAAGGAACTTGCCCTTCAAAAAGACAATCTCCAACAATCCTACACATTGCCAGAGAAAAGAATTTCAACGCGAGGGTAGAAACCCATTTTGATCAGGGGCTGGCCACGCTTCGGCTTGTCCGACAGGACATTGGAAGAGCGCTCCTGAATTTGTATAATAACGCCTTTTATGCCGTGATTGAAAGGAAAAAGCAATTGAGAGACGGATTTGAACCCGTTATATCCGTGACGGTGAAAGGTACTGACCGCGGGGTAAGCGTGGCGGTAAGGGACAACGGCACCGGCATTCCACAAAAAATCATTGACAAGATTTTCCAACCTTTTTTACGAAAAACCCAACCGGGCAGGGCACCGGTCTCGGCTTAAGCCTGACCTACGATATCGTGAGGGCCCATGGAGGGGACATGCGCGTTGAATCCCGGGAAGGAGAATTTTCTGAATTCTGGATGGAATTGCCTGCATAGATGGAAGGAAGTGGAGGAACAAACGCTCTACTGTTTTTTAATCTCGACCTTACGGCAAATAATTTCTCCAGTAGCACTCATGCCGTTGATGGTTACAGAATAAACGGATGGTTCGTCAGCAGTGAAAAAATCAATGCTGGCTTTCCCGTTATTATCAGTCAGGACGCCGGGATTCCAATACAGTGTTGACCTCATATCGGGAAAAGACGATTGCTTGACCTCTTTTTTGGTATAATCGGGAGCCGCAAAATCCGAATGCCTGAAATAACCTTTTGGGTAAATGGTCGAAAGTCCCTGGTCGTTAAACTGGGAAATATCTTTTTTGGTATTTGTCGTGTTGATTAAAATAACGCCGCCGGCTCCGTACAGACCATAGGCTGCAGCCTGGGGTCCTTTAAGTACTTCTACAAAATCGATGTTGGTGGGATCATAATTTTGAAGGAAGGTCTTCACGTCCGTCGATAAACTTTGCTGCACGCCGTCAACGATGACCAGCGGTTGGATGCCTATACTCCCAGTTCCAAGACTCATCGAGCTAATACCCGAATGGGTAAAGCCAGCCAGGTTTTCGACTGAATTTAGCAGTGCATTGCGGTCGCCATTGTTCAATCGGTCTGAAGTAATGATGTCTGAAAACTGGCTTACTCTCTTGCTCGCGTCATAATTCGGGGCCTGATTTTTTGGGCCGGTGACGGTTACAGCCTTTAGTAATCCACTTTGCCTCGCATAAAACGAACTGTCCTGGAGCCGGTGGATTTTATAGTTGTGGATCGCGGTAATTTCCGCCTGATCAAATCTCTTTTTTAAAAACAATGGCGTCTTGAAACCAGGGTAGTCTATTTTGTCCAGGATCACCTTCCCTTGCCGTCCATTTCCTTTGAGATCAGTGATTTTGAGCGTAAACGACGCTCCGTCTTCATAATCGCCCATTGGAATATGAAAATGTCCGTTTTTGTCTGTGGTGTCAATCTTAAAAATGGTCTTGTCCGCTGAAAAAAGATTGACGATATACTTTTGCATGGGCTGATCCTTCTTGTCAACCACCATTCCCTGAATATCGAGCAGGTTGAGATTCTCGGGGGCCGCTTGGGGATTGATTTCCTGGCCGAATTTCCACGAAGTATAAAGATTCTTTTGCGTCATCATCAACAAATCGATCTCCGCGGGAGAATAGTGTTGTTCCAAATGGTCTTCTACCGCTGATAAGCCGTTGTTCTCCGAATTCCCTATCATCCTGTTATCTGTAATGGAAGTGGAAAGCAAGGCCTTGATAGGATGATTGTCCGAAGATGAAAGGTTGAGGGTCACTTTTACTTTGTCCCTGGCTTCATAATTCGATTTGTCTTCAACGGCTGTAAGCCGGCATGAATCATTACTCGCCATATTGTAAAAAAACCGCTGGCTGACCAGCTGATCCTGTTCGTTAAAGAGGAGCAACTCCGCTCTTCCGTGCGGAAAACTGTTTTTGGGGATGTTCACCTCGAACATGCCTGTGCCGGTCGCAGCAAAGCACAGGCTATCGCGACTTATCCCCAACAGGTAAAAGTTCGGATTTTTCTTGTAGATGGAATCACCCAGCGAGACACGAACATGGAGCATCTGGTCGGTTTGATCGACGATAGACAACTGGCTTCCAAATTGATCGATGGTCGGCAGCGGATTAGCCTGGTCACCGGCTTTTGATTTTACATGGGCAACATATTTTCTGGGGTTAAAAGCGTCGAAACTGAACTTTCCCATGCCCGTCGTGCTACTAAACCTGGCAACCGTATCTTTGCGGGTATCTGTCACATAACCGGAAAGATCCGCGGGACCACCTGTACTGCGAAAAGCATATACGGCAGTGGTTCCCGATATTACTGAACCGCCTTCAGGGAAAAATTGTACCCCCGGAGCGACGGCAGCTGCTTCTGTAGTATTTGTTTTTTCGGCAGCAAGCGCGTGGGCATCGGGCTTGCTTGCATTCAACACATATACAGGTTTTACAAAAATCCGGCCCGTGTCATCTTTCAGCATTTGGCTCGTGTATGCCCTTAACCAGTAGTATCCTTCCTTTAGTGATTCAGGAAGCAACATCTTACCGTCCGGTTTCTTTTCATCCAAATTAATAAGCAGTTGCGCGACGGCGCTGTCCTTATCATCCACCAGGTCGACAAATAGATTCTTGCCTTTGTAGACCAGGTGGTTTGACAACGAATCAAGGCACCAGGCTTTAAACCAGATGGTCTCACCGGAAGCGTAAAATGCTTTATCGGTGACAACCACTATCCTTTCCCGTGAGCCTGATCGGAGATATTTAATAAACTGGCCCGCGAGGGCATCAATGCCGCCACTCTGGGCCGATGATCGCGAAACCTTAAGACTGAGTACGCTAAAGATTAGCAATCCAAGGAATATTCGAGACTTGATCATAGTTAGTCAAAGCTATTAAGTTTCTCCAATTTTGCCAGCCAATATTTGACGATTGGGATTTGCAACTGGGTGGCTGGTCAAGGTAGGCGATCCTA
>JAJPJP010000116.1 GCA_021324175.1 Chitinophagia bacterium
ATGCCTTTTCTTGGCCTACTTAACCAAGTATGTCCTGCGAAAAGGCATAAAAATAGGCCAAAAAATCCTTCAAAAATCCATTGTTAAGAATTTCGGGATAGGTTCATGTTGGAGGAATCGAGTATCTTTGCAAATCTTGAATAATTTCAGCATATTCTTCGGTATTTTTTATCCAAAATGCCGTTCCCACCCCATAAGGAATATAAATTTCAATGTAATCATTGGGCACTTTTATTCTTCCGTATCCATAAACATCATTCAAATGCCTCCTTTCTAGAGGATCAACATCATGAGCAGCAATAATAGGAACTTTATTAAAAAGGACTTGAACGAGATCTCCTCGAATGCAGATTCCACAATCCACAAAAGCCATATCTATTTTATATTCTGCAGTTTGATTATCTACAAAGAATGTCAAATCGTCTAAAAACGAGGGATCAATAAAGGCATAACTCTTTAAATTCACAGGTTGATATGCAGCAGCTCCATAAACACTTTCAACTCCTATGTACTTATTTGGAGCCCAGCTTGTATCGAGTCCCTGTCCAGAAAAATAGGTGATAGGTATCCAATTATTACAATTACGGTACAAATCCAAACAGTATTTCATCCATTCAGAGCCAGTTCCTGGAGTGACAAATTCGACAGAAACCACATTTTCTGAATGATCCATAAAATATTTCGTCGAAAAACCCACTCCAAATTCCAGGAAGGTTTTAATATGTAATTTCTTAAACACTCTTTTCAAGTGAGCCACATGTTCCGTGTAACGAGTGGAACTGCTTGTTTTTGTCAAAAATTCTTCCGTAATTTGCTCTGCATCTGTAATCCATTCCTCGGCCGAAATAGTAGAAAGAGAACTAAAAAGCAGTCTTACAATTAAAATGTAATTTTTCATCGAGATGCCTTATTGCCAGATTTATGAAGGCAATTTAAATTTTTCGCGACTTGTTTTTCAAGGACACTTTTTACGCACCTTTTCCCCATCAAAATGCACACAGAAAACCTCCACTGCGCAAAGCTCAATCACGCAGTATTTACGCACTTGGATGAAACTAGAATAAAAACTATACTGATTTTCTTATCTTCAGAAACCAAAAAGATGTCGATCTTTTCTTAAGACAGAGACTCCCCAGAAGATCGACTCCAGAAAAAGGGAGCCTATGTTAGAACTGATTAACGAATCGAATTCCCATATTTTTGATGCATTAGCTCAGAACTATGAAGATGAATTTTCCCCTACCTCAGGGAAAAAGAAAAATCAAGGCGGAAAATATTCCATAGACGTCGATTGGCGCACTCCAAATGTCGGTTACTATTGGAAAGAAGGCTCCAAGGTAGTTGGTTTTTCTATTGTCGAGTCTATTGATGGTTATTCTGAGATCGTAGACTTTTATGTTGTTCCTGCTTACAGAAAGAAAATGGTTGGTAAAAATATGGCTTTTGCTGTGTTTAATCAACATCCTGGGCCATGGCGAGTAAGGCAAATTCGAGGTTCTGAAGCAGCAACAAAATTTTGGAGAAAAGTAATTGGCGAGTATACAAACGAAAATTATTCTGAATCCCAAATAGAAAATCCTCCATGGGGTTTATCGGTTTGTCAGATATTTAATAATCAAAATTGACAAAGCCTTAGTTCGTGGACAGTCTTTAAAACTGCCAAGCTAACTCTATATTCAATTGGTGGGATTGGTATTTAGAACCGAACTCGCCCTGATAAAAGAAAGTGGTCTTGGGAAAGCAGCTTCTTAGCGGATCAAAGGTCATCGCAAGCTGCGCTACACCTAAATTTTGGGCGGAGGACAACGTTTCCACTGTAAATGCTCCAGGAGATCCTACAAGAAATGCATTCACTTTACCCGCATTAAATGATTGGGTATTTACATAACTGATTTTTTCCTGGATGGTAAAATTCCATCGATTAAAAAAGAAGGTCTCATAGAAACGTAATCCAGCCTCCGTGCGAAGAAGCGATCCGTAATAGGATTTTTGGGCAGCATTAAATGGACCATCGCCTTTTTCTTTATAACGCTCTTGCCAAGCGTTGGCCCAATCAAGCATGACAAAGGGGTTGAAACAAAATTTGCGCATTTTGGATGGATTAAATATGTTCGCTTTATAGCCTAATTCCAAATGCGGAAGCAATTGCCACCCATTCGGATGCGAGGTGGAACGAAAGGAAAAGCCGGTCATTGCTATTTTTCGTACCTGATCGATCTGCAACGCACCACCCATCACAAGCATATCGACGTAAAATTTTTGATTGTCCCAGGAACCATAGATAAAGACTTCTTCCTGATTAATATTGCTATGCCCCTGGTTATCTTTTTCGTGAATATGGGTAAATAAATACGCTGCCCCTCCACCCACTCGCCATCGTGGCGTGATCAGGCGATCACATGCTAAGATCGCTCCACCCGTTGCTGGATCAACTCCCACTGTTTGATGCTGCGCCTTCTGATGCGCCCATGCACCGATGGCTTCAAACCAGATCGTGAAAGGTTTGTCTTGAGATTGCGGTGTCGCCTTTTTTTGCAAGGTGAGCGATGTCAATAGCTCATCATAAGGAAGCGCATTCTGAGTGACTGCTATAGATGGATTTTGCTGCGCTAATTGTTGTTGATTTCTGATGCAATTTGCAAAGCTCGTCATCAGAAAAAAAAGATTGTTGCTCGCGATGTAGGTCGATATCCCATTCCGAGTGGGAGCTGCACTTTGCAGGGCCGCATTCAGCGTCCCATCCAACACCGACAGAATGAAATAAAATGCATTGTCAGGAGCAAATTCATTAATATACTCGGCAAAAATTAAATTGTTACCTGATAAAGAGGCGGTAGGAATTCTAATGGAGAGAGGCAAAGCAACACTATTGATAAATCCGCTCATAGATATCCCTCCTGTGAATGTGATAGGAATCACACTACCGGAAGAGGTGAAGAGCGCTGCGTAGGCTTGAGATCCCACTAGATCCCATCCTCCAACAATGCCATTTCCAGAGGAATTGATTGCAACGCTATAGATGATTCCATTCGAGTCCATATCGCTTCCAAGCACAAGAGGAGTCACTGTACCCGAGGAAGAGACTAGGGCTGCATATGCTGGTTGAGAGGGGCTAAAATAATCCTGTCCGCCGATGATGCCATTTCCCGAGGAATTGATCGCTACGCTGTTGATGACCCCAGTCGTTGCTATGCCTCCTGTCAGTTGAAGAGGGATAACATCGCCTGAAGAAGAGACAAGCGCTGCATAGCCAGGCTGTGGATCGACAAGATCCTGTCCTCCCACAATGCCATTTCCAGAATCATTGATCCCAACAGATGCGATTTCCCCTGTCGTAGCT
Source organism: Chitinophagia bacterium (assembly GCA_021324175.1). Classification (GTDB taxonomy): domain Bacteria; phylum Bacteroidota; class Bacteroidia; order Chitinophagales; family Chitinophagaceae; genus Puia. The sequence goes on from JAJPJP010000116.1 coordinate 3,341, forward strand.
ATTCCTCCTCCTGTCAAAGTGATAGGAGTTACACTGTTCGAAGTAACAAACGCTGCGTATGCAGGCTGCATTTCTGATAAATCTAGATTCTGTCCTCCAATCAGGCCCTTTCCAGAGCCATTGATCGCAACAGACGAGATCACTCCGCTTACGGATATACCCCCTGTGAGATTAAGAGGAGTCATGTCGCCTGAAGGAGAAACAGATGCTGCAAACGACGGCAAATCACCGCTCAAAACCTGACCTCCAAGAAGGCTGTTTCCAGAATCATTAATCGCAACGCTCCTAACGACGCCACCCGCCGCAACGAGGGATGGGAATTCCAGAACTGTAAGCGAATTTCCAGAAGGAGGAACCAGCGCCGCGTAGATGGGTCCGTCGAGGTCTTGCCCTCCAATAATCCCACTTCCAAAGTTATTGATGGCAACGCTATAGATGATTCCGTGCATCGCTGGTAATCCGGCAATCGGAAGAGGTGTAATCTCCCCAGAAGAGGAGACGAATGCTGCATAGGCAGGCGTGGTGGATGAGAGGGATTGTTGCCCTCCGATAAGGCTGATTCCTGCAAAGTTCATAGATACGCTTTGGATTATTCCTGACGTCGCCGTCGGATCTCCACAAGCAAGCGGGATAAGCTGCCCTGAAGAAGAGACGAGCGCTGCGTAGGGAGGGCCTCCCGTTAGATCTATTCCTCCAATGATCGCTGCAGTATCGGCAGTAGCGCGAACCGAGATCATCAGGAAGCTTATCACTGTCGCTGAATAAAATTTTCGGACCAAATAAAGCATCTTTTTTAAACCTAAATCAAAGTTGTTGACATCCATTCTTTTGAACTTTTTCTTGTATACAACTAATTCACCTTTTGCCTCAACAGAGAATGCGATGAAATCATCATCACATACACTTCATATCGAATAGACAACTAGAAACTTGACACCCAATTTGCAGTGTAATACAAATTCCATTTAACCATTACCATTGATGAATTATGAAAAATTGGTCATTGATTTCTCTCCTAGTGCCTTCAACTAGTATTTTTCTGATTGTTAATGTATCTGCAAAAGAACTCTTAGATAAAACGGTATCTTCCTATCAAAAGGAACTGGATTCCGTTGTATCTGCTGAAGTGGATTATCTTCTCTGGTTTAGCAATCAAGATGAATTGCACTCCCCTACTGTTGCAACAGGTAAATCCCCCAATTTAGGCTCTAAATGGAGTTCTGGAGTGCGGGCAGCAATTAGCGGACAGCCTGCATGTTGGGATATTGAACTATGCTATACCTACTATTCCACAAGTTCTAGCGATACAGCAAAGGCAAATATTGGGACCATTCTTACTTCTACTCCAAGTACCGCCGGTATATTTAAAGTAGGCGAAAAATGGAATTTACACTTTAATCGACTCGATTTGCAACTAGGTCGAAAAATTCTCATCGGCCATCGTTTTCTTTTAGAGCCATTTTTTGGTTTAGAAGGTCTTGACGTTTCTCAAAAATTCGCCCTCAATGTAAATACCATTTTCTTAGACCTAACTACTCATCTTCCAGCTACTAATATCGTGGATTCGAAGAATAGAAATGCGTTCCTGGGCATCGGACCTCGAGCAGGATTGAAAGCGAATTTTGATTTTAAAGCAGGCTTTGGGCTCTATGGTATTTTTGGAATAAATACCTTATGGGGCAAATTCAAAATAAAACAAGACTATAGGCAAAAAGATTACTATTCTTCCAGCAGTTCTACCGTATTAGTTGATCAGGACAAAAAACTTTCTCAAAGTGGTTCTATAGTTAATACTGATCTAGAAATTGGATTTAACTGGAGACACCTTTTCCAAAAACCCCATCTCGAATTCACCTTAAAAGCGGGTTGGGAACAGCACTATTACATCGATATCGTCCGTTTTCGGGATTTTTATTTGCAGCAAACGAGCTTAGGAACTGACGCTTATACCACAAATGGAAACCTCACTTTATCTGGATTGACAGTGGGTGTTTTATTGCGATATTAAAAATTGGTCAAAAAATCTGGGTAACTTTGATCTACACCCGGCAAATTATTATAGTATGGACTACTTTCATTTATACTGATCATATAAGACCAGTGAGAGAGTCCGTCAGCAGTAGAACCTGCATTCATTTGCATGACAAATCGATAACTGCCTTGTAAATTAACAAATGTTCCAATTCCATTGACCAAATCTGTAGTAGAGATTGCTCCCAAAGGAATAAACGTTATATAAACTCCTCCCCCATCTGTTACTGTACCGAGTATTTTTTTCTGAGTGTACGTTGTAGAACCTGAATCGATAACTGCTGTATAAGACGTTCCAAAAAAATAACCGTTATCGTAACCATCAATAACCCATACCGTTTGATCCGTTACCGCTGTATAGCTAGATGGTAAATATTCGTAAGCTAATAATGTAGACGGTGGAACAATCCAAATAGTATTTTCTATCAAATTCTTAAAATTGTTCTGATAGTCTTGAGAAAATACTAAATTGGTAACCGTTATCAAAATCAACATAATTGTCTTCATAACTAGCTCTTTCCTTTAGGATTTCAAAGAATAAATCTGTCCCAGGAAGCGTAGCGTTCTACGATGACTCCTTTTGGTATCGAGGCAATAATCAATAAAACGGCACTAGCGATACCGCTAATCAATATTGCTGTAGATCCCGATGAATAGATAAGAGTCAGTATAAGCGCTATCACGCCAGCAATTACATTAACAAAGCGTGCTGTTCGAGTTACTTCAGCTGTAGCAACCGCAGCTACAGTAACTATAATTGCTCCCATCCAATGATCGCAATTAGCACTTTCGATATTATAAGGCAAGATATTCGGTCGCGCCATTAGCCACACACCGACAATAGCCTGCAAAATGATGAACCAAGGCAGCGAAATTCCCTGATAGCTTGCTGCCCAACGTTGCCTAATAGACCAACGTGTACGATCTGGATCTTTACCTTCGTAACCAAGTACATTGCCGCCTAACCAAAAAAATGGCCAGAAGCTCTTCTTTTGTTTATAAGCCAGCACCAAAAATTGTCCTACCGCTATAGACTCATGCACTGCTAAAGGCACAGAAATTAGTAATGCAGCAGCATTGATTAAACAAAATCCGCACCAGGCACCCACGATAACCGGCTGCATAATAACTAATAGTATACTTGTTGCACCTAAAGGTATAACAAGTAGAACAAACGAAAATACAATGAAAGGGGCAGTACGCCAGCGTGCACGACTACCCATAAAACCTATCAGCACTTCCAATACATAAGCAACTGCACCAAAACCCGCATCAGAGATGGGAAAAGATTTCGACAATGCAGAGCCTGTCACTCTATCAGAGCCATCGCCAAAAAATGGATCCCATACATGAGATATATAACCTAGTTGATGAGCTGCTAAATAGCGCGAGAGGAAGAAGCCAATCAGCGCTAGAGCAATGCCAAGCCAACGCCTAATCCATGAGGAAGGATTATATGACCAGTCAGGAGGTTTGTCTGGCCCAGACAAATGAATACCAGCCCGCCCTGGCAGTCCTGGGATGAGTATTGCAAATGCTATGAGTAAGCAAGCTATTAATGTATCGACCAAATAAGTAGTAGGAGTTGGCGACCAAAATATAAGTGGTGCAAGCAATAGCCAAAACGCTACGACAGCTGTACCCCACCTGAACAAAGCGAATCGAGGAACAAATGCAATTATTTCTACAATAATAACAATGATACCAGATACGATATCACTCTTCATTAAAGCTGCGCTCTTGTAATCAAAAAGAAAAGGCTGGCTGATGAGCCATATCGCCAAAATGCCATTAGCCACATAAGTCCACAGTGTTTTGTAGTTATGAAGCTTTATTTCTTCTAAAAACTGCTGCGCGTCCTTGCCTGTCGCTTCTCTAAAATTTTGGATTTTAATTTGTTCATCTTGCCCGCTCACGCCATTTCTTTAACTCCGTGAGTTTCCAAGACTTCGATGATTTTTTTGATCCTAATTCATAGAGGGTACACGAAGGGAATATCATTGCACGCCCCTATACACAACGTGTCTGAAAAATTGGTTTTTGACTGCGTCGGCTTCTTCTCAAAATTCTCATCTTCGCTCGCGCCTTGTGCACGCACAATGGTCGCTCGTTCCAGATAAGAATTTTGAGAAGCCTTCTTGTCAAATTCCCAATTTTTCAGACACGTTGTGTATATCGTCATTTAAAATGATTGCTGAATTAAAGAGGATGATAATTTAAGGAGTTTATTTTTATGGCAACTACACCGAAAGTGTTTGAAAAATTGGAATTTGGCAAGGCGGCTGCGCAAACTTTTTGTCTGGAGCAAGCGACCATTGTGCTACACCAAGGCGCGAGCGAAGACAAAAAATTTGCGCCGCTTCCTTGCCAAATTCCCAACTTTTGAATGCATTTGTGTATAGAACGAGGGCGCATTCACAGAAACTAAAGAGGTAGTTGCAAAATTCAGGTTCTGTCGATTTTTGGGTTCTTTTGAGCCGCTTTTCGATTTTTTTTGCGGGGATTGTATCAAACTTCGTATACTATCCCCGCAAAA
>JAJPJP010000285.1 GCA_021324175.1 Chitinophagia bacterium
CCACATTGTCCGCAAGCTTTTTGCCGTTGGCCGTAACCACCTCTCCGTGCAAAAGGGGAAGGAGCTCCTTCATCACCGCTGGAAGTCCGCCCGCATAATAAAGGTCTTCCATAAAATATTTCCCTGAAGGCTGCAGGTTGGCGACAAGGGGAATGGAGGCAGAGAGGCGGTCAAAATCTTCCAGCCTGAGACCGACGCCGATCCTGCCCGCTATCGCCAGCAGGTGGATGACAAAATTGGTTGAGCCGCCAATGGCCGCATTTACCCTGATCGCGTTTTCAAAAGCTTTTCGGGTGAGGATATCCGTTAGTCGCAGGTTTTCATTAACCATCTCCACGATCCTGATCCCCGAAAGCTGCGCGAGCACCTTCCTGCGCGCGTCGGCAGCAGGGATAGCCGCATTCTCCGGCAGCGACAGACCCAGGGATTCCACCATGCAGGCCATGGAGGATGCCGTGCCCATCACCGCGCAATGCCCGCGGCTCCGGCACATGCAGGCTTCCGCCACACTCAGCTCCTCTTCTGTCATCAGCCCGCTGCGCAGACCGTCACTGAAACGCCAGACATCACTGGTGCCTATATCTTTTCCCCTATACTTGCCCGTTAGCATCGGCCCGCCGGAGACAACGATCGTGGGGATATTGACACTGCAGGCGCCCATGACCAGGGCCGGTGTCGTCTTATCGCATCCGCACAGCAGCACGACGCCATCGAGCGGGTTTGCACGAATGGATTCCTCCACGTCCATGCTCACCAAATTCCGGTAGAGCATCGCCGTCGGCTTGATCAGCGTCTCGCCAAGCGACATCACGGGGAACTCGACAGGAAAGCCGCCGGCTTCCAGGATGCCACGCCTGACCGACTCAGCAAGTTCCCTGAAATGGGCATTGCAGGGCGTGAGCTCAGACCAGGTGTTGCAGATGCCGATCACCGGCTTACCCTTAAATTCATAATCGGGGATACCCTGGTTTTTCATCCACGCGCGGTAAATAAATCCGTCCTTGCCTTTTTTTCCAAACCAGCCTTGACTCCCGAGCTTTTGTTCCATGCATTATTTTTTTTGACGGCGTATTAGGGCTTACCCAGGCAGCAGCCATGCTTGGCTGCTCCTTTCACCTTTGTTTTGGCAACAAATGTATCGCCGCTATGCGGATATTTTTTCAAATCTTTTTTAGCCAGTTTGTCGCTGGCGGTGGTGATGATAAGCCCGTCGAGCTCATCGCCAAAAAAAGCGCAGGCGGTAACCTGCGGTACGGGCACGTCGATCTTATCGAGCAGTTTTCCATTCTCCGGGTTCCAGCGGTAGACGCCAAAGCCGCCCCAGTGCGCGATCCACAACATCCCCTCCTGGTCGATCGCCATGCCATCGGGCATGCCCATCACCGGCGGGACCTGGATAGCAATTTTTTCAAACCGGATTTCTCCCTCGGACGGGTCGAATAAAAAAGAGGTCACCGTCTGCCTCGGCGTATCTATATAATAAAATCTTTTATTGTCGGGCGACCAGCACATGCCATTTGAAATCGTCACCTTGCCCACCTTCATGGTGAGCGACAGGTTTTTGTCAACACAATACAAGGCGCCTGCATTCTCTTTGAAATTTCTTTCCATGGTGCCGATCCAGAGCCTCCCTTCACAGTCGACGGCGCCGTCATTGCAGCGATGATTATTTTTCTCCCTGTCGATGTCGAGCAGCCATTTTAACTCACCGGTTGCCAGATCGAATCTCGCCAGCCCGCCCTGCAGTCCGAGCAACAGGGAGTTATTCTCCTCTTCAATGACCAGCGACACCCGATGCGGGATCTTCCAGGAGTTGATCTCCCTGGTCTCCATGTTGAATTCAAACAAAAGTTGTTTTTCAATATCCACCCAAAAGCAGGTTTTTCTTTTTGTGTGCCAGGTCGGGCCTTCGCCGAGAATGCATTGCGCGGGGTATAATAAAGAAGCAGTCAATCGGAAATATTTATCCTTTCCAAGTTAAGTTTTTTTGTTTGACGTAACTTTAAAAAAATGAAAATGCCATAAAAAAAATTCAGTATGCCACACCATGCTTCGCGCCGCCGGTTTATCCGCAACCTGTCCCTGGGATTGGGCGCTACTGCGCTCTCGCCCGCTCTTTCCGCCTTTGTCCGTTCTTCTCCGCCGGGAAGAAAGCTGGGGATTGCCCTGGTGGGTCTGGGCAGCTATGCCACCAACGAACTGGCGCCCGCATTCGGGTTCACCAGAAATTGTTACCTCGCGGGCATCGTCACCGGCACGCCGGCGAAAGAGAAAATATGGAGCGATAAATACCATATCCCCGCCAGGAATATTTACAACTACCAGAATTTTGATTCGGTTACGGACAATCCCGATATCGATATCATTTACGTGGTGCTCCCCGTTTTTCTGCATAAGGAATTTACCATCCGTGCGGCAAAGGCAGGCAAGCACGTCATCAGCGAAAAACCCATGGCCATTACCGTTAGTGACTGTGCGGAGATGATCGACGCCTGCAAAAAAGCAAACCGCCTGCTCTCCATCGGTTACCGCCTGCATTTTGAACCATACACGATGGAGATGATGCGCCTTGGGCAGCAGAAGGTTTTTGGCGAGATAAAAAGCATCGACTGCTCAAACGGTTTTGTCTGGGGCGGCGACCCCAATGCCTGGCGTTTAAAAAAAGCACTGGCCGGCGGCGGCGGTCTGATGGATATGGGCGTATACACCATCCAGGGCGCCCGCTATGTCACCGGTGAGGAACCGCTTTATGTCACGGCGCGTGAAGAGAAAACAAAACCGGAATTATTCAAAGAAGTCGATGAGACCGTTTTCTACCAGCTCGAATTTCCCCATGGCATCCTGGCAAACGGAAGATCAAGTTATAACGCCAACTGGAATGACCTGAAAGTAACAGCCCGGCAGGGTTGGTTCGAACTCACGGAAGCCTACCGCTACAACGGCATGAAAGGCGCCACCAGCAACGGCCCCATGCGCTTTGACCCCGATGTCAACCAGCAGGCCCTTCAAATGGATGACTTTGCCAGCTGTGTTTTGCAAAATAAAAAATCACGCGTTGCGGGCGAAGAAGGATTGAAAGACTTAAAAGTGGTGGAAGCGATTTATAAAAGCATCGCCAGCGGTAAAAAAGAAAAAATATAAATGACCATAGTCCGGTCCATACCCTCAAAACCGCCCATCCGCCCGTCCTGCTTCATATCCGACTGATTAAGCTCCGGTGTAAAAATTTATCGCTGGCGCAAAAACTAAATCTACATTTGGCGGCAACTATTTTGTTTGATCATTCCATAATTAACTCCACATGAAAAAAAAATTTGCAGCGCTGCTGCTGACTTCGGTATTTTATTTTGCTTGTTGTATTTCCGCAAACGCACAACTCACCACCACGCCAAACGGTGGCAATAAAAAAGCCTTCATCGGCGAACGCATCGGGCTGACCGATGTCGCTTTCAACTACGATCGCCCGGGCGTGAAAGGCAGGGAGGGTAAGATCTGGGGCGGCCTGATCCCGGTCGGCTACAGCGACCAGGGATTTGGAAACACCAAGCAGGCCCCCTGGCGCGCCGGTGCCAATGAAAACACCACTATCGAATTTTCCACCGACGTGAAAATTGAAGGCCAGGAGCTGTCCCGCGGCAAATACGGTTTTTTTATTGCTTATGACCCGGGAGAATGCACCCTGATATTTTCAAAAAATGCGACCTCATGGGGAAGCTTTTATTATGACCCCAAAGAAGACGCGCTGCGGGTGAAAGTAAAACCCCTGGCTGCCGACAAAAGCGTGGAATGGCTGAAATATGAATTCACGCACCAGACCGAGAACAGCGCTGTGGTGGAATTGCAATGGGAGAAACTGATCATCCCCTTTAGGATAGAAACCGACCTGGACAAGATCCAGCTGGAGACCTTCAGGAAAGAACTACGCACGGATAAGGGATTTACCTGGGAGTCCTGGCAACAGGCAGCGCAGTGGTGCGTGCAAAAAAACACCAACCTCGATGAGGCACTCCTCTGGGCTGACAGCGCGACGAGTGTAAACTTCGCCGGCGACCAGAGCTTTGCTGCATGGAGCACCAAGGCGCAGGTCCTGGATAAACTGGGCCGCGGCGCGGAAGCAGACGAAATCATGAAAAAGGCAATGCCCTATGGCAATGAATTCGATTTACATAGCTATGCCCGTGAGTTGCTCGCACAGAAAAAAAATCAACAGGCCTTTGCTGTCTATAAAATGAATTACGACAGACATCCCAATGAATTCAGAACCAACATGGGCATGGCACGCGGCTACTCGGCGATCGGCAATTATAAAAAAGCACTGGAGTATGCCCTAAAGGCGCAACCACAGGCTACTGATCCCGCCAATAAGGCCAACGTGGAAAAAATAATTAAAACACTCCAGGACGGAAAAGACATCAACTCCTGATCTTTTACCCTGCTGACAAAACAAAAAGCCACATGATCCATGTGGCTTTTTGTTTTGCTTTTGATGCCGGTGGTATACTTGCGGGAATTAAAAAGGTTTAACCGGAATAATTATTTTTTTCATTAGCAATTCATTAATAAACGAACCGATCCCTCTGCCTTCTTATTACTGTAACTGAACTTCTAAAACAATAAACTTTAAAAACATGAAAACGCTATTTACCTTATTATTAATGACCTTAATAATTATCGCGGGAACCGAAAGCTTTGAATTTTTTATCCATTCCAATTACAGCACCTCCGCCCTGTTCACCCTGCTGTCTATTCTGGCTATTGATTTATTGGTCTATACGATAAGCAACAAAAGGGTGCGTGCGTAATGATTTTATTTGCTGCCACGCCGGGCGCTTTTCAGCAACCTGAATTATTGATACCCCAGGATACAATAATTTATGGTGCTTTTGTATTGGGTCCTGTCATTGACCCGGTTATTTTCTCTCACCGAATATAAAACTCCCGATCCTTACCATATTGCTTCCCTCCCGGACCGCCATGTCAACATCACTGCTCATGCCCATCGATAGAATGGTAAACTGCAGGTTTGCCTCCCGCAGCTCTTTAAACCGGTCAAAAAGGGATTTTAATTTTTTGAACTCTGATTTGATTTTATTTTCGTCAGCGCTGAGCGAAGCCATTCCCATCAGTCCCGCGATCCTGATATGCTCCAGGGCGGCCAACTCACTCCTGTCTGAAGCCATCAGTGTTTCCAGCTCGCGCTCATCAAAGCCGAACTTTGTTTCTTCCTCAGCGATATGAACCTGGAGCAGGCACGCGATCTCACGGTCATGCTTAACCGCCTGCTTATTGATTTCTTTCAGCAGCTTTAAACTGTCCACACTTTGAATCAGGTGGATGAAAGGCGCGATATATTTTACTTTATTGGATTGCAGGTGCCCGATAAAATGCCAGCGGATGTCACCGGGAAGCTGCCCTTGTTTATCTGCGAGTTCCTGTACATAGTTTTCGCCAAAATCACGGTGACCCAGGTCATAGAGTGTCCGGATGTCGCCCGCTGGCCTGGTTTTGGAAACGGCGATCAGCTGCACCTTTTTTGCAGCAAGCTCCCCCGCGATCCTGGTATAGTTTTCTTGATTGATCATGAATCATCCCCTCATTTAAGAATCGACCTGCTGTTCACTATCCGCTGCACTTCGCTTGTACCCTCGTAGATCTGGGTGATCTTGGCATCACGCATGAATCTCTCCACATGGTATTCTTTTACATAACCATATCCTCCATGGATCTGCACGGCCTCCGTCGCTGCCCACATCGCCGTTTCGCTGGCAAAGACCTTTGCCATGGACGAGCTCAGTGAATAATCCAGGTTGTTGTCTTTTTCCCAGGCAGCCCGCAAACAGAGCAGGCGCGCGGCTTCGATGCGCGTAGCCATGTCGGCCAGCTTGAATTGTATGATCTGGTGCTGCGCAATTTCCTTCCCGAAGGCTTTTCTTTCTTTTGCATATTTTATGGATAGCTCATAGGAGCCGCTGGCAATGCCGAGCGCCTGGGAGGCGATGCCGATTCTGCCGCCGGCCAGGGTCCTCATCGCAAACGTAAACCCAAACCCGTTTGCCCCGATTTGATTTTCTTTGGGGATCTTCACGTCACTGAATAAAATGCTGTGGGTATCGCTTCCCCTGATCCCCAGCTTATTTTCCTTGGCGCCCACAGTCACGCCCTCCCAGTTTTTTTCTACGATAAACGTATTGATGCCATGAGATCCCTTTGACACATCCGTCTGCGCCATCACCAGGTATACGCTCGCGGAGTTGCCGTTGGTGATCCAGTTCTTTACCCCGTTGAGCAGATAATGATCCCCCTTGTCTATGGCGGTTGTCTTCTGCGAGGTGGCATCGCTGCCGGCCTCCGGCTCACTGAGCAGAAAAGCGCCGATATATAGCTCGCCATTTTTTTTACCCTGCGCGAGGGGGGTTAAATATTTTATTTTCTGCGCCTCAGATCCGAAGGCCTGCAGTCCCCAGCACACCAGTGAATTGTTTACACTCATGCACACGCCGACACTCGCATCTATTTTATTGATCTCTTCCAGCGCCAGCACATAACTCACCGTATCCATTCCCGCGCCGCCGTATTGCTGATCGACCATCATGCCCATAAATCCGAGCTCGGCGAGTTTTGTGATCTGCTCCCTGGGGAACTTTTGTTTTTCGTCTCTTTCAATAACGCCGGGCAGGCATTCGTTGATGGCAAAATCTCGGGCCGCTTTTTGAATCATTAACTGTTCTTCGCTGAATTGAAATTCCATGTATAAAAAATTGTTGCGCAAAAATAGAAGATTACCGACAAAAAAACTAACAGGCGTTAGGAAGTCATTAACAGGTTGTTGCTATTTTTCTACATAGTGTGCAATGAAAATTTTAAAATAAATTTTTATCGGGGTGGCACAGTTGTTGAAATACAGCTGTATTGATAAACATCATTCAAGAACAAAAAAGTTAATTATGAAAAAAGTAGTTTTAGGATGCGCAGTTCTGTTGTCAGCGGCAGTAGTTCTTGCAACGAAAGATCAAAAAAAGAATGTGGCAGCCAGACATTCATGTACAGTCACCGCGATCAATTTCGCCAGTGATACCGTGCCCAATAAAAAGGACACTACTAAACCGAAAAAAGATACGATGATGCTCGCAAAATATTAATGCTGTTATGCAGCAATTGATATCGAAGCGCTTCGTTTCAAGGATAAGCCCCGGCATCGCCGGGGTTTTTTTTTGCGGATAATCTTTCTCACCCTCACCCCGCAGGACCATCCACTTTCGGGGAAAGACTTACCTTCGCGGGTCATCATTTGGTCAGCTCCATATGCCAAAAAATAATTCACAAAAACTGCAGGTTTCTTCCGAGGTGGGGAGACTGCGACGCCTGCTGGTGCACAGCCCGGATAGCGGTCTGGGAAAAGTGGTACCTTCTAAAGCACAGGACTGGCTCTTTGAAGACATCGTCCACCTCGATACGATACGCAGGAAGGAATATGATTTTTATACCAAGATATTGCTATACTTCCTTGATCCTAAAAAAATAAAAGGAAGGCTGACAGAGATCGACGCGGAAAAAAACAAACGCAATTTTTACAAACCCGACCACGATGATTTTTTTAAGTCGGATAAAGTCATGGAACTGCAATGGCTGCTCGCCGATATCCTGAAAGACCGGGAGATCAAATTAAAACTGTCGGCATCCGTATGCGCGATCGAAAATTGCTCCTATGAGTCACAGAAGGACCTCCTGCTGCTGGATCCCGTTTCGCTGTCAAAAACATTCATCAACGGAACGATCAATAAGGACAAGATGCTCTTTGCCCCCATTCCCAATTTTATCTTTACGCGCGATATCGGCATCGTCATCAACGATCATGTGCTGCTGAACAAGCCAGCCAAAAAAGCAAGAACCCGTGAAGCGCTGATCATCAAATACATTTTCTTCAACCATCCTTTTTTTAAATCCTACCAGAAAAATATCATTGAACTGGCCGACACGCATCATCACTTTCTTCTGCCAAAAGAAGGTGATGACAGGAAAGTCACCCTGGAAGGCGGCGATGTCATGGTCATCAGCAAAGATCACTTACTCATCGGCGTTAGTGAACGCACCACCATGGAAGCGGCTCACCAGGCGGTGAATGTGCTTTTTGAAAAAAATGTGGTCAAAAAGATCAGCATCATTAAAATACCCAAGAAAAGAGACTACATGCATATTGACACGGTGTTTACGCAGGTAAAACGAAATGTGTGGGTGATGTTGGGGAATTTTTCAAAGAAATCCATGAAACATGAAGATGAGGATTCGGTCCAGCGCATCCTCGAAGGAAATAAAAAGGATGATAAGCTAAAGATCATCCAGTTCAGGAAAAAAGACATCGAGAACCCCAGGTACTTCGATAACCTGGAGGATTTGCTGATCGACATCAGCGAAAATGACCTGTCCAGCAAAGAGAAAGTGAAATTTATCTATTCCGGGAATAATGAATTTCCGTTTGATGCGCGCGAACAGTGGACGGACTCCTGCAACCTGCTTGCCCTGAAAGAAGGCGTCGTGCTCGGTTACGACAGAAATGACAAAACGGTGGAAGCATTTAAAAAGAACGGCTTTGCGATCATCGATGCCGGCACCCTGATCGGGCAGCTGGAGAAAGGAGAGACAGACGTCGAGCAATTGGAAGACATGCTGATACTGATGCCATCGGCCGAACTATCCCGTGCGCGCGGCGGTTTTCATTGCATGAGTATGCCCTTGCTCAGGGATGACCTGGAATAAGATCAACAAACACTAAACGATAATCCCGCATGCAGATCACTGCCCACTTACTGATGATTCGGCCGGTACATTTTGCATTCAATGCCGAGACCGCCGTCAACAACGCCTTTCAGGTCCCCGGCGAAAACGGAGATGTCCACGCCCGGGCATTGCATGAATTTGATGAGCTGGTCAGCCTGCTGAGAAACAATGACGTCGACGTAACGGTAATCGATGACCGGCCCGAGCCCTTCACGCCGGATTCCATTTTTCCGAACAACTGGATATCCTTTCACCACAACGGAACGATCTGCCTTTACCCCATGTTCGCCGTGAACCGCCGCCTCGAACGTGACCCCGGCATCATCCGGCAACTCACGCAAAGATTTAAAGTGCATAAGTCCATAGATTTTAGCTTCTATGAAAATGATAAGCATTTTCTGGAGGGAACAGGAAGCATGGTGCTTGACCGGGATGACCGCATCGCCTACGCCTGCCTCTCACCCCGGACAGATGAAAAAGTGCTGAAAGATTTTGGAAAAACGATGGGCTATAAATGCGTTTCCTTCAACGCCGTCGATGGCAATGACCAGGCGATCTATCACACCAACGTGATGATGTGCGTGGGAGAAAAATACGTGGTGATCAACATCAACTCCATCCACAGCAAAGAGGAAAGAGAAAGAGTGGTGGCGACGATCAGGGATTCAGGCAAAGACCTGATCACGATCAGCGACGATCAAATGAATCATTTTGCGGGCAATATGCTCCAGATAAAAAATATTTCAGGGGATAAACTGCTGGTCATGTCCACGCAGGCCTACCAGTCGCTCCAGCCAGACCAGATCAAAAAACTATCGCGCTACAATAAGATCATCCATTCGGCGCTGGATACCATCGAATGCAATGGCGGGGGAAGCGCCCGCTGCATGATCGCTGAAATTCATTTACCGCAAAAAGAGTGAAAGCCCCTCATCTCCCCGTAACCGGCATGGTGATGCTGGAATGGTGATAGAGGCGTATCGTGGCCTTTTGGAAATCGGCATCACTGCAGCTGGGGATATCGGTAAATTGCTGCGGGTTCCTGTCGACGATCGGAAACCAGCTGCTCTGCACCTGCACCATGATGCGGTGTCCTTTTTTAAAGGTATGGGCGATCTCATTGAGATCAAATTTCACTTCAGCCACCTGCCCCGGTATAAGAGGCTCCGGCTTTTCATAGCTGTTCCTGAACTTGGTGCGGAAAACCTCGGCACGTACCAGGCGCTGGAAATTGGTCATCTGCTGATTTTTGGGATTATAAGCGCCCGCATCTCCTGTCGCGGGCAGCACGTCGATCACTTTTACAATGATGTCTGCATCGGTACCCGTCGAGGAGAAAAAAATATCCGCTTTTAACCTGCCCGTGACCGTTAGATCCTGCGTCAGCGTATCGGTTTGGTAAGAGAGTACATCGGGTCTCATGGCAGCAAAACGCTGGTCCTCGGTCAGGTACTCATCATTGCGCTCAGCATAAACTCCGCTGGTATAGGGAACAGGCTTTTGCGGGTCACTGACGTATTCATCATAGCTTTGCGCCGCGGCGGTCCCGCCCAGTTTTCCCTTGGCAGACAGGTATAATTTTTCCGGTGCCGCATCAGCAGGCGGCCAGACCGGGTAATGCTTCCACTGGTTGCTGCCGGTCTCAAAGACCGTGGCCTCAGACAGGTTGTTTTCCCCCTTATCCTTCAGGTAATAATTAAAGAATTTTGTTTCGATCTCCCCATTGAAATACTCATTGAGGTTTGCGCCGAAATCATGCGTTCCGAAATGTTTCCATTCAGGCCCGGACCAGGCACCATGGGTCCACGGTCCCATCACGAGGAAATTTTTATTGCCCGGCGTTTGTTTTTCAATCGCCTCATAGGTATGCAATGCCCCAAACATGTCTTCGGCATCAAACCAGCCACCGACCACGAGTACAGCGGGTTTGATATTTTTCAGGTGCGTGCGGATATTGCGGGCTTTCCAGTAATCATCGTAGGTGTCGTGTTGCAGATATTCATTCCATATCCTGGCTTTGCCGTTGAAATAGGCTGCATCGTTGGTGTGCCTGATGGCGCCGATACCCAAATAGAATGTATACGCGTCTGCATACTTCGCCTCAAAGGCGTCTTGATAATTCCTGCCGGAATCAATTCTTGTCCCCTGGAAATAATTGGTGAAGTCAAAATTGTCCATCAGAAAAAATGCACCGTTGTGATAGGCGTCATCCCCGATGAACTCATCGGTGACCGGTGCCTGCGGTGAGACGGCCATGATCGCCGGATGGGCATCGGGTAAACAGGCAGTAGCATAGAAACCCGGATAAGAGATGCCGTAGAGACCAACTTTTCCGTTGTTGTTTTTGATATTTTTCAGGAGCCACTCGATCGTATCAAAGGTGTCGCTGCTCTCATCGACATCCTTTTTGGATTTTTTGATGTCCTTTGCGGGCGTCATCTCATCAAAATCCCCCTCGCTTTTATAACGACCCCGCACATCCTGGTAAACGAAAATATATTTATCGTGGAGCAGGGCGCTGTTGGGACCGAGACCCCAAAAACGAAGCTTGTCTCCATAGGGCGCGCATGAATAGGGCGTGCGCTGCATGAGAAAGGGATATTTCTCCTGCTGGTCCCTGGGGACATAGATTGCCGTGAAGAGCTTCACCCCGTCGCGCATGGGGATCATTTTTTCCATCTTCAGGTAATTGTCAACGATGAATGCCGAGTCAGCAAAACGCTGGGACATGGCGCTGAGGGCAACAAAAAAGAAACACAGGACAACGACAGATCTTTTTTTCATAATCCTATTTTAATACCGGCAGCAGCACATAAGATGCACTGGCCGCGTCATGGTAGACTTTTATATCACTCCGGATAAAATCTTTTTCATCGCAGGTGTAAATATTGACAAACTGCTGCGGGTTGCGGTCGACGAGCGGAAACCAGCTGCTTTGTATCTGTATCATGATGCGGTGACCTTTTTTAAAACAATGCGCGATCGGCGGCAACTCAAATTTTACCGTTTCGATCTTTCCGGGCGTGAAGGGCTCGGGGTTTTCATAGCTGTTGCGGTAGCGGCCACGGAAGATCTCTCCGCGGACAAGCATCTGGTATCCGCCCATGGGATAGAGTTTTTCCGGATCCTTCTCTGCGTAAATATCGATATCGTTATAAGACAGGTTATCCGGAAAGACATCGATGACCTTGACGACAAAATCCGCATCCGTGGTGGAAATGCTGGTGAGGATGTTGGCAACCACATTGCCCGTTACCGTGAGGTTGTCTGTGAACGTATCGGTTTGAAAAACGAGCACATCCGGTCTGCGCGAGGCGAAACGCTGGTCACCGGTCATATAGGTTCTTGTCCTGTTGAACTGAACACCATCATCATAGGGAACCGGTTTTGCCGGGTCGCTCGTGTACTCGGAAAAACCATCCTGTCCCGAAGGCTTATCCCAGCTTAATTTTCCGCCGGCCTTGAGATACATCGCCCTGTCCTCTTTTTCTGCCGGCGGCCACTGGCTGAATTTTTTCCATTCGTCGGCACCGGTAATAAAATATTTGCTTCAGCGATCCCGGAAATATCTCCCTTGCCTTTTAAGAAATAATTGAAAAACGGAATTTCAATATTCTCCTGGTACCAGGCAGACGTGTTGCTGCCAAAGAAAATATTCCCCAGGTGGGTTCCGTCATTACTGCCCCACTGCCCGTGATACCAGGGACCATCGACGATCTTATTAAAGGCCTTCCCGGGATTATTCTGTTCTGCGGCCTTATACGCATTCCACGCGCCCCAGCAGTCTTCGGCATCAAACAATCCGCCAACCCAGAGCATGGCCGGTTGTAAGTTCTTTGTCGCATTGCGCGCGTCGCGCGCATGCCACCATGCATCATAATTGGGATGCGCATAGAGGTCCTTCCAAAAGGCAATGCTGTCACCGGTATATTTGGCGAGGTTTTTTAATGACCCCGTTTCCAAATAAAATTTATAATTGTCATGGGTATAATAGTCAAATTCGGTGGGGCCCACAGTCGTTGGCCTGGGACGCGGCTTGCCAAAGGAGGTATAGAATGAAAATGCATCCATTTGAAAAAAAGCCCCGTTGTGGTGAAAGTCGTCTCCCAGAAACCAGTTGGTGACGGGAGCCTGCGGGCTGACCGCTTTCAGCGCAGGATGGTTGCTCGCTGCAGCCATCGTGGAATAAAAACCCGGATAGGAGGTTCCGAACACACCCACCTTTCCATTGTTGTGCGGGATATTTTTTACCAGCCAGTCGATGGCATCATAGGTATCGCTTGCCTCATCAATATCCTTTTTAGTTTTTTTGTTTGGGTTGAACGGACGTATGTCCTCAAAATTTCCTTCGCTCATCCAACGGCCGCGTACATCCTGCACCACCATCACATAACCCTCCCGGAAATAGGCCTTGGTATAGGAATACCACCATCCCCGCCATTTGTCTTCCCCGTAGGGATAACAGGAATAAGGAGTCCGGGTCATCAGGATCGGATGCGCTTCGGTGGTATCTTTTGGGATATAGATGGACGTGAATAATTTAATGCCGTCACGCGTGGGCGTATAGCGCTCGATCTTATAATAATGCTCGCGGATCCAGACGCTGTCCGCATTTTGACCAAAGGCTGCCACACAAAAAAAGAAAAGAACGCAGATAAAAAAAGCTCTCATGTTAGTTGGTTTAAGAAATAAATGTAATGAATTAGATGAAGTCAAAACAAATTTTGCAAACTAAATAATTCTTTCTCTCAAAATGTCAAATGGCTTACTTTCGGTTTTTAAAATCAAACCGACCTTGCATGTTTAACAGGAGAAAATTTCTACGATCATCATTATTCAGTTCTGTCGGAATGGTGATGGCAAATAAATTACCGGAAGATAATTTTCCGGAAAACAGGA
>JAJPJP010000413.1 GCA_021324175.1 Chitinophagia bacterium
ATAATCGGGGATTTTCTTTTCCGCAACCAGGAGAGCCCGATAAAATAAAGTCCTTTAACTTCTGAAATTCCGTGGCGATGCCTCGGCATTTTGTCCTCATTGAGAACGGGAAGTTTCAGGTAGCTAAAATCGCTGACAAAGCCTGTCGTCCAAATGATGGATTTAATGTTATTGTCGTCAAAATTAATTTCAGCAAGATCCGAAGCGCAGTCAGCATGCTCGTCAGGAATATCATCCGGGTCAATTTCGCCAACAGGAATGGGTTGACTATTTGCCCGAATATGCTCATCAATCATACCTTTAACTTTTTGCGAGTATTCATCAGCGTACCGGACATGCAATGCCGCGTTGCGCTGAAAAAAGATCCGCTTCAAATCCGCACTTTCCGCTCGTCCTAAGATCACAACGCCGCTTCTTGCCAGGGATTGCAGGCTGGAAGTTTTCCCTCGATCGCCAAAACCTGAAACCTGGGGATTTTTCGTCTTTAGCAGGGAAACGTCAATGATATCCTCCGTATAAACATCATAAAAACCAATTTGCAACAGCCAGTCAAATATATCCATGCCCCTGTAGCTTCTTGGAATCCTGCCAACCTTACTTGTCGACAGAAAAACCTTTTTACCAGCCCTCACCAAATCTTCTGCGACCTGTATCCCCGATTGCGCACTCCCGACAACAAGCACATCGCCTTGAGAAAGTTGATTAGAATTTTTATACTCACTCGTGTGCAATTGCAGAATACTTTTTGATATATTCTCAGCAAAGGTCGGAACATGTATTTTATTCTGTCCTCCCGACGCGACAACAACTTGCCTGCTACAATAAGTCCGCTCTTCACCAACTTCCGAAACGTTGACCAGAAAGATATTTTCTTTTTCGTCCTTCGTTATATCCAGCACTTTGCAATATTCTTTCACCGGAAGACTCAGTTGTTTGGAGTAATTTTTGAGCGAGGATGCAAATTCATTAGCAAAAACAAACGCATCGGGGTCATCAAAGTAGACCGCCTGCTCCGGAAGGAGGTTGAGTTTGTTCGCGGAGTTCATTTTAAAGGAATCCCATCGCTGTGAACGCCAGGTCTCACCGATCCTTCCCTGTTCAAAAACGATATGACCGATCTCATGCTTGGCCAGGTAATAGCTGACGCAAAGCCCGGCGTGACCTGCCCCGACAACAATGACATCTACCGGATGATTCATTGCACAATGATATCCCTTTTTCAAAGATTGTGAATGATCTGGTTTGCGTCGCGGACAAACCAAATCACAAAAAAGGTTTTCGTCACGTATTGTCCATCTTCGTCACATTTTCCTAATTGAGATGATTTCGAGCTTTAACCTTGTTAAAAATTTGCAGGAAAATGAAAACTAGTCGGAGCCAATATGGATTCACGCTGTTTTCAGCCCGCAACCAAAACAATTTTAAACACGAGATAAACTTGGTAATCATGAAAAAAATATTGATGTTTTTGCTGGCCATGGTGCTGATCAGGGCCACTCTTGCCCAAAGTTTGAACCAGGAACTGGATTCCGTGATGCACTCGTATCAGCGTGTCCATCGCTTCAACGGCACGGTGCTGGTCGCAAAAAATGGCAGTGTCCTGCTTGAAAAAGGCTACGGGTACAGTGATTTTCGAACCGCGAAACTCAATGGCGCCCAAAGCGTCTATATGATTGCGTCAATGACCAAGCAGTTCACCGCGGCCGTAGTCCTCAAACTGGTTGCTGAAAATCGAATAAAGATCAGCGATCCGATCAGCAAATTCTTTCCCGCTTACGCCAATGGCAATCACATCACCATATACCATCTTTTGACGCATACATCCGGAATACCTGACTACCCGAGGGATTCTATTTTCATGGCCTCGCACAAGAAAGTAAGCGTCAGCGAGGCCTTGTTACAATATAACAAGTCGGATTTCGCTCCCGGCACCGAGTGGCGATACAGTAATGTGGGATACCAGCTCCTCGGTGAAATCATTGCCAAAGTAACTGGCATGAGTTATTTCGAGGCAGTCCGCCGCTATATTTTCTATCCCCTGGGTATGACGCACAGCGGATTTGACTTTGTCGGCTTAAAAAGTAACGCAAAGACTACCGGTTACTGGTCATGGCCCGAAAAAAATAACGCTGAAGAGGCCATTATCATTGACTCGTCGGCATCATCAGCGGCAGGCGCCATCTATTCCACCGTCGGTGATCTTTATAAGTGGCACCAGGCGCTACAAGACTACCGAATAATTCCTAAAAAGCTGCTCGACCAAGCCTATACGCCATTTAAAAATCATTATGGCTTTGGCTGGTTTGCAGATTCCTTGTACGGAAGACGGATCTTGTCGCACAGCGGCGATACCTGGGGTTTCAAGAGCAATATCGCAAGGGTTACCGAAGATGATGTCTGCGTAATCCTTCTGAACAATATCGAGGACGAGGAAATGCGCGGCGCGGTGACCAATGACGTGCTTGCAGTACTTTATCGTCGGCCCTACCATTTGCCCGTATTTCACGAAGAGATTAGTCTCGGTGACAAAATTTTGAAAAACTACGTCGGCAATTACCAATTACAGGGGTTCACCATGACAATCTCCCTGGATAGCGGTCGTTTATGGGCAACGCCGCAGGGGCAGGAAGCTTC
>JAJPJP010000304.1 GCA_021324175.1 Chitinophagia bacterium
ACAATTGTCAATGGCCGGTTTACAGTGCCGATTAGAAGACAAAATCAATAAATAATTTGTGAATCCGCAGGCCTTATCAAAGCCAACAATTACAGTTGCGCTTTTTTTAACTTCATGAACTTTTTATTTTCCTAAATTTCCGGGGCATTTCAACGCTCAAAAAAATACCATGAGAAAATCCTACGCGATCACGACGCTTAGTGCGTCGCTTGTTTTTGCACTCAGCTCAATGTCGCAGCCGCGCGATTCCTCCCTGTTTGATTGCATGAAATGGCGCATGATCGGCCCATTCCGCGGGGGCAGGACCGTTGGCGCAGCCGGCGTACTGCAAAAGCCGGGCACTTTTTATATTGGTGTAAACAACGGCGGCATTTGGAAGACAGATGACTTTGGAAGGACCTGGAACCCGGTCTTTGATGCGGAATCGACTGGATCAATCGGCGATATTGCGGTGGCACCCTCCAACCCCGAGATAATCTACGCCGGCACCGGCGAAGGAATTCAGCGCCCCGATCTTTCGATTGGTAACGGAATATATAAATCAAATGATGGCGGCAAATCATGGACCCACCTGGGACTACGGGAAGGGCAACAAATCGGTGGCGTCGCTGTCGACCCCGCAAACGAAAACCGTGTTTTTGCAGCAGTTCTCGGTCATCCATACGGGCCCAACGCTGAAAGGGGAGTTTATCGTTCCGTCGACGGAGGCCATACCTGGTCAAGGGTGCTTTTCAAAGATGATAATACGGGCGCCGAAGAGGTGGCCATCGATCCGAAGGACCCAAAAATTATTTATGCCGACATGTGGGCAGCACGACAGGGTCCGTGGGAAAACGGCGCTTTCAAAGGAGAAGGCAGCGGACTTTTCAAATCGACCGACGGCGGAGATACCTGGAGGCAACTGACCAACGGCCTTCCGACCGCGAAACAGGGTCTCGGCCGAGTGGGCTTTTGTATCGCAGCTTCCGATCCGCGGCGTCTTTATGCAACGGTCGACGCAGACACTTTGGGAGGCATTTATCGCAGTGATGACGGCGGTGAATCCTGGACAAGGGTCCAAAGCGATTCCCGTCTCTGGGGTCGTGGCGACGATTTTGCGGAAATCAAGGCCGATCCACTTAACCCAGACGTTCTCTATGCGCTCGATGTAGTCACCTGGAAATCTAAAGATGCGGGGAAAACGTGGGAGGCCTTCCGCGGAGCACCGGGCGGCGATGATTACCATCGAATCTGGATTGATCCCCTTAACCCAAAAGTCATACTGATCGCCAGCGACCAGGGAGCCATTGTATCTACCAATGGCGGCGAGACATTTTCGTCCTGGTACAACCAGCCGACTGCGCAATTTTATCACGTCATTGCAGACAACGCATTTCCATATAATGTATATGGCGGCCAGCAGGAAAGCGGCTCTGTCGGTATCGCCAGCCGCGGCAATGATGGCGAAATCACTTACCGCGAATGGCACCCGGTCGGGGTCGAGGAATATGGTTATGTAGCGCCAGATCCTTTGGATCCCAACATTATTTATGGCGGGAAAATTAGCCGATACGACAAGAGGACCGGACAGACTCAAAGTGTTTCACCGGAGCCAGTGCGAAGCGGAAAATACCGGTTCCTTCGAACAGCCCCCGTCCTGTTTTCCCCAACAAATCCCAGGGTTCTTTTCCTGGCTGGCAATGTGATATTCAAGACGCGTGACGGCGGTGATCACTGGGAAGTGATCAGTCCGGACCTGAGCCGGGAAACCTGGGATATCCCTGCAAGTGTCGGGATTTATGCGACGGACCAGCTCAAACATATGCCACAACGCGGCGTCATATATTCTATTGCTCCATCACCGCTTGATAGCAATCTCATTTGGGCCGGAACCGACGATGGCCTGATACATTTGACACAGGACGGCGGCAAAAACTGGAAAAATGTAACTCCGCCGGTCATCACCTCGTGGAGCAAGATTTCCATCATCGAAGCGAGTCACTTTGATTCACATTCTGCATACGCGGCAGTCAACCGCATACGGTGCGATGACATGCGTCCGCACATTTACAGAACAGCTGATGATGGAAAAACCTGGAAGGAAATCGTATTCGGCTTAGACGAGGACCCGGTGAACAGCGTAAAAGAAGATCCAAAAACAAAAGGACTGCTGTTTGCAGGATCCGAAAACCTCACTTGGGTTTCGTTCGACGATGGCGATCACTGGCAGCGCCTCAGGCTAAACATGCCCGCTACATCTATACGCGATCTTTATATTAAGGAGGATGACCTGATCGCCGGGACTCATGGCAGGGGATTCTGGATTCTTGACGACATTGCTCCCCTCAGGCAAATTGCCGCGATGCATCAGCATACGACAGCCGCCACTTTATTCAAGCCGCAAAAAGCTTATCGAATACGATGGGATACGTATACCGATACACCTGTACCACAGGAAGAACCGGCAGGACAGAATCCCCCCGATGGCGCGATCATCGATTATTATTTGCCAGAAAAATCAAAAAGCGCGGTGACCCTTGAGATCCACGACTCGAAAGGTAATCTTGTTCGCAAATACAGCAGCGCAGACAAGCCATACGAGATCCCCCCGCTGAATATTCCCACATACTGGATCAGGCCACAGCAGATTCTATCCGCCGAAAAAGGATCCCATCGGTTTATCTGGGACCTTCACTATCCGCCGCTCAGCCTTCCGCCTTCTTATCCTATTGGCGCGATTTATCAAAATACAGCCCCTTCACCGACTTCGCCCTGGGTGATGCCGGGAGCCTACGCTGTAACGCTCACTTCAGATGGCAAATCATATTCTGAGATGTTGACAGTTATCATGGACCCGCGGGTAAAAACATCGACAGAAGACCTTCAACGGCAGCATGATCTATCACTTCGTTGCTATGAAGCGAGAAAACTAATAGAGGAAGTTGAAAGGGAAATTTCCGCGATGCGTAAAAAGCTGGGTGACGAAATGAAAGCAGCCGGCGGGGCTGATAGTCTTCAAGTGAAATACCGGGAACTAGCCACATTGCAGGGTTCGGGCAGGCGTGGCGGCGGAGGTGGGGGATTCGGGCAGGTCAACGCCGCATTCGCCGCAATTTTCAATACACTGCAGGAATCCGATGTTGCGCCGGGTGCTGCAACAATTTTCGCGCTCGCGGACACGGAAAAACATTTAACGGAGCTTAATGAAAAATGGAAATCTCTAAGATAGCTCTGCCAACAAAATCATGAGTTTTTTTGGGCGCCTGTTAAGCGGTCATGGATTTTTTTGAAAATATCAAACTGCCTGGATCCAAATACAACGAAGAGCACTTTCTCCATCTCATTGTTCGTCTGAAGGAAGGCTGCCACTTCATGTTCTGCAATCTCTGCGGCCTTTTCGAAAGGAAAGCCGTATGCGCCGGTACTGATGCAGGGGAACGCGATGGTCCTAACGCCATTTTCTGCCGCAAGCAAAAGACTTTGTTTATAGCAGGAGGCAAGCAGGGCTGCCTCGCTATGAAGGCCGCTATTCCAAACGGGACCAACCGCATGGATGACCCACTTTGCATAGAGGTTAAAGCCCGGGCTGATTTTGGCAAAACCAGTTTTGCATCCATTAAGGTTCGCACAGTATTTCGTGAGTTCCGGCCCCGCTGCGCGATGTATCGCACCGTCGACTCCGCCGCCGCCGAGTAAAGAACTATTTGCCGCATTGACTATTGCGTCCACGTGTAACGTGGTGATGTCGGCATTGATCACTTCACTTCTCATGGCCTCAATTTCTTCCCAAAATTAAGAAGAAAGCCTGGAGGCGCCGGTCTCGTTATCATTCGTCCTCTTGCTAATAGAAATTGCGATAAATTGCAGTTAAACTTATCAGGTGGAAACCAAAACGAAAATCCTCGGGCTTCGGACAACAATCTATCACGTTCCCGATGTTGACGAGGCAAAAAAATGGTATAGTAAAGCTTTTTTGACAGAGCCATATTTTGACCAGCCATTCTATGTCGGCTTTAATGTGGGCGGCTATGAGTTAGGCCTGCAACCCGAAGGGGACACCTTTTCAGCGAGGACGGACAACGTTGTCACCTATTGGGGTGTGGAAAATATTGAAGACGAATATAAACGGTTTCTTTCGCTTGGGGCGTCGGCCCACCATTTGCCGCAGGATGTTGGAGAAAACATTATCGTCGCGACGGTCAAAGACCCATGGGGCAACGCCATTGGTCTGATCTTTAATCCGCATTTCAAACTGCCTTAATCCCGGGCCATTCCAGAAGTCGGCTGGTACCCTATTTGAATTAGTTTAAATAAACATTATGCCAGACGATTTTGAGGACCGGGCATTTGCGGATGACCAGCAGGAGATGCCCCGGATGGACCCCGAGAGAAAGAGAAAGGGTTATAACGAGCAAAATCCGTCGCGACCCCATGGTTCGTTTAAACCCGACCGTAGCGGAATTGACAAGGCCGGCTTTGGCAGCGTCAAGTAACGGTCCTGGAATCAGCGAAAATTAATTAATCCGCGCGGGGCACGCACGGTGAGGGCGAAGAAAGGAATCGCGGATCTGCCAGGGAATTTTTCACGATTGTTGAGATTTTCAACAAAAGGCTGTTTGCACAGCATGACACTTGTTCCCATTCATATTGACGAAGACAGCTCCCGGGATATCTATGCGAATCCAGAATGCCAGGAAATTTTTCAATGGTACCCGTCATATTATTACAAAGTAGGGTATAACCCGCCGTGGATTGGGTATTTCGTTCTTCGCGACGGTGAGCCGGTAGGCGTTGCAGGGTTTGTCAAGAAGCCGGTCGAAGGACGGGTAGAAATCGCCTATGGCACATTCAAAAAAAATGAGGGCCAGGGAATAGCTTCGTTTTCATGTTCTGCACTTGTGGAGATCGCACGCAAAACTGATCCGGGCCTGATCATATTCGCCAAAACGGAACCGCGCAAAAACGCATCGACTACAATTCTGGAAAAGAATGGATTCTGTTATATGAAGGTCGTCCAGGACGCCGACATCGGCGATGCATGGGAGTGGGTACTCGCGAAGATGGACACCAATGAAAAATGATCAGGCCGGAAGTGAAACAATGAATTCGGTGAAGCTGTCGGGCTCGGAGTCCACCCGGATTTCACCTCCGTGTGATTTTATGATGTCATAGCTCAAACTCAACCCTAATCCCGTTCCCTGTCCTGCCGGTTTGGTTGTGAAGAACGGCTGAAAAATCTTATCAATTACTTTCTGCGAAATGCCTGATCCGTTATCTCGCACAGCTAGCTCAATTCTCTCATTGATCCTCTTTGTCGCCACCATAACTTTCGGAGCATATCCGGCACCATCAGTCTTTTGCCTTTCGGCGATGGCATAAAATGCATTATTGATCAGATTGAGTAAAACTCTTCCAATTTCCTGGGCAACAATATTAATCACACCAACGCGGTCATCATAATCTGTCTCCATTTCCGTAACCAATTCCCCGCCTTTCGCACCGAATCCGAGATTAGCCAGTCGCAGATATTCGTCAACGAGCTTATTCAAATCGGTTGGCATCTTTTGTCCTGAACTTTTCTGGGCATGCTGCAGCATCCCTT
Source organism: Chitinophagia bacterium (assembly GCA_021324175.1). GTDB lineage: Bacteria > Bacteroidota > Bacteroidia > Chitinophagales > Chitinophagaceae > Puia. Next base: position 5,582 of record JAJPJP010000304.1, read on the forward strand.
TAACTATCGAGTCTGCCCGTTTGCCATGATGGCTAACCTTTTCTTCATTTTCTATTACATTGTCTGCAATTTTCACTGCTTCGCTCAAATCGTTGCGACTAAGCGCTTCCCTCATCTCCGCAAGTAATTCCTTGTTAATTTCAGAAAAATTGTTGACGAAGTTTAGCGGGTTTTGTATTTCATGGGCAATTCCAGCCGTTAATTCGCCCAGTGACGCCATTTTTTCTGAATGTATAAGTTGCGACTGCGTAGCCTTTAGGTGGTCCAGTGTTGACTCAAGGTTAGTCTTTTCCTGCAAAATCAATTCAGCCTGGTCTTCTGTTTTTTTCAAATCAAGAAAACGCGTGTAGATCAGCCCGAAAACATTTGCCAGGCGCAACATGATGCCTGTTTCCTCCTGGGTTAATTCTTTGCTGCTGACCAGGTTGATCGCACCCAAGGAAAAGAAAAAGGAATAAAAAAATTCACGGTCAAGCAATCCCTTCCTATCCGGGATGCCGGTATAGGTAGACATCGTCATATAGTAATCGACCAGTTTTTTTCCTTCAAGAGAAGTTACCGAAAATAACTTCCCCGCTCTCCAGGATTCTATGATATTCTCAAAAATGGGATGTACATGTATGTTTATAAAATCCAGCACAAAATACAGGCTCCCGTCTTCTGCCACTGCAGTCACCCATAGCTCGATCGCATTATATGCATCATCAAAAATGCCTACCCCACTCCGGATAGGCTCAATCTTTAACTCCTTTAATTGCTGGAAGAGCAATATCGATGTTTCAGATAGTTCCGCACTGTTATGCATGTCCAGCGCCTTTACGCGGATTTTTTCCAATGCTCTCTCCACTTCTACCTCGCGGCTTTTAAGCGCAAGGTCAATTTCCAATCTTGATACTTCGGCTTCGAGAAAAGCTATTCGTTCATTCATCGGCTCCACATTTATTAACTTGCAGAGATAGTAAAATTGAGAGTGAATGAACTATTCCAGACAAAAATTTTGGGCATCGATGTAGTTTCGACGGTGAATATTGAAGTTTATTGAATTTTTCCAGTATCTGGATTTTAGTCTTCGCAAACGACAACGGAGAATCGGTTTATTCGCCCCATACCGGCTCAATAATGTTGGTAATCTCCGTGATGGTGTTGGCTGGAAATCCCCCGCGACGCGCATGCTCGAAAAGTATTTCTTTGTTTGGTGCCAGATAGATACAGTAGATCTTATCTCCGGCTACATAACTGTGTATCCATTGAATCTCCGTGCCGAGCGTACAAATCACTTCCCTGGATTTTTTGGAAAGCGTCTTTAGTTGCACCATATCAAAACTTCCTGCTCCCGGTACTTCTCTTTCAATTATATACTTTGGCATAAATAATTTTGAAGTTTTGTTCAATTATTAAAATTATAAAAAATCAGCATAAAGGTCCCATTTTTCACTGAATTTCCTCTTCTCTTGGACTTCCATTTTCCCGGCATGGCGACGATCATCGGACAATAGGTATTTTAACGGTTACCAGCCTTCTTTAAATCGGCCTTCACGGATGGTTTACCAATTACTAAGAAAAATCCGCCCGGTTTAGCGACGGTATAGTTCGTCTGTGACCTTTTCAAGCCACTCGACCATTTTTCCATCGAGAGCCTCCTGAACTGCGATGTGAGACATTGCCGTGGTCGGTGTGGCGCCATGCCAGTGTTTTTCCCCCGGAGCGATCGATATAATGTCGCCAGGATGAATTTCTTCTATCTGGCCTCCTTCGCGTTGGGCCCACCCACAACCCGATGTAACCAGCAGAATCTGGCCAAGCGGATGTGTATGCCACGCAGTTCTGGCTCCAGGCTCAAAAGTGACACTTGCCCCCGCCACGCGTGCGGGTGCGCTGGCCTGGAAAAGTGCATCCATACGCACCGTACCCGAGAACCATTCAGCAGGTCCCTTGGCTGAAGGTTGCGATCCGATTCTTTTGATGTCCATAATATTGTCTTTTAAAAGTTTCACATCAATTGGCGACGAACTTCACTTCGTTGTTTCTATTTGCGGTATAATACTTTGGCGCTTCATTACTATAAGGTAAAGCTTTTTACTTCAACCGTTCAAAAATTTTGTACGCTGTATCACGTTTGCTTACGCATCATAAAACCAGAAAAAATCTTTCGCGATCGTGTACGGAAATTACTAGAGCAGAGGCCTCTATCCAGACGGATGTCGGAAGGGAGATGATAGCAATAATAAAAGGCAATTTAATTTCTTGGAATAGTAGCTTCAAGTATTCATTCTGAAAACGGCCCGATGACACACATTTATTTCTTAACATGTAACTTTAAATATTTGATTTATGGAAAGATTTCTAATGCTAGTCCGCGAGGATTTAAACGAACTAAAAAATTTCAGCCATCAAAGGCGATTGGAAGGTGTGCACACGATGCAAAAATGGCTGGAGTCGCTGATTGAATCCGGGAACTACATCGGAGGCGAAGCGTTGACTCCAACGGGAAGATATGTGACGGAAGATAGCATCGTATCCGACGGGCCGTTTATTGAAGCAAAGGAAGGCATTAGCGGCTATATGCTCTTCCAGGCAGAAAATATCGAACAGGCAGCTGCGATTGCGCTCACATGCCCGCTGGTTATCGAGAAAAAGATGGCGCTCGAAGTCCGACCGATGCTGGCTATTTAAAATGCTTCAGGCAATGGATGATGTTCAGCGAAAAGTGGATGAATTGTATAAGAGTCATTTTGGAAAAGTAGTGGGGTCGATCCTCCGGTTCTCCGACAGCATCGATTTTGAGACGGCTGAAGACATTGCGCAGGATTCGTTCGCGACTGCACTCATCGCCTGGAGCAAAAGCGGAATTCCCGATTATCCAGAGGCGTGGCTGTTCAAGGTTTGCAAAAACAAGACACTGGATAAGATCAGGGAAAACGGAAGAGTCTTGAGGGAATTACCTCAGAAATCTCTTGAACCCGAACTTTTCGTCAAGAAATCGATATTCGATGATGGGCAGTTGTCTTTTTTATTCGCATGCGCCAACCCCGACCTTTCTCCCAAGACACAAGTGGTGATTACGCTCAAATACGTCATCAATCTCAAAGTTGAAGCCATAGCGAAAATATTAGGGATGTCGATTGATGGTATTGATAAATTGCTCGTGAGAGCCCGCCAGAAAATCAGGGAGAAGCGGATTTTTTTTGAGGAACCGGTTTTCGAGCAATTGAAGACCAGGCTTCACGTCGTACACAAGATCCTCTACCTGGTTTTTAATGAGGGTTACAAGACATCATGGGGAAGAGAGCTGATCAGGGAAGAACTCTGCGAAGATGCACTGATCATGGCGCGGGCGCTGGCACAAAGCAGGATATCGAACGGCGCGAGTTTCGCTCTTTACTCGCTCATGCTTTTTAACGCCTCTAGATTCCAGGCAAGATTCGGAAAGCAAGGTGAGCTCCTGGATCTCGAGGAACAAGACAGGACATTGTGGAATCGCGACCTCATTCGGCTCGGAATTGCCAATTTAAAATTGTCCGAAGGAAGAAATATTTCTTCTTATCATTATGAAGCCTCCATTGCACGTTTGCATTGCAGGGCCGGTCGGTTTGCCGACACGGACTGGAACACGATCAGTATGCTTTATGGGCACCTCCTTAAAACCGAGCCCAATCCGTTTGTAGAGTTGAACTTTGCCATTGCGCTCTATTTTAACGGGCAAAATAAAAAAGCCATCGATATCCTGCAGCGTCTTGAACAGGAGCCTTTCCTGAGCCGTTATTATCTGCTATATGCCGCGCTGGGAAGAATCTGGCTGATGGAAGGAAATCACGCCCTTGCCAGAAAATACCTTGAAGAAACTTTGGGAATAACAAACTCGCCGGCCGAACAGGATTTTATTCGGCGCCTGCTAAAAAAGGCCACCCGGCTCTAGCCATTTCCGAACACCAAGTGTTCACAAGCGCACAGTGTTGGCAAAGGATAGAATTTTAGGTATCTACTTTTCAGCTGTTTGAGGCATGGCATATCTTTTGGCTACGTGCAATCAAATCACATTTACTTTGAAAGTTCCATGTCCATCGGGTAGCATAGTGCTGGTAATTTTCCTCATGTTGACATTGAGCTGCAGGAACTCAGATTCCCGGAATGAAGTGCTTAGCAAGCAACTTAGGAGGGACACATCACAGAAAAGGATCGATACGGCGTTCTTCAATTTCATGGTGAAGGATCACGTTCCCGCGGCCTCTGTCGCAATAGCGAAAAATGGCCATCTCGTGTATGTCAGAGCTTTCGGTCAGGCGAATCTTTCCAACGGCATCGAAGCGGATGATCAAAGTCTTTTCCGGATCATTGAATCAACCATGGCGATTACATCACTTGCGATTAAGAAGCTCATTGCCGAAGGGCGTATCCACTATAATTCGAAAATTTTTGGAAATGGGGGCATACTTGGAATTCAAAACGGACGAAATCATGGCGCGTGGATCACCGAGGTCACCGTCGAAAATCTCCTCAAGAATCAATCGGGAGGATGGTACGGAGCAGACGATGAGGTCGGCGATATGAGCTTTCGGCAATTGTTTTCATCGAAGGATAGCGCAATTTCCTGGGTTCTGGATCATGTACCCCTGAAATCTCCTCCTGGTGCCCCCTCTAACTTTTCTCTATTTGACTATTTTGTTCTCGGCCGGATAATCGAGAAGGTCTCCGGTATGTCTTACGAAAGCTATGTAAAGGAAAGGGTCCTCCTGCCCGCGGGAATAACCGAAATGCAGCTCGCAGCCGACACTCCCAGGTCTCACGAAGTTGCCTATTATAAGGATTCAGAATGGCCCCACTTTACCGATGGCAAAATTGACGACAAGCAGTATTTATCAATAGGCGATGCAGCCCTTGGATGGATCGCTTCTGCCGCCGACATGGTAAAACTCATGATAAAATACACAAACGAGGATTCGTTACTCGGCAATATCAATATTTCCAGAGCAAAATCGTCAATGGGCACAGCCAGGGCCGACGGTGATTATGATTTCGACTGGTGCTCGACCGATTCGAGCCATGACTGGTGGTTGCAGTTCGCTACCCTGGGGAGCAGCACGATCATGATGCGGTCTTCGCGCGGAATTTGCTGGTCAATACTGATCAATACATCCACCCAGAATTTAATTGATGACCTC
>JAJPJP010000225.1 GCA_021324175.1 Chitinophagia bacterium
ACCCTTACCCTCCGGGAAAAAGTTCCTTTTTTTTGCAAAATCTGCAACCAATGCAGTTTGATTTGCATTTTTTGAAAAAATCGTGGCGAGGTTGCGTCACTAACTAGGCATTTCGGCAAGAATTGCAGAATACTTCCGAGCTCCCCTAAAAATCGATTAGCACCCCGCCTCCCACAATTTTATTTTTATATCGATCAGCGATTTCAAAGGTCTTCGCTGTCGATATTTTAAACCCGAACTAGCAAAAATATGAAAAGCTATTTTTTCTCTTTCGTGCTTCTCATCCTAATCCATCCGATCCTGGTTGGCCAGGATAGTTTGTTCAACGAATCCCCCGTTCGTTTTGGCCTAGGGGTGAATCTTGACAGGGGCATCTCCCAAATGACAGAAAATTTTGCGGGAGCAGGGCTGAGCCTCCAGGCGGAATATAAGTTCCTCCATTTGATTTCAATATTCGCCGCAGGCGGTTTTACTATTTACGGAGGCAGTATATTCAATGGTCTTGTATTAAATTTTCAGGCAGGCCCCCGGGTATATTTCGCAAGTCGTTTTTTTTCTGGCGTGGGCCTGGGTCTGTCCTTGGGGGGCGAGGGAAGTGTCCAGAGCAGTTTCACCTACTTTCCGCATGTCGGTATCAATGCACACTGGATTCAATTGATGATGGGGTACAACGGAATCCGGCAACGGAAAATAGAATATGATAACAGCGGTTTCAGCTATGGAAGGATTACACTCGGTTCCTTGCAATTAAAGGCAATCTTCAAATTGAATTTATAAAGCACGCGGGGCATGAGTGATCAATTTCCCTCCATCAAAACATTTTAATTCACTAAAACAATAGCAAAGGCCGATTTCATTTAATAACCTTAAATCTGCAATTATGCGCTTCAATCCAAGTTTTCAACGAGTGATTTTCGGAATTACGTCTGTTCCGCTTTTTTGCATGCTTACTCCCGCCTGCCATAACTATTTTAAGGCTACGCCTAAAGACAAATTTGAGGTGGCACAAAGCTATAATACACCTGCTTATGAAAATCGCTATTTCATTCTTCGAAATGGCAGCAGTGCATATTATATGAACAATATGCTGGTCAGCGATGATAAGAGAACAATTACATGCATCCTTGATACGCTGCCTTACAATCATACCCTTTATTCAAGAATGGGCAATTCTGGTAACATGCGATATAAGCCATTTCAGCCTGGCGCTGAAGTCTTAAATGAGGTCCATATTTATATTCCAATGGATACCTCGGCACACCTTTCTGCTTCTTTTTCCCTGCCGGTTGAGAAAATTCAAAAGGTAGAAGTAATAGAGAAGGACAAGGGAAGAACAACCTCAAGCTATGTTGTAGGTGCGGTGGGCATTACCGCGGGGATCCTGGCCGTAGTCGTTATCATTGTCCTCGCCACTAAAAGTTCATGTCCCTTTATTAGCGCTTACGACGGAAAAGCATTGAGATTGCAGGGAGAAGTTTATGGGGGCGCAATCTATCCCCAACTTTGTAGAAATGATTACCTTAAATTAGATATGGCCCCCACGCCTTCGGGAAGGCTCCAGTTGCAAATCAGCAATGAACTGAAGGAAAAGCAATTCACGGATTTGGCTGAATTGATTGTCGCAACCCACGACAAAAATGTGACTGTTGTTGCCGATGAGAATGGAGCACTTCACACTTTGTCCAATCCCGTACTCCCGTTTTCAGCGACGGTTGCAAACAAGAATGTGCTCCCTCTCGTTACCGGTCAAAATGACAACCTGAGCTTCAACTTTGATGATACAGCTGCCGCAAAGGAGAAGAACAACCAGCTCGATCTCGTTTTCAACCGGCCTCCCGGTAAAACGTCTGCAAAGCTTGTCCTTCGTCTGAAGAACTCATATTGGCTCGATATGGTTTATGGAAAAATTGCCCAAGGATTCGGAAGATATTACCCCACATATATCAAAAAGCAACGATCGACGCCCGTTGAGAAATTGGAACAGTGGAAAATCGACCAGCAACTGCCCTTGCAAATCTCGCTGGAAACAAAGGACGGATGGAAAACGCAAAGAAATCTCAATTTCACGGGCCCGGTTGCTTCAAGAGAAATCGCTATACCTGTCGACCTGACAAAATGCGCGAGCGATAAAATCAACCTAAAACTAAGCTCAGGTTTCATGTTTTGGGAAATTGACTATGCAGCACTGGATTTTTCAAATGACGAATGCATCAGCGTTAGCAGGAAGCTACCCATTCTTGCAAAGGACGAGAGTGGCAGGGATGTGACGCAGGTGTTATCCAAGGACGATGACATTTTCCTCGAGCAGCCTGAGATAGGCAATGCTACCCTCATCGACTACTCCTATTCTCCGACAAAAGATGCTTCAAAAACCCAGACATATTTCCTGCACGCTAAAGGTTACTATGAGCACATAAGAAATTTTACAAACGCACCAAATATCAGTTTTCTCAGAATATTCAAACAGCCAGGCGCGATGTCGGACTTTAGTTTAATGCTTTATCGAGAGGCGATGAATACCAATATTAATTCACTTGTAAAAAAATAACCTATGCGAATCGGATCGATCAGCAGACAAATGGAAAACCGTCAGTCTCAACGAATCAAAAATATCGGGAGCGAAAAAAAAGCTACTGCCCATGGGGTGGGTGCTTTGGAACGTGTCTTCGTAAAAACGGGAAGAATAATCAGCCTTTTTTATTTTGCCTGTATCACGCTTAAAAGGCCTGTCCTAGTGATCAAAACAGTTAAACAATTGATTCGTTTGCGGAGGCAAACCTGGGGGCCGAAAATTAGTAAGATTTATAAGGTGAGCGGCAGGTACTATGCCAACCTTTATGACCCGGGCTGGCCATCGCGCTCTTACAATACCTCTCTTAAAGAAGAATTGAAGCGGCATGCTTTTCCGCTAAAGCATACAGGAAATTTGAATCTTGTTTTTTTTGCTATTACAAGGAAATGCCCGCTACGCTGTGAACATTGTTTTGAATGGGACAACTTGAACAAAAAAGAAACATTTTCAAAGGAAGAACTCATCCAAGTTGTCGACATATACCAGAAACAGGGTGCCGTGCAATTCCATTTCAGCGGGGGCGAACCAATGGTTCGCATCAATGACCTGGTGGAAGTCATACGCCATGCAAGACACAAAAGCGAGTGCATCGTTGTAACGTCAGGATTTAATCTGACAGGCATCAATGCCAGACGCCTAAAAGAAGCCGGCTGCAAAGGAGTTGTCGTAAGCATTGATCATTACGTTCCGGAATTGCACAATGCGTTTCGCCACCATCCTCAGATTTTCCAACAGGCAATCACCGGAGTAAATGCCGCCCTGGCTGCGGGGCTCGTCGTTTCATTGAGCGTATGCGTTACAAAAACTTTCCTTGACGGCAATCATCTGATGCCCTACATGAAATTCGCGAAAGAACTGGGAGTTCATTTTGTCCAGCTTCTGGAGCCCAAGGCCATCGGGCATTACAGCGGCCAGGATGTTTTGCTCGAAGAACACCATATCGTGCAATTAGAATCTTTCTTCAAAAAAATTAATAATGACAACGCTTTTAATGCCCATCCTTTTGTCATGTATCACGGCTTTCACCAGCGGCGGATCGGATGTTACGCCGGAAGCAGAAGCATTTATGTTGACAGTGCCGGTGACGTTCACGCCTGCCCGTTCTGCCATACCAAGTCTTACAACGTTGGTGATATAATTAGGACAAAAGAAAAATCAGTGCCTGTTAAAGAAAATCTGTGCCCGCGTTATGGGAAAATTGCGTGACGATCAAATTAATAATTGAGCCCAATCAAGCAGGATCATGATTACTCAGCCAATCGAAATTGACCAACTGCAAATTCGATAGTCAGAGGTGCGCATTTATCTCGACGGGTGCTGTCTGGATTTTTGATCCGCCAGAATTTTGTGGATATCCTCCTTAGATATATATTTTCCGTTCAAAACCACAGCATTGATCAGCTGGCAATGAGCGATTTCAGTCAGAGGATTATCATCAAGTACAACAAGATCTGCCAGCTTGCCCAGGGAAATGGTCCCCAAATCGTTTTCACGATAAAGAAACTTCGCCGGATTGATTGTTGCTGTTTGAAGAACCTGCAAGTTGGACAAACCCGCATGATGCAGGTTCATCAACTCCTGCTGTAGGCCAAATCCAGGTACGCAAAAAGGATTGTTTACATCGGTTCCGGCCAGCTCCATAACACCCTTATCGAAGAAAAACTTTGCCGATACCTCGATGTTTTGAACATACTCGGGAGGAAATGCCGATGGCGTATTTTTCCAAAAGTTTACGAATTCATTCGTAAGATATTGCAGTCCCATCGTATGACTGGCCATGAACTCGCCGGAAGCAC
>JAJPJP010000363.1 GCA_021324175.1 Chitinophagia bacterium
ACCGGGCGTTTTTAATGCGTAATCCTTGTTAATGCCGGTAAGCTGGTTGTGAATATTGTAACTATATGCCAAAGCTTCAAGCTCATCTTTCCCGGAACCTGTAAACCCCGGGGCCAAATGCTTTGTCAAGAGTCTTCCCAGGTCGTCGTAATCATAACCAACAATTTGCTGAAAGTCGGAAGATCCAAATTCCTTTTCGATTGTCTTTACCCTGAAGATATTGTCTAAATCGAATTTTGTGAGAATTCCGTAGTCAGTATAACTTGTCCCAACAGCATTGTGATCAATGTAAGTACTCAAGATGGTATTTTCAAAATTATATTGTTGAGTAAGCACGTCGGTTCCCGACTTGATATTTTGTTCACTGACTTGGATTTGACGTTCTTTTTCGTCATAGTAAAAGGTGGATTGCAAAAATGTGCTCGTATTTAAGACTCTTACCCGCGTACCGGTCAACTTTCCATGAGTTCGCATCGAAGCCGTAATCGGATCCGGGTTGATGTTTCCCTGCTGTCCCGAATACGCTTCCGCATTTTGAAATCCGTCATTGAATCCGTCTGCGTCAAATTGGGTATAATCGTCATAATAAAAATATTTTAAGGGCGTGAAAACCGAAGAATTTTCAATATTGGACTCAGAAATGGGAAGTCCATAGGCAAAAACAATATCGAGAGTTCCGGTCGTTGCATTAGGATCGATCCTGGTTTCAAATTCGTCTCCATCAACGCTCTCAAATTCGCCATCAAATTCGATCGAATTCCTTGCGATGTAAATAGGCACCGAAGGGTCGCGCCCATCTAATGCCAGATCATCGTAAATTGCATCAGGAATTGTGAGATTTGTCAACGATAGTTCGTTATCAACATCGGTCTGAAGCTGGGTTTGAGTCTCAGAAGTTTCAAACAATGCCGTCAATACTGTCCGGTCCAGCCCGTCATAAAAATTGACAAGCCATTCACCGGGGGATTTGTCACGCTGGTTTCCATCTTGCGAAAAAACAAGACGATCCCGCTTATCGTAGATCATTGATAGCGGTAATGAGCCGGGCGTCTTTTTTGATATGACTCTCCCCTTTTCATCGTAGAGATATTGAAAGCATTGTTCGCTCAAGACCGTCTGGCCCGTCGGACCATCGAATGTCCAATTACTATTGTACAAATAGTTCACCGCTTCCGGCTGAATGGTAAATCGAATTCTTCCAAAATCATCATAAACATTATAGGTACAAATCCACCCATCATATTCATCGTTGGGCACCGACGCCAGCTGTACCTTTCTAAGTACTAGCTGACCAAGATTATTAGTGTATTCGATTACAGTCTTTCCATTGACATCAGTTTCAGTGGTTTTAAAAAGGCTGTTTGATTGGTAGACACCGATATTGACAGGGTAATCTGCGCTGCCATACCCAATGCTCCATATTCTAACGTTGTCATTATCTGCGTCATTGAGATCGTAAGTGTACTGGGTCCCATTACTCGCCGCGTAATTTGTTCCCGATAGCTTTACATTGACTGTTCTGCTTAATGGACTTTGGTCATATGCAACCTGGTTGAATGGCGATGTTTCACTAAGCTTGCTCATGTAATATTGAGGCTGATCGGTAAACGCGGTTGTCTCAAACGCACCTGCCTGGCCGGTAGATGTATGTGCAAAATTTGCAATAGTATAGGGTAGATATTGTGTGGGCTGCCTGCCGAGGTTATCGTAAGCTAAAGGAGCGACGAGATCTCCCCAGGGGCCTCCGCCCTGCGGAGTCGCCGTCTGTTTTGAAACCTTTTGGATTGGTCGACCTAAACCATCCAGGTAACTGGTGGTCTGTACCTGACCGCCCGTTGACAATGCGTCGATATTAACTACATTCGTTACTCCCGGAATCATTATTTCGTGAACCCTGATGTAGTTTAGGTTTTCCCAAGAAGAGGACACGACCGTAATCTTAACCACGTTTGAATAAATGGTGGACGTCGAAATTGATACAGCGCGCCTGAAATAAGTAGTTTGTGTCAACGGGCCAGCAAAAGCGTAGGTCGGCGTAGAAATCCCCGTGGAACTAAAAGGCCCATAATAAGAATTTGATTGCTGCCAATCATAACTGTCGGGAACTGTGCACATGGAAGACCCATTCGTGAATGAAATGAGGTTCGCGGGCGTTTGCTGATAATTGACCGTCTGATCACTGCCGATCACATCCTGGGTCAAGGTCCCAACCTGGGAAACATTTAAGGTATATGACCCGAGCCTACTATCCGTCACCTGTATGGAGGCATTCCCACTTGTGAATGTCAAAATAATTTGAATACCGATTTGCTGGATGATGCCCGACTCGGTTGTGATTGAAGTTCCGGCGATAACTCCTCCGTTTATTCTCCAGCCCAATTCGTCGCTGGTGACCCAGGCGCCCGTGAGCGCGTAAATGTACTGAGTGGTCCCATCAGGAATAATGCAGGTCGATCCAGTCAATCCAATTTGAGCCTTAGCAGTCGTCGAAAATAGAAGGAGCGCTATTAAGACTGAAATAAGTTGATAAGATTTAGCGAACCATTTCATGTTAGCCGGTTAGATTCAAGTCAGTTTTTTATCGCTTGAAATTGTATTCAAAGGATTTCGTGATATTTCCGTAGGCATCCATTACAACCAGGATTCGTCCCATATTGTCATATTGGAAATAAGAAACCAGGTTATTGTTGTCGCATTCAGAGGTTTTCCCGAGCAGTGGATTATAAGTAAACGTGGTCATTTGAGCTGCTGCCGGGTAGAGCCTTACTTCGTCAACAAACATCTCTATCGGTGCTGTCAAGGTCAGACCGGACTGCGTTGAAGGAACGGAATATTCGTAGTATGTAAAAGAACCAATGGCGGGTCCGGATTTAGTTAAACTTGCACCATCGACACTTATGCTGCCAGTCGACCAAAAAGATAATGTGTATGGCGAATTGAATGTAAAATTTACCGACAGAGTCTGGCCACCCTGCATGTCAAGACTGTTGTTGCCGGTTACTGCCAGACTATTGTTGTATACGGGATTGCCGCTTAATTGCCAGCCCCCCATAGAACTGGTTTCAAAACTTGTATAGGCAACCGGGTTCACATCAATATCTTCATTGATTAGCTTCGCCACCACATATCTATCTGCGTAGTCATATAAGCTTGCCGTAACTCTTCCTCCCTCGTCTTCAGTCTTGACCAGGTTTCCCGACAGGTCATAACGAAGGGTTTGAGTCAGGACAAGATTTGGATAATTAAGTGGGTTACCACCGTCAAAACCGCCAAAACTAACCGGAGCACTGCTTCGGCCAACATAGATTTGCGAAGGCTCTATATCGCCGTTTGCCAGATTTCCATACTGAATCACCTGGGCACCGAGATAAAGCATATCAGTCGATCCATTTTTTATAATCGACTTATATGTCGCGACGGGCAAATCGACCAAATTGAGCGATTGCAGGCTTTGAAACACGCCGGTTGGCGAATAATCGTCAGAATAATAGGCTTGAGTTACCTGCTGGTCGCCGTTGCTGAGAGTCGTGATGGTTTGGGAGGGTAAAAGGTTCGGACCGTATTGGAAACTGGTATGAGTTTGCTGGAACGAACCGGAACTATTAAAAGTTCGGACGTAGGTATCAGTCAGGGGTGCATGCCCGGTAAATATTGAGTAGTTATCGACAACAATGGAAGGAATCGTTTGATTTGAAGTAAATGTGATGTGGGTGCTTGGGGTCGTTCGATAATATCCCGATGGCTGAGGTTGAGATGAGGCATTCCACCAGGTCTGCGTTGGCAAGTATTGATAAGAATTCACGCTACAAGTGAACGAAGGCTGATTAATAACTCTCTTTGCTACCGCATCTTCCCAGTCAAAGTCATTTTCCGTCTGTTTGACCAAATTTCCCGAAGCATTATATACATTTATTAACTCCAGTCGCCCATAAAGCCAAGGTAAAACTCTTTGCTTTGATGAAAAGTCTGCCTGGTTTGCCGTTGTACTAACCAGAACGGGATTTTCCGTATCGCTTGAGAATTTGTATATCGTCCATCCATTTTGTGAGGCGTAGGCCAAGGGGATCGAATTAACTGGTGTCAGGGGTGTTACTTTAACCTGCTTGAATTGTACAGGCAAGAGGTTTTTTTGCGTCAGGTCGTAGTTATAATAAGTTTTGATCAAGGTTAAATCCGCACCAGTGGCAGGAGGAAAAAATAATTCCTGCAATGCAAGTGCTATCATGTATCCTGCGGGATCCGCGACAAAATTGACGTATGCCTCATATTCCAGTACGCCACTGACGGACAATGCAACTAATTTTGTCAATAGGTTTGTCTTGTTAATGTCGCTCGAGGACTGAATTCCGCTCAATAGTCCACCATACTTTTCGTCACCGAAGGGTCTGTATGATATCCAGTTCTGGGTCCGATTGATTGTCGGTTCGAACCCCCACAATGAAGAGGTAATATTATCATCGAGTAAATATGAATAACCCGTGACAATGTCAGAGTTGGCAGTTGAAGAACCATCATGCAAAATAGTCTGCGACACATGAACTCCCCCATACGGGATATTCGTGCTTCCCAAACTGTATACATTTTGATCGTACTCATATGACAACGTGCCGCCGGTGGGGAACTGAATTGTTTGAAGTAGGCCAAGCTTTGCATAATTTGCTTTTACCCTCGAAGGCGGCACATAGCTAGCATCATTATTATTGAGATCCGCGAAAGAAAGTGTTTGATATTCAAAAAAACTCCGATGAAGTGTGCTACTAGCAAGGGCCACTCCACTTCCGTCGCCATTATAATATCCCCAAATGTCTTTAAGGTCTGAAAAAGGCGGCGGCACCAGATTTTCTGTGTTATTGGTTCCTGTATAATAGCTAAATATGTAGGGCGGATCTTCGTCTTTCTGATAAGCGCCAAATTTTTGAACAGATTGCAGGCAAAGCCTGGCCAACTTGTATTCCGAAGTTGCTTGTGGATTCCTAATCTTATTCCCAATAAAATAAGCCTGTCTGAAGTCAAATCTGTTTACCACATCTCCCAAATATTTGACTTGTATATCACTTAGAACTAGGTCTCCTGCTAAATCAACCCTACTGGCCCCATAATCAAATGTTACAGTATTGCCATCCGGGTAAGTAATTTGGCTCAATCTGGGAGTCTTTGTTATTGAGATTTTGTGCAAAAGGTTGACATATCCGTTTAAAGGCAGATCGCCCTTTTCAATCAATTTATTTGTAAAGGGTGATACTATACCGGGAACCACCGCTTCAATTGTTTTGCCGGAATAGTTACTGAGATTTTCTGTCTGGTAGGAAAAATTCACTGTTCGGCCGGTCAATTGATCAGTAATAGAACTTAGGTACCAGCTGTCAGAAACATAAGGATTCTCCTCGTTCCGAAAATTGTCGTAACCAAACTGATCGTAAATCTCCCCATCTAAAGGGTTTGGGTCCGGAATAAGTTGAAAAATCGGACCGTTTTGGTCCGTGATCTCTATTCCGAAATGAGTTCGAAGAATCTTGACATATTCCTTATTCCTAAACGTATAAATAAGACCATTTTCGTCAGTAATGTGAAAGGATGAGATGGAAGTTCTGCTGTGATTGGCATTCGCTTCGCTTGCATCAATATCATAGGTGGCTATCAATCGCGAGTCTCCGATAATAGAAGCAGGGTTACCAACTCCACCAATGATGTTTCCCAGCACCATCATCCCGGTCCTGCCATTAAAATCAAAAAGAAAATAATCAAGCTCCCGGTCCGCGTCTTCAGCATTCCCATCGGTGTAGACGACGCCTTGCTTCAGGAAAAGTGGCAATTCAGTCAACGCTATGGGGCATCCGTTCGTGATGTTATGATTGTATAGATAGCCGGGAGGGTAAGCTGAAGTATCTCCATAACTTTGGTCCACTCCAGGCATTTGATCGTCGCGCTGGCCCACCTGGATTCTGGTGATTACGCCACCCGCATTTAAGCTCCACCCCTGCCCGATGTTAGAAGCAATTTCATCTACCTTAAGTCCATTTTTTGAATCATAATTAAGGGTAATCGCGAGGTTCAATCTGCTCTTAGTGTCCTGCCAGTTAAAAACTGGCAGCGAAAAAACCGCGCTACCTGTTTGAAGGTTCACCTGCGCCTCACCAACCAGGAGGGTCAAAAAAAAGAAACAAAGACCGAGAGATTTCCGAATCATAATTTCAAAAAATTGATTTTAGAAGTTGTATCCGACCCTGAATAAAATTGGCTGACTATTTGGGAAGTGCGCTTTATATAAAAAATCGTAAAAAAACTGCATTTC
>JAJPJP010000422.1 GCA_021324175.1 Chitinophagia bacterium
ATAGAAGCAGCTTGAAATACTACGATGGGCCAGGCTTGAAAAACGGCATGAAAATGCTCGCCAGGGTAAAGGAAGAATTCGGGTTTCCGGTACTCACCGATATACACTACCCTGAGCAGGCTGCCGGAGCAGCAGAAGTATGTGAGGTTTTGCAAATACCGGCCTATCTCTGCATGCAAACCGAGCTGATGGTCGCGGCGGCAAAAACGGGGAAAGTCATTAATATCAAACACGGGCAATTCCTGGCCCCCGATAACATGAAGCACCCCGTAGCAAAATGCGAGGAGGCAGGAAACTTCAACATCATATTGACGGAGCGTGGGTATACGATGGGCTATAATGACCTGGTCGTCGATCCAAGGAGCTTTTATCACATGGGGCGTTTGAATTATCCCGTCGTTTTTGACATCACGCATTCTATTCGGAAATATGGAATCCCCAGTGCTGATTCCAAAGGCGGAGCCCGTGAGTTTCTTCCCGTTCTGAGCCGGGCTGGCGTTGCATCCGGCGTCGACGGTGTTTTTATCGAAACCCATCCTGAACCTGAGAAAGCCCTTTGTGACGCGGCAAGTCAACTTTGTGTTTATGACCTGGAGGAATTCATGAAGCCGATTCTCGACCTGCACAGCGTGGAGGTTAAATACAGGAAAAACCAGCTCACCGACGTTTGAATAATAAATAGGAAAATCTAAAATACATTTGCGGGAATAAACAAAACAAACATGGAATTATATCTTGACTCGGCCAATTTAGGGGAAATCGAAGAAGGATTTAAGCTTGGTTTCCTCGATGGTCTGACAACGACGCCAACCTTTATGCAAAGGGAAGGTATCACGGACATTGATGGAACGATCGTCAAGCTATCCAAGATGGTGCCTGTCCTTCAGATAGAAGCGCTGGGCGGCTCGGCCGAAGAAGTAGTTAAGGAAGCCCAACGGCAGCTCGATCTTGGATTGGATTCAAAACGGACGGTTTTTAAACTCCCTGTTTCTCTCGAAGCTGTGCGTGCATGCTATCTCCTTCGCAAAAAGGGCCTGCTGGTCAACATCCACCTGGTATATACCCTGCAGCAGGCCTATATGGCCATGCACGCGGGCGCAAACTATGTTTGCCCCTTAATCGGCCGCTTGCAAGACCAGGGTCATGACGCACTTGCGCTCGTCGAACAGTGTGTCAATGCCGTTAACCGCTATCATTATGAAACCAAAGTGATGTTCAGCTCTGTTCGACACAATGAGCACGTCCGCAATGCCATCAACCTGGGCGTACATACCATTACGGTTCCCCTTAAAGTCCTGAAATCACTGACAGATAATAACTTCACCGCGATCGGCACCGAACAGTTCCTGCGCGATACCAGGCTGATGACGGTCAGGGTGAAAGACGCGATGAACCGGATCAATCCGGTTGTGGATTCGAAAACTGATTTGAAGCACGCGATTGTGAAAATGACCGAATATGGTTTTGGTGCCGTAACCGTGGTCAACAACGGTTCTGTATCCGGCGTATTCACCGATGGCGACCTCAGGCGCCTGCTGCAAAAAGACGGCGAACATATCCTGGATAAAAAACTTCAGGAGCTTTCATTTAAGTCACCCGTCAGCATCGATTCGAACGCCCTGCTGAATGATGCCGCCGGCTTGTTCAAACAAACAAATGTTGACACGATCCTGGTAACGGAAAATGGAAAGCCGGTCGGCATGCTGGACATCCAGGACCTGAAAAGCGAGGAATAATCAAATGGCAAACCTCAATTTCCTGTCAGCCTTTCTCCAGCGAAATCCATGAATGACGATATCAGTCAAATAGCCCAGATGTTCCGCGGCCGGTTCCTGGAATCGCCGGAATCCCTGCGTCAAAAGGTCATTAGGATACGGGCCATTGTGTTTGATTGGGATGGGGTATTTAATGGCGGCATTAAGGACGAGAGTGGCTCAAGCACTTTTAGCGAGATTGACGCGATGGGAACAAATCTTCTTCGATTCAGCCATTTCATCGCCACAAACCAAAGCCTGTTTACCGCCATTATTTCCGGCGAAAAAAATCCATTGGCTTTCAAATTCGCCAAGCGCGAACATTTTCATGAGGTCTATTTTAAGATTAGGCATAAATCGGAAGCCGTCCTTCATTTCTGCCGCCGTAATGAAATTGATCCGCAGGAAGTAGCTTTTGTTTTTGATGACGTGCTTGACTTTTCAGCCGCGCGAATATGCGGGCTACGGGTGATGGTTGGCAGGACAGTCAATCCGTTCTTAACAGGGTACGCCACCCAAAAAGGCCTGGCCGACTATATCACATCCGTCGACGGTGGCAGTCATGCGGTGAGAGAAGCTGTCGAATTGATGATGGCCATACGGGGCAATATTATGGATACAATAGAAAAACGAACGGAGTTTGGAGAAACCTACCAGCGCTACTGGCAATTTCGGAATGCGATTGATCCGGCTTTTTATACGACCGAAGATTATATCAATTTTCAACTGACCCCGCAATGATCATTGGAATTATTCCGGCCCGGTTTGCATCTACGAGGTTTCCCGGGAAACCCCTGATTGATATCTGGGGGAAATCCATGATTCAGCGGGTATATGAAAGGTCAGCACGGGCCAAAACCTTAAACCGGTTAATTGTCGCGACGGATGATGAAAGAATACGAGATCACGTCCAGGGCTTCGGCGGCGAGGCGGTAATGACCAGGCAATTCCATGCGAGCGGGACAGACCGTTGTTTCGAAGCCCTGGGACTTCTTGCCGAAACTTATCGCTGGGTAATCAACATCCAGGGCGACGAACCATTCATCCGGCATGAGCAAATTGACGAACTCACCGAAGCCTTTGACGAGGAAGCCGAGATCCTCACGCAAATGATTGCGGTTTCATCAAGCGAACAACTCTTTGATCCGGGCGAGGCTAAAATCGTGCTCAACGAAAAAAACGAGGCTTTGTATTTCAGTCGGTCCCCGATCCCATTTGTCAGGAATGTGGCAGAAAAAGAATGGCATTTGCATCATCTCTTTTATCGTCAGGTCGGTATGTACGCATACAGGAGCGATATTTTGCGAAAGCTAACCAGCCTCGCAGTGACCCCGTTGGAAAAAGCTGAATCCTTGGAGCAGCTGCGCTGGTTACAAAACGGATTCAGGATAAAATGTGTTCTTACGCGGTATGAAAGTCACTGCGTCGACGTGCCCGATGATATCGAACGCATTCTGCGAATAACCGGCGAAATCGATCCGTAAATATATTGAACGATCAAAAATCAGCACCCAAATCAATCGAACTATGGTGAAGGAAAAAATTCTGGTCATCGGCGCCTCAGGGCAGATCGGAGTGGAGCTTACACTCGCCCTGAGAAAAATTTACGGCAACGCGCATGTGGTGGCCTCAGATCTCCGGGAAGAAAACGAGCTGCTCAAAGGTACCGGGCCCTACGTTTCCCTTGACGTCATGAACAAAGAAATGCTGCATGTCCAGGTTATACGGCAAAATATTACCCAGATCTACCTGCTGGCCGCGATACTTTCTGCGACCGGCGAAAAAAATCCCGGCCTCGCATGGCACCTCAATATGCAGGGGTTGCTCCATGTTCTCGACATTGCCCGTGAAGAAAAATTGCAAAAAGTCTATTGGCCAAGCAGCATCGCGGTTTTCGGTCCCACTTCACCTAAAAAAAATTGTCCGCAGCAGACAATCATCGAACCGATCACCGTATATGGGATTAGTAAATATGCGGGGGAATTCTGGTGCAATTATTTCAACCGCCGGTTCGGTGTGGACGTGAGAAGCATCCGCTATCCGGGTCTGATCAGCTATAAATCCGCGCCGGGCGGCGGGACGACTGACTACGCGATTGAAATTTTCCATGAGGCCCTTGAGCAAGGCAAATACACCTGTTTTCTCAACGAAGACACGCTTTTACCGATGATGTATATGCCGGACGCGATTCGCGCTACCGTCGAACTGATGGAAGCTCCTCGCGAGAGGATTTCGGTCCATACCTCTTACAATGTTGCGGCGATTACTTTTTCGCCAAAAGAAATCGGCGCCGAAATCAAGAAGCATATTCCCGGCTTTGAAATCTCTTTTACGCCTGATTACAGGCAGGCGATTGCAGAAAGCTGGCCCCAAAGCATCGATGATTCAACCGCTCGCCAAGATTGGGGTTGGAAGCATGAGTTTGACTTGTCGAGAATGACCTCGGATATGCTGGCCAATCTCCAATGAACATAATCGTTTTGGACCTGTTTTATAAAGGCAGCATGAAATCATTATCAATATTGACAAAATTTGTTTTCGTTGTTGGTCTGGCCTTTGTACAGCTCGTCGCTTTCGGCCAGAAAATAGACCTGGGAAATGGCGAATACCGCGCGCTGCTGGAAAGATCTGATGGCAATGACATTGTTTTTAATTTCCTGGTGATAGATAGGAAAATCGGCAATAAGCGCCTCTTTATTCAAAATGCGGGTGAATTAATCCAGGTCGACAACATAAGCCAATCAGGCGACTCCATAATCATTGAAATGCCTTTTTTTGAAGCACAGCTACACCTCCGCCGGGCAGCACCGGGGCAGTTGTCCGGGTATTACTATAAGCATTTGCAAAACAGCTACCAAGTTATACCGATGGAAGCGAACCAACTAACAGTTAAACATGGGGAAGCGAATCGAAACGAATACATGCGCTTTCCGCTTGCCAGCGTCGCAGCGCCATCGAAGGTGGCCGGACGCTGGGCTGTCACTTTCCGTGACGACAGCACGGGTGTCACAACGGCCGACGTGGGTGAATTCGTTCAGCATGGGAACAAGGTAACGGGCACTTTTCTCGATCCTACCGGTGATTACCGATACCTCGAAGGCGTAGTGGACGGCGATTCCCTGAAACTGTCGTGCTTTGACGGAAGCCACGCCTATCTGTTTACTGCCAGGATAAAAGGTGATAAAATGACCGGAAGACATTATGCTGGTCCGACATTTAAGAATAGCTGGACCGCAAGAAGAGATGAGCAGGCAAAATTAGCCGACGAGTTCACACTGACTAAAATGCGCCCGGGAAATTCTTCTCTTCATTTTCGATTCAGGGACCTGAATGGGAAATTTGTTTCCCTGAAGGCCAAACGATACCAGAATAAAGTTGTCGTCGTGCAGCTTATGGGTTCATGGTGCCCGAATTGCATGGACGAAACAGCTGTATTGGCTAAGATGTATGACCATTATCACCGCAAGGGCCTGGAGGTTATCGGGCTGGCATACGAACGCAGCACGAACTTCGAACGATCCAGGACCAGCCTGGAAAATTTTCACAAGCACCTGGGTGTCCATTACGAAATGCTGATCACAGGCGTATCCGTTTACGACTCCCTGAAGACGCAAAAGACACTTCCCGAACTATCCAACATCGAAGGATTTCCCACGACCATTTTTTTAGGCAAAGACCACCAGGTTGAAAGAATTCACACTGGGTTCAATGGCCCGGGTACAGGAGAGCATTACGAAGAGCAGAAAAAAGAATTTTACAACATTGTAGATGGCCTGCTCGCGCAATAACGCGTCGTTAGCGCGATTAACCGTATTGCTGACACTTCTATCGATTAAATTTTGCACAGCCCGTTATTTTGATACCTTATTTCGTAATTTCAGTGAAACGAAATTGCCATGACAACAACACGTCGATCATTTTTGCAACAGGCGTCCCTGGCAACGGGCGCGCTGTTTGTCCCTGCAAAAGGGCTGTTCGCAGCCAAGCAACTTATCGGTTTACAGCTTTATACTTTGCGCAATGAAATATTCAAGGTGAAAACCGGCCCGGCTGACCAGGCTGCCAATCTCAAGAGCATCCTCGAAAAAGTTGCAGCGATCGGATATAATTCGGTGGAAGCATTTGGTTTTGGCAACGGAAAATATTTTGGACTGAGTGTGGAAGAATTTGCAAACATCATCAAACAAAATAGTCTCGTCTCTCCAAGCGGTCACTATGGCCTCAATGCTTTCCTCATGAAGGAGGACGAACAGGACCTTGACTCGACCATCGAGGCGGGCAAGAAAATGTCTCATGCCTTTATCACGATCCCATTCCTGGCCGACGCGTTGCGTGGGAATGCGGATGCCTACAAATCGTTGTCGCAAAAAATGAATAAGGCAGGCGAAAAGATCAATGCTGCCGGGATGAAGTTGGCATATCATAATCATAATTTTGAATTCAAGGATCTGGGCGACGGCAAGACTGGAATGAGCGTTATGCTGGCCGAAACGGACCCGAAACTGGTCAGTTTTGAAATGGACATGTACTGGGTCACGCGAGCGGGTGCTAACCCTGAGGACTTGATCAAAGCGCATCCGGGCAGATTTAAAATGTGGCATATAAAGGATATGGAGACAAAAAAAAGTGCTTCGACCGACCTGAACGCCGATCAGGCTTTCACCGAAGTAGGAACCGGCGTCATTGCCTACAAAGATTTATTTAAGCTGAAGAAACTTTCGGGGATGGAATATTTCTTCGTAGAGCAGGACCAGGTAAAATTGCCCGTTTACGAAAGCATCAGCAAAAGTTATCAAAACCTCAAAAATAATATCCTTGCCTGACGGACCAGGCACGCTACACTTTTTTCCATATGCATAGCCGTCGTGTTTTTCTTCAACAATCGCTTGCGCTTGCAAGCGGGACCGCGATCATTCATCCGGTCAGCAGCACTTTGGGAATTTTTAAGTCGCGGATTTCCCCAAGCGATCAAATCAAGATTGGTGCCGTTGGGCTCAACGGCATGGGCTGGTCGGATCTTGAAGCAGCGCTAAAAGTGCCAGGCGTCAATGTCGTTGCGATCTGCGATATAGACCAGTCAGTCCTTGACCGGAGGATGAAAGACCTGCAAAAAAAAGGAATCGACACCGGCAGGATTAAGACATACGGTGACTACAGGCATATCATCGACCGGAAGGATGTCGATGTTGTCCTTATCGGTACGCCCGACCACTGGCATGCGCTCATTATGACGGAGGCCTGCGCAGCTGGCAAAGATGTTTACGTGGAAAAACCTGTCGGGAACTCCATCGGGGAATGCCGCGCCATGGTAGCGGCGCGGGACAGGTATAAGCGTATCGTTCAGTGTGGCCAATGGCAGCGAAGCGAGCAGCATTTCCATGACGCAGTCGAATTTGTTTATTCCGGCCAGCTCGGCAACATCCGCACCGTGAAAGTCTGGTGTTACCAGGGATGGATGAAGCCGATGGCTGTTCAACCTGACTCGGCTCCGCCACCCGGAGTCGATTTCGCCATGTGGCTCGGGCCCGCTCCTCAGCGTTCGTTTAATGCCAGCCGTTTTCATTTTAACTTTCGCTGGTTCTGGGATTATGCCGGCGGCCTGATGACGGACTGGGGCGTTCACCTGCTCGATTATGGATTGCTGGGAATGAAAGCAGACGTCCCAAAAAGCATTTCGGCTCTAGGTGGAAAATTTGCCTACCCGGAACTCGCCGAAGAAACTCCGGATACGCTTACAGCGCTTTATGAATTTGACACCTTTAACCTTGTATGGGACCATGCCATGGGCATAGACAACGGTTCATACGGCAGGGATCACGGGATCGCTTATATCGGTAACAACGCCACGCTCGTGCTCGACAGGAATGGTTGGGAAGTCATTGAAGAAAAACAGAGCAAAAACCAAGTGAGTAAACCGCTCGCGCGAGTGACCGATGACGGCATCGCCAGGCACTGGGTAAATTTCATCGATGCCGTGCGTTCCAGGAAAACAGAGGACCTCAATTGCCCAATCGAAGCAGGCGCGCACGTTGCAACAGTTGCTCAAATGGGCAATATCGCGTTTCGCAGCGGGAAAAAGTTAACATGGGATAAAGCCGCCGCAAAATTCTCAGATTTGGCGGTCGATGACCAGTACTTGATGAAGGAATATCACAATGGTTACAAGCTCGCGATAACCTAAAAAGCGGCCGCCGGAATTAATCGCCCCAAATCTCATCTTTACCCTGCAGCCAAGCCTTGACCAATTCCGTCGTAACTGATTTGGGCCTTTCCAGCGGAAAACCCAACGCCCTGTCCCAGCAAAGACTCGCCATAACACCAAGAGCCCTGCTTACCCCGAATAACACGGTATAGAACTCATACTCGACAAGGCCGTAGTGGACAAGGAGCGCACCGCTATGCGCATCGACGTTCGGCCATGGGTTTTTTATTTTCCCCAATGACTGCAGGATCGGGGGGACCGTATCATAAACATTCCATACTGTCTGAACAATCGGGTCGTCGGGCATATGTTTTTTTCCAAATTCCATCTGTGCAGAAAACCTCGGATCAGTTTTGCGCAACACCGCGTGGCCATACCCTGGAACTACTTTGCCTGCCTGAAGCGTCCGCTGAACGTATTCGGCGATCTGTTCCTTTGATGGCAGTTCCGTCTTGAGTTCATTCCGCATTTCCAAAATCCATTTGATAACTTCCTGGTTAGCGAGGCCATGAAGTGGACCCGCGAGGCCATTCATTCCCGCTGCAAAGCAGAGGTAAGGATCAGCCAGTGCCGATCCCACCAAATGAGTCGCATGCGCACTCACATTTCCGCCCTCATGGTCGGCATGTATCGTCATGTAAAGCCGCATCAGTTCTTTGAAGGTTTCATCTTCATACCCGAGCATGTGAGCGAAATTTCCAGCCCAGTCCAGGAGGCCATTTGGGTGAATGTGATCGCCGAATTTGTACTTCCGGCGATAAATGTAAGCGGCCACCCGGGGCAGGCGCGCGATCAAATCCATCGCGTCATCAAAAACAGCTTCCCAGTAATCTTTTTTATTCATGCCCTCCGCATATTTTTTGGCGAACTGGCTTTCCGTTTGGAGGGCCATGATGGCAACCACAAACTGGGTCATGGGGTGTGTAGATAGAGGCAAAGCTTCAATAGCCGCAAAAACATGATTTGGCACATGGCTCCTTCGTTGCAATAGCGATGTGATATGATGGACATCCTCCTCGGACGGCAATTCGCCGATCAGCATTAAATAAAAAAGTCCTTCGGGCAAAGGTTCATCTCCTTTCAGCGCCTTCGGTAATTTCTTCTGCAAATCGGGAATGGAATAGCCGCGAAAGCGGATACCTTCCTTAGCATCAAGAAGGGACGTTTCTGTGACCAGGCCGGTCATGCCGCGCATTCCCTGGTAAATTTGTGAAAGTGTGACCTCGCCGATTTTTTTATTACCATTCTCTTTGATCATTTCCTTTATTTCCGCTGCCATTGCGTCGGACTTTGCTTTAAACCTGTCTTTTAAGATACCCATGAAGCCAATATTTAGATGATATGATCCCGAACAAAAAGTAGTAAAGGGAATTGTCGAATAAAGTTAGGGCAATGCAGACAATATGCAAATTCGAAAAACAACGACAAACGTTCTTCTCTAGCGCGCCGATTGATCCTGTTAATTTTATTTGGGTGCCTTTTTGTAAAGAATAAGCGTTACGCCACTGAAGATAATGTTGGGGACCCATGCCGCCAGGATCGGCGGAAAATTTCCCTTGGTGGAAAATGTGATCGCAAACTTATCCATAACGACAAAAAGAGCCGCTGCAACAATGCCGAGCGCAAGATGCAGCCCGCTTCCGCCCCTCACCTTCCTGGAAGAAATTACGGCTCCCATGATTGTTAGTATCAGGATGGAAAACGGCGTCGAATCGCGATGATACCGCTCCACTTTGTAAATATTGAGTCCTTCGTTACCCCTGATCTCTTCTCTTTCGATATACTCCCTCAACTGGCTGGAAGTTAATTTGTCCTTCAGGTATTCGTCGTGGCCCAGCTCGTTTGGACGGATGTTAAGATTGACGCTCGAGTCCCTGGACTTCCATGCAGACTCGCGGGACCCATTCATCGTATGAGCGACAAGGTTATATAGTTTCCAATCTTTTTTTGCCGTATCCCACTGTATTCTGTCGGCGCGCAGATTAAGATAGATCTTGTTGTCCCTGACTTTCTCCATGGTGAAGCCCCCGGCCGATTTATTGGATGTATCATAATATAGCAAGGCAACATATGTATTTGAATCTGAGCGCATGTAATAATTATCGGTCTGGCGCAGGTTCGGCTGGTAGGAACTGTTGCGGTCAACATAGTAAGCCTGGAAATCGGTCCGGATCTTGTTTGCTTTGGGTATCCAGGTCTGGCTTGCCAGCCAGAAAATCACGGTGAGGAAAAGAGCGCCGACAAAATAAGGTTTCAGTACCCGATTGAAACGAACTCCCCCTGCAAGAATTGCAACCATTTCGGATCTGGCGGCCATTCGTGATGTAAAATAGATGACCGCGATAAAATTCATCAACGGGAAAATCATGGAAATGATGAACGGCACAAAGCCGACATAATAGTTGGTAATGATCTTCCATGTACTCAGGCCGGAATTGACGAAGTCATCGGCTTTCTCGCTGGTATCGATGACCACGGCAATCGTTGTAATGGTAAGGATGGTAAAGAAAAAAGTAACAAAATACTTTTTCAGTATGTACCAGTCGATTATTTTCATTTCTAATGCGATCGCAAAGCTAAAAAGAAATCGCCAGAGGTTCCTTGTAGAATTAACAAAGGAAATGTTTAAATCGCCCCCATCTAAGCCCGATCACTGATTTTGGCTTTCCTTTTATCAAATTCCTTACGTTAAAATTACCTTCTCACAATATCTTTGCTCTTTTTGCGACGATTGACCGGCCGATGCCCCAAATTTATGTAACATGACAAAGCTTTTTTTAATTCCCATTGCCATTCTCTTATTTGGTGTTCGCCTTTATGCACAAGGAAATTATGACCAGCATGAAGCATTCGCACCGATATTTTATCCTTCCTATGGTGATGATGTTCGCTCGGCCGCTGGGAGTGCCGGGCCAAAATACTGGCAAAACAGCGCAGACTACAAGATTATTGCTTCGCTTGATACCACTAATAAGTCCCTCACCGGAGCAGTAACCATTAACTACAAGAACAACAGTCCCGAAAAGCTCCCATTCGTCTGGCTTCAGCTTGACCAGAATATTTATCGTCAGGATTCGCGCTCAGTCGCAGCGACTGCAATCAGCGGCGGTCGTTGGGCTAATCGGAACTTTGACGGCGGTTATACTATTAAATCAGTAAAAGTGATATATGGAGGAAAGGAAACCGATGCGGACTACCTGGTCAGTGACACGCGCATGGAAATTAAACTAAGCAGGCCGATCCGCGCATATGGCGACTCTATGGAATTCAAGATTGAATATTCATTTCAGATCCCCGAATATGGAACGGATCGCATGGGCAGGCAAAATACCAAAAATGGCTTGATCTATGAGATCGCCCAGTGGTACCCGAGGATGTGCGTCTTTGATAACGTCATGGGATGGAACACTCTCCCCTATCTGGGCCAGGGAGAATTTTACCTGGAATACGGCAACCTGGAGTACAGCATTACGGCACCTGCGGACATGATCGTTGTGGGTTCCGGTGAGCTTCTAAATCCGTCTGAAGTACTCACTTCGCAGCAAATCGCCAGGCTCAAAGAAGCCCGGGAAAGCGATAAAACCGTTACGATTCGTTCCGAATCAGAAGTCAACGACAAGAATTCCCGACCCGCAAAAGATAAGCTGACCTGGAGATTCAAAATAGTTAATGCCCGTGACGTGGCGTTTGCAGCGTCTACCGCGTTCGTATGGGACGCAGCGCGCATCAATCTGCCCAGCGGAAAAAAATCGCTGGCCATGTCGGTTTACCCCGTAGAATCGGCTAAGGAAAAAGGTTGGAAGCGCGCCACGGAATTTGTCAAAGGCGCTATTGAGCACTATTCAAAACAATGGTACGAGTTCCCTTACCCTGCTGCAACAAACGTTGCAGGCATTGTTAATGGAATGGAGTACCCAGGCATTGTTTTTTGTTCCTCCCGCGCGCAGGGCGGCGGCCTTTGGGGCGTGACAAGCCATGAATTCGGTCATACTTGGTTTCCGATGATTGTGGGCAGCAACGAACGTAAATACCCCTGGATGGATGAAGGTTTTAATACGTTCATCAATTCGGTGGCAGATAAAGCATTCAATAATGGAGAATTTGAAAACAAGAACAATAATCTCCACCAGGCGGCGGGGTTCATATTCGGCGCCAACAGCGAGAGTATTATGACAATACCCGACGTCACTTCTCCAAATAACCTGGGCCTCGACGCATACTTCAAGCCTTCAGTCGGGCTGCAATTACTTCGATACGAAATCCTTGGACAGGACAGGTTCGACGCTGCATTTAGGTATTACATCAACAACTGGGCTTACAAACATCCAACGCCCTGGGATTTTTTCCACGCAATAGAAAATGCAAGTGGGGAAACCCTGGATTGGTTCTGGCGCGGATGGTTCCTGTATAACTGGAAACTCGACCAGGCTGTAAAGGGGGTGGAATACAAGGGCAACGACTCCACAAATGGAGCAATCATCACCATTGCGAACCTAGAAAAGCTGCCCATGCCCGTTACGATTGAAGTGAAGCAGGCAAACGGTAAGGACGACCGCATCAAGCTGCCTGTTGAAATTTGGGAACATGGCAGCACCTGGAAGTTCCATTACCCATCGACGGACAAAATTACCGAGGTGATCATCGATCCCGACAAAGTTCTGCCGGATATTGATGAGTCCAACAATACCTGGAAGCCATAACTTGATTGAATGGATTTGCGTTTAAAGCCTTTGTTGAAGGATGCTGATTTGATCTTTCTTCCACTGGGAAAAGTCGCCGTAAAATATGTGGGCGCGAGCGGCTGCCATCAGGTGGCTATAAAACGCAAGGTTGTGGACGCTGGCGATCGTCAGGCCAAGGATTTCCCCTGACTTCAGCAGGTGCCGCAGGTAGGCTTTGGAGTATTTATTGCTGAACACGCATTCAATTCCTTCATCTATTGGAGAAAAATCGCTTTCCCATTTTTTATTATCAACGTTGATCACGCCCTTCGACGTAAACAACATGGCATTTCTTCCATTCCGGGTAGGCATAACGCAGTCAAACATGTCGATGCCCAACGCGACGCATTCCAGCAGGTTCCAGGGCGTGCCCACTCCCATTAAATAACGCGGCTTGTTTGCAGGAAGAATGCGGCAACAGATGTCGCACATCTCGTACATGATTTCTGCAGGTTCCCCAACGCTTAACCCGCCAATAGCGTTTCCCGGGGCATCCAGAGACGACACAAATTGGGCGGAAGCATTTCGAAGGTCACGGTATGTGCTTCCCTGTACGATCGGGAATAAATTTTGGCTGTAACCATAGGGGCTTTGTGTTTGATTGAATTGTGCAAGGCAACGCTGAAGCCACCGGTGCGTAAGATGCAACGAAGCGGCTGCCTGGTCATATTCACAGGGATAAGGCGTGCATTCGTCAAATGCCATCATGATGTCAGCGCCGATAATCCGCTGGATATCCACAACTTTTTCGGGCGTAAAAATATGTTTGGATCCGTCGATATGGGACTGGAATGTCACCCCTTCTTCCTGAAGTTTTCGGCTCCCCGATAGTGAAAAAACCTGGTATCCGCCGCTGTCTGTTAGTAAAGGCCGGTCCCAACCCATAAAACGATGCAGCCCCCCCACAACCGACAGCACTTCGGTCCCCGGTCGCAGGAATAGATGATAGGCGTTGGCGAGAATGATTTGCGCGTGAACATATTCAGCCAGCTGTTGCTGAGTTACTGCTTTTACGCTTCCCACTGTCCCAACGGGCATGAATACCGGTGTATCAAACGCGCCGTGATCTGTCAGTACCCGGCCCGCCCTGGCGTTGGATTTCGCGTCGCTGTGCTCCAATTCAAATTGCAAAACTGCCATCGTTGAAGACAATTAAACCGACGCAAGATACACTCGATGCGAATATCCCGAATCCCCGTCTTAATTGACATTTGTGCATATGTGCTTAAATATTAGCCCTGCGTTTTCATTATTTTCGCGAATCCATCAACCCCAAGCACCTGAACAAACAATTATGGAAACGTTTTTCGCTCGTGTGACATGGCAGGAAATCCTATTTGGCGCGTTCTGTTTTGTAATCCTGATTCAACTCTTCTATTACGGCTGGTTTTTCAGTCGCCTTGCTTTTTTTAAGTCCGCTCCAAAGGAAAAATCGCAGCAACATCCGGTCAGCGTAATTATTTGCGCCAAGGACGAAGCCGGAAAACTCGCAGCGAACCTCCCCGGGTCACTGGTACAGTCTTATCCGTCTACCCATGAGATTATCGTCGTCAACCATACCAGCCAGGATGACACAAGGTATTTACTCGAAGAACTGAAAAAGACGTTCAAAGATCTGCACATCGTTAACCTCCAGCAGGATGCCATAGGTATTCCCGGAAAGAAATATCCATTGTCAGTCGGAATTAAAGAGGCGAAATACGAGATCGTCTTGCTTACAGACGCTGATTGCGTGCCGGCAAGCGAGTTCTGGATCGAAAAAATGCAGGAAGCGTACCGGGACGGTATTGAAGTGGTGCTCGGCTATGGGGCCTATCATAAGAAACCCGGCATCCTCAATAAACTGATTCGGTTTGAAACATTCCACGCGGCACTGCAATATTTTTCCTATGCGCTCGCCGGAACGCCCTACATGGGCGTGGGAAGAAATCTCTCTTATAAAAAGGAGTTGTTCTTCCGGAATAAAGGATTTTCGTCGATTAACCACCTCCCCGGCGGGGACGACGATCTCTTTATTAACAAAGTCGCCAATCACAAGAATACGGCCATCGTCGTCGACCCGGAAACCTTTACATTGTCGGAAGCGAAAAAGACATTTGGCGCCTGGTTTAACCAGAAAGCCCGTCACTACAGCGCTGCCAGGTTTTATAAATTCAAGCACAAATTCCTGCTTGGGCTCTATTCATTCACGCAGTTCTGCCTTTATCCACTTTTCGTGTTGTCCATCTTATATTACAATTGGGCATTTGCACTCATTGCATTCGCAGTCCGATTTCTGGCCCAGGCCCTCATTTATTTCAAAACCATGAAAAAACTGAATGAAAAAGACCTCTTTGCGTGGTGGTGGCTGCTTGATCTCTGGATGTTTCTTTACTACCTGATTTTTGTGCCTGCACTATGGAAAAAACCCCGCCCCAGTTGGAATTGATCAACCGGTTCCTCCCGGACCTGTCGGCGAGACAAAAGGAGCAATTTGCCTCTTTGGGCAGGCTCTATGAAATTTGGAACGCCAGGATAAATCTGGTTTCACGGGCAGATATTTCCAACCTTTACGAAAAGCATGTTCTCCATTCTCTGGGCATCGCCATGACGTTTAAGATTCCGGCCGGGTATCGCGTCATCGACATCGGGACTGGTGGCGGCTTCCCCGGCATACCTCTCGCGATTTTTTTTCCTGACGCCAACTTTCTTCTGGTTGACAGCATCGGTAAAAAGATTCGGGCGGTCTCGGAAATTTCGGAATCGATAGGCTTGACAAATGTAACCACTATGCAGACCAGGGTCGAGCACATTCAAAAGCAATACTTTGACCTGGCCGTGTCCCGGGCAGTCGCATCCCTGAAGACGCTTTGGCTATGGACAAAGCCGCTCTTACACCGCACCCAGTTCAATGCCGGAAAAGGCCGTACACCCGCTCTCATTTGCCTGAAGGGCGGAAACCTTGATAATGAAATCCGGGAAAGTCGTCTTGATCCTGACATAACGCCGCTGGAAAGGTTTATCCCCCTGGCCTATTTCCACGACAAATTTGTATTGTCAATCATTTAACCGAGCATCGTTTTTTGCCCGAAGTACCACAAAGTGGTATTTTTTTTAAGCCAAATGATCCTCAACTTTGCCCGATGGCTATACAAGTCTGCATTGTCGACGACAACCAGGACATTCGCTCGGCGCTTGAAGAACTCATTTCGATGTCGGATGGATACCGCCTGTGCGGAAGTTTTTCTTCATCGGAAGAAGCTGTTCAAAAAATTCCGCTTTTGAATCCGAGCGTTGTCCTGATGGACATCAACCTGGGCGAAAGCGGCAATGGCATTGATTGCGTGAAAAAGCTCAAAGAAAAGAATCCCGAAATTCTAATTATGATGGAGCAGCCAGATCGCGCGAAAAGTTGTTGCCGCCTTCCGTAACAGGCCGGCACCGCAAGAGGAAATCGCTCCGAGAAAGCCGTTGAGCATCCTTTCGAAAAGGGAAAACGAAATCCTTGAGCTACTATCCAAGGGATTGATCTAAAAAGAAATTGCTGCAAAGCTCTACATTGATTCGGAAACGGTGCGCAAGCACGTCTATCATATATATGAAAAGCTCCACGTCAACAATAAGGTAGAAGCAATCAACAAATTCTATGGTCGCTAAAAAGCCTTATTCGGAGACAAAATACCACAAAAGTGGTATTGCAAGTGATGGTCGTCCATTCTAACTTCGTTGTGTTGTTTATTTCAAATCAATCATCCGACTTTACCGAAAACACTGTGCCTGGGACAAATCGCAGCATCTAGTCCTTATCTTTAGCAATATAAATAAGGTCACGCCGAGAGGGAGTGACTTTATGATTTGTGGGCTAGTTACCTCCCGGCGGCGAGACGCCTTCCCAATTTAATTCAAGTTTATTATTTTTTCGATCCAGGTCGGCCATCCTTTGCGAAGGATCAATTTCCATCACCTTCAAATCGGTCAATTTGTGATTCACTTCGAAAGTATAGGTTGGGTGAGTCCACTTCCAGGGATCGTATTCGGTGCGTGGGATCGAACTGTCTTCGACCGGTTTGGAGCCGAACATCAAGTATTGTGGAATATAAGCGATCATCTTGCTTCCATCTTTAAACTGAAGCAAAACATCGATCGGCATTGGCATTTTTCCGATCATCTTTAGCCTGATCTTGGTTTTGCCACCATCTTCCCACAGGGAGTCGATGCCATAATCGATCGTCTTGGTGGTATAAATCCAGTATTCCTTAAACCAGTCGAGCTGAAGGCCGCTGACTTTTTCTGCTACCCTGACAAAATCGCTCGCGTTGGGGTGCTTGAATCGCCACAGCCGATAATATTCCAGAAGAATTTTGTCTCTGACCTGTGCCCCGACGATATAGCCCAGTTGTTCCAGGAACATTTCTCCCATCGAATAGGATGCAATACCGTAGGCCAAATTGGTATTGAAATGATCTGCATGGGTTGAAAGCGGCTCCTGGAATCCGCTTTTGACAAAGAAGAAATAAGAATTGTAAGCAGCAGAATGGTTGGAAGGCAGTTCCTGTTTTTCCTGGTTGACGATTTTCTGCAGGCCGGCGTTGTCCGGGTGCTTTTTCAGCTGGTAAGTGTAATAATAATTTTCAATTAACGCGGTAGCGTAACTCGTAAATCCTTCGTCCATCCAAGCGTACAGGGACTCATTGGTGCCAAGCATTCCCTGGTACCAGCTGTGCGTCCACTCATGGAACGCTGCTCCCAAGCTGGGCCCGATAATCAGTGTACTCATCGGGTATTCCATACCGCCATCACCGCCGTGAACGAACGAATACTGGCGATAAGGATACTTGCCAAAACTTTTTTCCATAAAAGGCATAACAATGACGGCTGCGTCGGCGAGCGTTTTCCATGCGGTATCCATTCTTGGATCATTGTCCTTGTTTTTGTAAAGAACGTTGATGACTCTGCCGTCTGGAAGATTCCTCACGAGGTGTTTGTACTGCGGATCCGCTGCCCACATGAAATCGTGGACATTGGGAGCCGAGAAATGCCAGCTGAGTTTTTCCCCTGCGGGCCTTGAGACCCTGGTGCCCGCTGTCTCATAGCCATATCCGATCTCGTTCGCGTTGAGTAAATAGCCAGTGCCCCCGAGCACGTAATTCTTATCTATTGCGATGGTTACATCATAGTCTCCCCAGACTCCGTAGAATTCGCGGGCTACATAAGGAGTAGGGTGCCATCCTTCATAATCGTATTCGCACATTTTAGGGTACCATTGACTCATTGAATAACGCACACCCGTTTGCGGGTTATCTCTTCCGCTGCGCCTGATCTGGATCGGCACCTGCGCTTCAAAGTCCATCGTAAAAACAACGGTGGCATGGGGAGGGATCGGCTTGCCGAGTTTGACTTGCAGAATAGTTTCTTGTTCCTTGAAACTTTGCGAGACGCCGTTCATTTTCAGGGACAAGACCTTCTCGTAACCAATTTCATCGGGCTTCAAGTTCAATATTCTATCCCTTATGCGGGTATCCCAGTCCGGTTGGCCTTCGCCTCGTCTTCCGCCGATTAAGACCTTTCCAAGTTCACGACTTCGGGAGTCCATCATGCTGTTGGGCTGAAAAGCGTTCCAGTACAAATGATAGAATACCTGGTACAATGTATCCGGGGAATTATTTGTATAATCCAGATGTTGCTTGCCGGTGAACCGGTTATTTTCTACGTTCATGTCAATATCCATCTGGTATTTGACACGCTGTTGCCACCGGCTCGGTTGGGAAAAGAGGGCCTGCGCGGAAAATACCGCGACAAAAAGAATAGCAAATCTGCTCATGATATGAGGAAAGTCTATGATCGGCGAAAATATAGAAATCAAATAAAGTTCAAAAGAAAAATAAACATTGTTCCGTGAGCGGTAGGTCCTTTGAACATGCGGCCACGCATTCTATAATGTGATATTATCCCTCAACAACTTTCCGTCGCTGTTGAAAAGAAGATTCTTTTTTTGAACATCACTTTTCGACACTTGCAGGCGATATTGCATTACATTGTCGGGCAGTTCGATACTGTAAACGTTGTTCAGATTCCAGTCGGCATATTTACTTTTTTCCCATCCGTCCTTGATATTTTCCGGAAGCTCATCTTTGGTAATTTCCTTTTCGGTACTCTTCCATTCACCATTTTCGTCGAACCGCGCCTGGTATTTCCCATTTCCCATATCAAAGCTGGCGACGAAAACGGATATCTTATCTTTCCACGACACGTTAGAGGCGCCGGGGTATCGGGATTTCAATGCCTCGGTAACCTCAGCCGGTATTTTTCGGAATTGTCCAAAAGAATTGCTGATAAATCCAAAACTGCAAGCGAATAAAATCGAAAGGGTCATTAATTTTTTCATAAATGGTCTATAATGTTCCAGGATCCAGGAGTCTCGCCTGGCGGCGAAACCCATATTTACTTTGCAAAGTTCCGGCATAATTCTTCAACATTTTGAATCCAAAAGTTAAATTTTGTCCGCGCCATCAATCACGATAACAATCTCGCCCTTTGCGGCCTGGGCTTCAAAATGGACAAGAACTTCCTCGAGTGTCCCGCGCTTGTTCTCTTCATATATTTTCGTCAACTCCCTGCTGACGCAACATTTCCTGGAGCTCCCGAAATATTGGATAAAATCCGCGAGTGTCTTCGTCAGTCTTAAAGGTGACTCATAAAAGATCATCGTTCTGTCTTCCAGCGCAAGTTTTTCGAGCAGTGTCTTTCGCCCTTTCTTTTGTGGCAGAAACCCCTCAAATGCAAAGCGATTCGCTGGAATTCCGCTGTTGATCAGCGCCGGCACGAATGCCGTTGGTCCCGGCAGGCATTCAACGGGAATTCCTACGCGGATACATTCTCTGACAAGGAGAAATGCGGGATCAGAAATGCCAGGCGTTCCCGCGTCAGTCAGGAGCGCCATCTGTTTGCCATCGATCAGCTGGTTGGTCAGGTGGCGAAGCACCTGGTGTTCATTATGCTGATGATAAGGTGACAGCGGTTTCAGAATAGCGTAATGATTAAGCAACTTGATGGATACGCGGGTATCTTCTGCCAGGATCAGATCGACTTTTTTGAGGACCTCAACGGCGCGAAAACTCATGTCTTTCAGGTTGCCGATCGGTGAGGGAACAATATACAGCATGAGCTTGAAATAAGGAGGCTATCCGGGATTGGAATTCCCTAGTTGAAGGAGATTTCAAAATACTCCATGACGGGATTGGCCAAAAGTTTCCTGCTGGCCTCTTCAGCGATTTGTTTTGCCTGTGATTCCGAATCTGCCTCGATCTGCAATGAAATGTTTTTGCCGATCCTGACATCGTTGATTTTTTTTAACCCAAGGTTTTGCAATCCGCCAATGACTGCCTTTCCTTGCGGGTCCAGCAGCTCCTTCAAAGGCATCACCTTCACTTGAACGGAAAAGATCATGTCGTTCGATTTTTGAAAGCCAAAGATAATATAATGTAAAAGACGAAGACGATCGGTACGGCGAGCCATCTGAATAGTAAGGCGGCCATGACCCCAACAGCAAGCAGTACTAGCTTCGGCATGTTTTTTCCCATCGAATAATCCTTGAATTTAAGCGCCATTAATGGCAGGTTGGAAACCATCAGGTAACTCAACAGGATAATCAATGCATACAAAAACCACTTGCTAAGCAAAACGGTGAAGACCGTTTCATTGGTGTTTTGCCAGATAATAAACGGCAGCGACGCGATAAGCAGCGCGTTGGCAGGCGTTGGGACTCCCCTAAAGCCGTATTGCTGTGTACTGTCTATATTAAACTTCGCCAGCCGGTAAGCCGCGGCGCAGGGTATGAGAATAGCGGGTATCAGCCAGAGCATGGAAACATCCAGGCCATCGGGCTGTCTGGCAAAACTCATGCGAAGAAATTGGTAGAGAATCATGCCCGGTGCGACTCCGAAGCTGACCACATCGGCCAGCGAATCCAGTTCCTTACCCAACGGCGACGTCGCTTTGCAGAGTCTTGCGACAAGCCCGTCGCAAAAATCAACCACCGCGGCAATGCCGATGCAGAGTGACCCCAGCCATACTTTTTCAGGCAAATTTATGCTGAGGGTATCCTCATTCAACGTCACCAGCGTTTGTCCGCTTTGTAGAATAAAAATAACCGCCAGGGTGCCGAAAAGCAGGTTGATTAAAGTAAACAGGTTAGGCAGATGCTTCATGCAAATCGCAGTTGAGCGTGCGTTGATTTAAAAATGAATGTACGGGAATTTTCATTGTTACTTTTTTAATTCGCCTGTTAACTATTCATTTTTTCATAAATGCTTCAATCTCTTCGGTTGTAATTGGAATATTTGCCGTCAGATCTTTGTTTCCGTCGCGCGTAATCCAAACATCGTTTTCGATGCGGATGCCAAGCTGCTCCTCTTCGATATAGATGCCCGGCTCAACCGTCAATACCATTCCCGCTTTAATCGGTTCGGTCTTTGTACCTAGGTCATGTACATCGATACCGAGATGATGCGAAACCCCGTGATACATGTATTTATAATAGGCCGGATTTTCTGGAGTCTCATTTTTCAATTCTGTTTTCTTTAGCAGGCCCAGTTTGAAGAAAACCTGATTGGCTTCCTGGCCGACTTTTTTATGGTATTCACTAATAGTAATGCCTGGTTTGAGCAGGTTCTTGGCAAAACGATGAAGGTGCAGGCAGGCATCGTACACTCTTTTTTGCCTGCGCGTGAATTTTCCACCGACCGGAACGGTGCGTGTCAGGTCAGCGCAATACCCCCCATATTCTGCTCCAAAATCCATCAATATCAATTCACCGCTTTTGCATTCCGCGCTGTTGGATACATAATGCAGTGTCCTCGCCCTGTCTCCTCCGGCAATAATACTTCCGTATGCGGGACCCGTTGCGCGCTGCGAAAGAAACGAATGACAGATCTCGGCTTCTATTTCATATTCCATCACGCCCGGCTTGATAAACCTAAGCAGCCGTTCGAAGGCCCGATGGGTAATATCCACTGCTTGTTGCAGCACTTCGATTTCCAGCGGTGTCTTGATCGTGCGAAGTCTTTTCATGATCTTTGCTGCCCGGTGATAATGGTGAAGTGGATAACGGGCTCGCATGTCATTAGCAAATCGATAATCGGCAGTTTGAAGCAGGCTGGCCTTTCGGTCATTTTCATTGGAATTCAGATAAATATTTTCGGCCAGGTGAATCCAGGTTTGCAATTGAGCGTCAAGCACATCCAGCCACACAATCGTTTCAATTCCTGAACTGGCCTTTGCCTCCCCGGCTCCAAGCCTTTTGCCATCCCATTTTTCTTTGAGTTCATTGGGGCGTACCAGGGCCAGCACCTCCCTGTATCTCGGGTCCGGGTGATCGGGGAACAGGATGACCATGCTTCCCTCCTGCGTGACCCCACTAAGCCAGAACTGGTCGCTATTTTGCTTAAACGGGTATAAAGCGTCTCCGTTCGAGGGTACTTCGTCATTGCTGACAAAAATCGCTATCGAATTGGGTAGCATTTCCCGGACGAAGCGGCGGCGATTCTCGACAAAAATCGCAGGGTTCAGTGGAAGGTATTTCATGTCGGCTCATTTTTACAGGCGTGTAAAAATAAGGAGGAATTGATTCCCGTCGCCTCGGGTATATTTTTCCATGATCATTGCGAGCAATTTTCGAAATTTTTCGCTGACGTTCACCAAAGCAATTGTACGTCTAGACAATCTATAAACTAACAGTCGTTAGTTTTACAAAATCTAAAAATTTGTCATATTAATTGATTTCTTTCAAATTTTGAGTCATTTGGCACGCTTGTATTAGAGGAAATATAATTTTACCTTTGTCGTCTAATAATAATAGGGCCTTATGTCATCTCCGTCGATAGCTTTGCCTCCCCTCAAATTGTTGAGACTTGGACTGAAGTCTACGGATTTTATTCACTACCAGGAGACACCTGCCAAACTCATCCGCGAATCCATTCGCAGAAGTCAGGGGCAACTTTGTGATTTAGAAGCCCTTGTGATCAGCACTGGGAAATATACGGGCCGCTGCCCCAAAGATCGGTTTATCGTACGCGACGTGGTGACCGCTGAATCCGTAAACTGGAATGAAGTCAACCAGCCATTGGACGAAGCCTATTTCGATGTCATTTTCAAACGGTCTATCGAACATCTTAATAAGCTTTCCGATATCTGGGTGAGGGACGCACAGGCCTGTGCTGATCCGTCCTTTCGGATGAATATCCGCGTAATCACGGAATCTCCCTCCATGAATCTTTTCGCGCACAACATGTTCATCCGGCCGACCGAAGATGAATTGGAGGACTTCGAGCCAGGCTGGCATATCATTTCCGTTCCGGGTCTTTCACTAAATCCGGCTGAATGCGGCATCAGAAATTCTAACGCGACGGTCATATCATTCAAACGCAAGATGGTTTTGATTTCGGGTTCCGGCTACACCGGCGAACTCAAGAAAGCGATCTTCAGCGTTCTCAATTTTGTCCTTCCCAATGACTACGGGGTCTTGTCGATGCATTGCTCAGCTAACGAAGGCCGTGATGGCAATACTGCCCTGTTTTTTGGACTAAGCGGTACGGGCAAGACCACTCTCAGCGCGGACCCGCAAAGAAAGCTTATCGGCGATGACGAACATGGTTGGTCGGATGAAGGCATCTTTAACTTCGAAGGAGGATGCTACGCAAAATGCATTAATCTCAGTGAAAATAAGGAGCCCGATATCTATCATGCTATCCGCTTTGGATCGATGGTGGAAAATGTGACATTTTATCCTGCTACCAACCGGATCAATTTTGACGACAGCAGCATTACGGAAAACACCAGGGTATCCTATCCGCTAAACTTTATTTCAAATGCGCTTGAACCATCGGTTGCCGATGCGCCGGAAAATATTTTCCTGCTTACCTGCGACGCTTATGGCGTCTTGCCGCCCGTGTCGCGACTGACAGTCGGCCAGGCCATGTACCAGTTCATTTCGGGTTATACAGCAAAGATTGCCGGTACCGAATCGGGTATAAATGAACCGAAGCCGACATTTAGCGCCTGTTTCGGCGCGCCATTTATGCCCCTGCATCCGGGCCGTTATGCTTCAATGTTTGGCGACAGGGTCAGGAAGGGTTCCGTCCGTGTGTGGTTTATCAATACTGGGTGGTCGGGAGGCATTTATGGGAAGGGCAATCGGATCAAATTGAACTATACCAGGGCCATTGTTTCAGCGGTACTCAGCGGCCAGCTTGACCATGCTGATTACGAGCAATTCCCGTTATTTAATTTTTCCATCCCCACCAGCTGCCCGGGAGTGCCTAATGAGATCCTTAATCCTGCAAACACCTGGGGAAACAAGGAAGCTTACCGCATGCAGGCCCTCAAGCTAGCGGGTTTGTTTGCCTCAAATTTCAAACAATATGCTGAGGGCGTAACTAAAGATGTTCTCGATGCCGCCCCGGTTTTTTAAAAAATTTTTTAACAAATAGTGTATTAATCTAAATAATTTCCTGATATTGGCAAATAGAATTTAACTGTTTTATTGAGTCTCTAAGATTGTTTGCCAAACAGAACTCCATCAATGAATGATTTTGATGGAGTTCTTATTTTAGAGATTTTGACAAAATATTTGCAATTAATTTTGGCCACCGGAGTTTAATAACCGTGAGCAATATTTTTTTTTCGGTTTCGATCGCCTTATTGACATTGACCCGATTTCATTCGCGGGATGATCAGATCGAATGGAGCGCAGTCCGGAAACTGACCTGGACGGATTTTAAACAACGCCCCGATCCTTCTTCGCCCAATGCCGCACTGACCAGTTCCATCATCAAATACGATTTCGGGTACAACGATGTAGACGGGCTTAGTTTTCATATTCACTGCGAATTCGATCCCGAAGCGTCATGGGGCAGAACCAAAACAGATTATATCCTTTCGCATGAGCAGGGTCATTTCGACATTACGGAAATATACGCCAGGAAACTGGATAAAGCGTTCAAGGAATATAAGCCCACCCCGGACATCAAAAAGAAAATCAACAAGATTTATATGGGGTTAATGGCCGAACTGCACGAGTATCAGGAAAAATACGATGCCGCGACCAACTTCTCGTTAAACCACGACAAGCAACAGGAATGGCTGCAAAAGATCAGCAACCAGTTAAAGGAACTGGAGCCTTACTCGAATTATCATTAGAAAAGACCATATAACTGAGAATCTATGCGGTTGATGATATCTCCAAGGTGCTCCTCATTTTCCGGGAATTTGTTTTTGTCAATATTAACTACGAGCAGTGGCCCCTCCCGATATTGGTCGATCCATTTTGTGTAGTACTCGTTGAGTCGCTTTAAATAATCCAGCCGGATATTTTCTTCGTATTCCCTGCCTCTCTTTTGAATCTGGGCGACGAGGGTCGGAACCGATCCCTGCAGATAGATCAGCAGGTCCGGAGGTTGAACCATCCGTTTCAATGTCTGGAAAAACTGGAAATAATTGTTGTAGTCCCTTTTACTCATCAGGCCCATTTCATGCAGGTTTGGCGCAAAAATATGAGCGTCTTCATAGATCGTTCTGTCCTGCACGACTGTTTCCATGCCGCTTTGAATTTCCAGGAGCTGATTCAGTCGGCTGTTTAGAAAATATACCTGGAGATTAAAACTCCACCTCGGCATGTCTTCATAAAAATCATTCAGGTAAGGGTTATGGTCTACGTCTTCAAATTGTGGGATCCACCTGTAGTGTTTGCTCAATAACTGCGTCAACGTCGTCTTCCCTGCGCCAATATTTCCAGCAACTGCAATGTGTTTTGGTTTCTTGCTTTTTGCCATCACCTAAATGTAAATTCTTAATTCTTAAATCAAAAAATATTTTTGGTCTCAACTGATTCTTCTCTCAAAGCGTGAGAATTTCGTTCCTTGCGATTGTAATTAGTAGTATTGAAGGCCAATGGCTTCCCGAACCAACTGCATGGTCTGCCGGGCACTGTTCCTTGCTTTTTCTGCACCTTTTTCCATAATGTCGGCCAGGTATTTTTCATCTTCAAGGATGGCATTAGTCTTCTCACGGATCGGCCGGACAAAAGCTACCACGTCTTCGGCAAGCTGCTTTTTCAAGTCGCCGTACCGGACCGTGCAATTGTTGTATTCAATTTCAAACTGGTCGACGATTGTCGGGTCGCTGAATAATCGCATCAGCAGGAAAAGATTCTCGATATAAACTGACTTGGGCGAGTTCAATTTGGTGGGGCCCTGGTCGGTCGTTGCGCCCATTATTTTTTTCCTGATCCTGTCGTCATCATCGGAGAGGTAAACAGTCGCCATTTGGTTTTCGCTCTTGCTCATTTTTCCTGATCCGTCAAGGCTGGGAACTTTGGCCAACGTTTCGCCGAAATTAAAAGCAAAAGGTTCGGGAAAAACTTCGCCATAACGGTGATTAAACCTGTTGACGAAATTACGGGCCATTTCGAGGTGTTGCTCCTGGTCTTTACCAACCGGAACGAGCTTCGCGCGGTGAATGATGATGTCTGCGGTTTGCAGAACAGGGTAGGTGAGAAGTCCGGCATTGACGTTATCAGGCTGTAGTCTGACCTTTTCTTTAAAGGTGGGGGTCTTTTCTAATTCGCCCTTGTAGGCAAGCATATTCAGGTACAGATATAACTCGCCAGTTTCATGCACATGGCTCTGGCAGTACAGGGCAACCTTTTCAGGGTCGAGGCCGCAGGCGATATTCTCAGCAAGCACACGCCGCACATGCTGTTTTAACTCACGGGTATCGGGATGAGTGGTCAGGGAGTGCAAGTCGGCCACCATAAAAAAACAATCATATTCATCCTGCATCCTGACATAATTCTTTACGGCGCCGAAATAATTGCCCAGGTGCAAAAACCCCGTAGGCCGTATACCGCTCATGACGATTTCTTTTTTGTTCATAGCACGGCGAAGATAAGAACCTGTCGGGAGTTTTACTTTATCAATAGGCCGCCGATGTGTGATGCATTCTAGGGATTTTTTAGTCCTTTTAGCGCCTTTAAGAAAACTATAACGCGCGATTTTACACGGGTTCTTTACAAACTCCCATTTTTACATGAGCGCATTGCAAAGTATAGGTGAATCCGTTATTTTTGTTTATTACCGAACGCGATGGACGTAAATGAAAAGCTGATAGACAACCTGGCCGAACTCGCCCGTCTCGAATTCAGTGTGACCGAAAAAGTGGAGATAAAAAAGGACTTGCAGAGAATGATTGCCTTTATCGACAAGCTGAATGAACTGGATACGGCGGGAGTCGAACCGCAATTGTCGATGAGCGAAGAAGTCGATGTATTGCGTGAAGACGTTCCGGGCGGTACAGTGAGCCGTAACGAAGCGCTGCGCAATGCGCCGATGACAGACGGTGTTTATTTCAAGGTTCCCAAAATCATCGCAAATCGTCACGACGAGCGGAAAAAACCAGGAGAAAACTTATGAGCACTTCCATCATCCATCTCGAGGATATTCAAAAGAGTTATTTTATGGGGAAGCAGGAATTGAAGGTGCTCAAAGGTGTATCGCTCGGTATTGAAC
The DNA here is from genome assembly GCA_021324175.1 of Chitinophagia bacterium. Classification (GTDB taxonomy): domain Bacteria; phylum Bacteroidota; class Bacteroidia; order Chitinophagales; family Chitinophagaceae; genus Puia. The sequence goes on from JAJPJP010000422.1 coordinate 27,218, forward strand.
AAAATGAATACGTAGCCCTGATGGGCCCTTCAGGCTCGGGAAAAAGCACGCTGATGAATATACTGGGTTGCCTGGACTCTCCAACCAGCGGAACTTACATACTCAATGGACAGGACGTAAGCAAAATGCCAGATAACGACCTTGCCGATGTGCGAAACCAAGAGATCGGCTTCGTATTCCAACAATTCAACCTGATGCCTAGGCTGACCGCGCTCGAGAATGTGGCTCTCCCGCTTGTCTATGCCGGAATTTCCCGCAGGCAACGTAATGAAATTGCCATGTCGATGCTTGAAAAAGTCAGCCTCCACGATCGAAGCCACCACAAGCCAAACGAATTGTCGGGCGGCCAATGCCAACGAGTTGCCATAGCTCGTGCTCTGGTCAATAATCCGTCGCTCATCCTTGCTGACGAACCGACGGGTAATCTCGATACTAAGACCTCGATTGAAATCATGGATATTTTCGGCGCAATCCAGGCGGCAGGCAATACGGTGGTGCTCGTAACGCATGAAGAAGATATATCCAAATACGCGCACCGCGTGGTACGCCTCAGGGACGGTGTGATCGAAAGTGACAAACGAAAGGTGCAAGCCTATCAACCCGCGTAATATGGCGGTTAAAATTTATACCAAGACAGGAGACAGGGGAAAAACCAGCCTGATCGGTGGCACGAAAGTTCCCAAAAGCGATCTTCGCATCGAATCCTACGGAACAGTGGACGAATTAAATTCATTCATCGGGCTACTATATGACCAATGTCCCGACGAACACGCGAAAGCCTCGCTTCGGTTCATCCAGGAACAGCTGTTTACTATTGGCTCTTCCTTGGCCTGCGACCCTCAAAAAAAACCTTCTTTAAAGATTCCCGACCTCAAAGAATCGGATGTCACATTTCTTGAAAAGGAGATTGATGCAATGAATGCCGGTCTCCCTCCTATGAAGAACTTTATCCTTCCCGGCGGCCACACCACGGTATCCACTGCCCATATTTGTCGTTGCGTCTGCAGGCGTGCCGAAAGAAAATGCGTCGGTCTCTTGGAAGAAGGGTCTTCTGTAGATGCCTTCGTCGTCAAATATCTGAACAGGCTGAGCGATTATTTTTTTGTCCTCGCGCGCTTTCTCGGCCAGGCGCTTCACGCTGAGGAAATTCCATGGAAGCCGAAGGGTTAATACAGTCAGGAGATAATTCTTCCATCCTTCATATGGAGTATCCTGTCGCTCATTTGGGCCAGTTCCTCATTATGGGTAACAATCAAAAAGGTCTGGTTGAACAATTTCCGGAGCTCAAGAAAAAGAAGGTGTAGCTCCCTGGCATTTTCGGAATCCAGGTTGCCTGTCGGTTCGTCGGCAAACACGATGTCAGGCTTATTGATCAATGCCCTGGCCACCGAAACCCTTTGCTGCTCTCCCCCCGAGAGTGCATTTGGTTTATTCTCCAGCCGCTCACCAACGCCAAGGGACTTAAGCAACGCAGCCGCCTCCATTTCCACATCTTTTCTATTCCTGCCGGCCAGCCAGCCCGGGATACATACATTTTCCAGTGCATTGAATTCGGGCAGGAGGTGATGAAACTGAAATACAAAGCCAATATGCCTGTTGCGAAACGCAGCCAGCTTTTTTCCACGCAGGTCACTGATTTTTTTCCCCTGGAGATATACATCGCCGTTACTGGGATCGTCCAAGGTGCCAAGAATATGAAGCAGAGTACTTTTCCCCGAACCTGAAGGCCCGGCGATTGTCGCGATTTCTCCCTTGCTGATTTCCAGGTCTACGCCCTTTAATACCCACAAGTGGCCGTAATATTTATGAATTCCCTTTGCAGACAGCATTTGCCAAATTTAGAGTTTGAGGACATTTTCGCAAACCTAATGGTTCCCTGGGGATAATCTGCCCCGCAAATCTAAAAATGCCGGAATGATTCGCAAAACATTAGAAAATGGCAGGCAACCTTTTACATGCTCCCCCGATACGTGTGCAAAAACACCCCGACATGAAATCTTATCTACTTGGCCTCTTTATAGTGGCGATTGTCCCGGCATTTGCCCTGAATACTATTCCTCCCCGTCACAGCCACAAATTCATCCTGATCAATCCGCTGAAAGAACGCCAGCTTTATTATAAGGGGCATGGCACAGTGGGACTGATCCTGGGCCTGGTTTTAGGCCCTGTCGGCTGGGGCGCCGCGCATCTTTTTACCCACAATAAGGCTTTCTGAGACAAAGCAGCACTTGGATCCGGATATGGTTATGCGCCGCATTTGTAGGTTTTATAGTATATGAATCAATCGTCAACCCCAGTCAATTGCTTTATTACACACTTGAGGCGATATTACAGGGCTTAACATCTTAAAAACGTTAGAAAAATACTTTAAGGCCGCGCAAAACAATTGATTTGGAATTTTCGTTTTAACAGCTACTTTTGCGAAAAAATCGGGGTATACCACCCAAGCACAAAGTACTGATGAATACAGCCGTGAACAATCTTTCCGGACTTAATAAAACTAAATTTCGAACAGATGTTTTGGACACTTGAACTAGCCAGCTACCTGGAAGATGCTCCCTGGCCGGCTACCAAAGATGAATTGATCGACTATGCTATTCGCTCCGGCGCACCCATTGAAGTAGTTGAAAACCTGCAAGAACTCGAGGATGAAGGCGAAATCTATGAAGGAATAGATGACATTTGGCCCGATTACCCTTCGCAGGCAGACTTCTTTTTTAACGAAGATGAATACTAAAAAATCCACAAAGGTCGAAAGGTCGCAGATTGCAACCTTTTCTATTTTATGGCCTATCCTATCAAATTGTAACTTATTTTTCCATCTGATGTATAACGGCCTCGGTCACGCCGGTAAATGAGAAACCGCCGTCATGGAATAGGTTCTGCATGGTAACCATCCGAGTGAGATCGCTGAAAAGTGTAACGCAGTAGTCCGCGCATTGATCGCCAGTGGCATTGCCCAAGGGGCTCATCTTTTCTGCGTAAGTAATAAAACCATCAAAACCCTTGACCCCGCTGCCAGCGGTTGTGCGGGTAGGCGACTGCGAGACCGTGTTGACCCTGACTTTTTTCTTCAGCGCGTAATGATAGCCAAAGTTCCTGGTGATTCCTTCGAGTAGCGTTTTGGCATCCGCCATTTCGTTGTAATCAGGGAATACGCGCTGCGCGGCGATATACGTAAGGGCTATAACACTACACCATTCATTGAGCGCGTCCATATCCCAGGCGGTACGCAAAAGTCGGTGCAGAGAGATGGCAGAAATATCCATGGTTTTTTGGTTAAAGCCATAATCGATGGCCGTGTAATGCCGGTTCTTCCGCATATTGAGGCTCATGCCGATTGAGTGAAGGACAAAGTCGATACCACCGCCAAAATGTTTCATGGATTCTTCGAACAATTTTTTCAGGTCATCCATATTGGTCACATCGGCTCCGATCACTGGGGCCTCCACCGCCGTTGCCAACTTATTGATTTCGCCCATGCGGAGAGCGACCGGGGCATTCGAAAGAACCAGTTCTGCTCCTTCTTCCCTACAACGCAACGCCGTTCGCCAGGCGATTGACTTTTCGTCGAGTGCACCGAAAATGATTCCTTTTTTACCTTTTAGAAGATTGTAAGCCATACACTTCAAAATTTTGAGGTCGTAAAAATAAGGGTTAATTATTTGGTAAGGGGAATATGCGCGCAATGACCCATACCACCAGGAACGTATACCCAAACACTAAGGCAAAGGCGCTGACAATATAGAGAAAAAGGCGCGACAGGGACTTTCGCGGATTGAGCACGCGTTTTAGCAGCATGTTTATATAAAAGGCCCCGCCGAGGGAAGCGAGGATAATCAGGAGAATGGTAATGGAACGCAGTTTCATGGGGAGTGGGTTAACAGACCATTTCCCTGGCATTCGCTAGTGCAGCCGCGGTCGGCTTTTCCCCGCTAAGCATTTTCGCGATGGCCATCACTCTTTCTTCAAGCGTCAACTGCCTGATTCCCGTTTTGACTCCAGTTCCCTTCGCGTCCTTGTAGACGAGAAAATGAGCATCCGCTTTGCCTGCTATTTGTGGCTGATGAGTTATACTGATAATTTGGCGGCTTAATGAAAGCTTTTTCAGGATGATCCCAACCTGTTTTGCGGCCTCTCCCGAAATTCCACTGTCAATTTCGTCAAAGATCATGGTTGGGAGATCCACTGTTTCTGCGACCAGTGATTTAATGGAAAGCATGAGCCGGCTTAACTCACCCCCCGAAGCGACCTTGCTGAGATTTTCGAATTTTTGGCTGTTATTCGCATCGAATAGAAACTGGACCATATCCATCCCATTTTCATTTAATGGAATGTCCTGTATCATGATCTTCAATCTGGCATTTGGCATCCCCATTTTTTTGAGTAGCCGGTTCACCTCTTCCCCGATTGGTTCAACCTGGCTGTGCCTCTTTCGTGAAAGTTCTTTCGCGCATGCGGCCGCCTGGTCAAGCAGGCGACGCTCCTGGGACTCTTTATTTTCTATTTCTTCGTCAATGTGGAGGACCGCCTGAAGTTTATCTGAGATCGCATGTTCAACGCCCTTCAGCTCGCGTGTAGTTTTCACTCCATGTTTTTTGAGGAGCCGTTGCCCGGTTTGTAGCTGTTGGTTAATCTCGTCGATCCTTCCGGGGTCAATGGTAATCTCGTCGCTCATCGATTCGATTTCTGACGCAATATCTTGCAATTCGATATGGGCTGAACGCAATCGCTCCAACACGCCTCGGAGATTCGGATAAATCGCGACAAAGCCCTGCAATTGGTTGACCAGCGATTTCAGTTTTTGCACGAGTGGTTGTTCACTTTCTTTTAGCTGGTAGCATGCACCAGCCAACGCATTTTTGATTCCGTCAGCATGAGTGAGCAGTTCTAATTCTGCCTCGAGATTTTCTAACTCGTCGCCCTGGTAATTTTCTTTTTCCAGCTCTTCGAAGAGAAACTGGTTATAGTCGTATTCTTTCGAGAATGCAGCCTTTCTGCCCAGCAGTTCCTGCAATTGCCGGCGCGTGTCCCTGAGTTGGTTGAAGGCTCTTCCATATTCTGAAAGCAGTTGCTCATTGCCAGCGATTGCGTCGATAACATCCAACTGGAAGGATGAACTGCCTAGTTCCAGGCTGTCAAACTGTCGATGAAGATCGACGAGCATTGAACTGAGAATCCTCAGCTTGTCGAGATTGACCGGCGAATCATTCACAAAAGCGCGCGACTTGCCCTGCGGGCTGATTTCGCGGCGGATTATGAGCTCTTCATCATATTCGAGGTCATTTGCGCCCAGGAATTTTTTTAAACCCGAGGAATCCGAATCCAGGAAGACACCTTCGACAATACATTTTCTTTTGTCCTCAAAAAGGACGGCCGAATCCGCGCGGTCACCCAAGATCAGGGACAGCGCGCCGACCAGGATAGATTTTCCCGCTCCGGTCTCACCGGTAATGATATTGAGGCCTTGGGAAAATTCGATCGAAAGCTCGTCGATGATGGCATAGTTGGAGATTTCCAATTTCCTAAGCATATGTATCTGGATGGGGCAATTTACTAATAAACAATCACTCGGAGCAGCGCGCGATACCAGCCTTGGCCTTTTGATCGAGGGAATTTTTGTACTCGTGATCTTTCAGATCGAGACATTGCTGGTAATAGCTGATTGCCTGGCTCTTATCGCCTTTTGCTTCGTATATGTAGCCAATTTGCAATGCCGACCGGGCGGCAAAATATTGTGGCGCATCAGCCCCTTCACTGAGGGTCAAAAGGTATTTGGCAATCGCTTCATCTTTACGGTTGAGATCATCATAAATTCTCCCGAGGCGATAGCTGAATTCGAGTTTATCTGCCGGCCGGTTAAAATCCGCTTCGGTTTTCCCTTCGAGCTGCTGAAGCGCCTTGCGGTGATAGCCACCATCATTCAGCAACCGTGCCCTCAGCAGCGTCTTATCGGGCCAGTAACCGGACAAAGCCTCTTGCTGCGCTTGCTTTTCGGATTCGGTTTCGGCGCTGCCTTTTTGGAGGATCATTTTTCGGACCGACTCTGCGCGCTTTTGGTCATTTTCGAGATAATAGAACCAGCTGAGTTTCTGCAACACGTCTTTCATATAGAACCTGCCCTGGAAATTATTGACAAATCGATTGAGATAAACTGCGGCATCTGGTTCCATGCCGTCCAGCTTGGCATATCCCATTTCCATATCCCAAGCTGGCATAATCAGGTATTCCGGTCCTTCACTTTTCTGCGATAGTACTTTGATTGTATAGGCAGCCTGTTGGTCATTGATACCCAAATTTGCCGCGAGATAGGTGAACAGATGATTATTTCTGACGTCCAGATGTTCATCGTTGATAAATCTAAAAACATCATCCTTTTTGTTCTCGATGTAAAATTTAAGGTATAAATAGTAGAATACAGCTTCATCATGGAAAAGAAGAGCCCATTCATTCTTCTGGTTAAGGAATAGTTCAAGCTTCGTCATTCCTTCCCGAATGGATCCTTTAATACCAAGCAAATTCCCCAGCCATTTATAACCATCAGGGATCGTACCGGCTGCCACCTGCATCGGACCATAAAGCATATCGTTGGGGCTAAAGTCACCGAATTTCCTGAGGTTCGATTTGCTCTCCAAAAATGATCGTCGAAATTCCCAGCCTGCTTCCCAGTTGTTTCCAAATTTGACATTCACGGCTGCCCATTGAAAATGAATAATCGATTTGGTGAACAGGTAAAGAGGAGAGTTTGAAGGGCCATGGTCGATGAGCTTGAGGCGTTTCTCACCATTGGACGCACGGAGTTTGAACTCTGCAGGGTCCTCGTTAAAAAAGAGTATAAAAAAATCAATGTAGTTCTCGAGATAAATAGGGATCAAGTTATCGGGATGTTTCCTCTTTTCGCTGTCGAGAATTTTCTGGCCCCTGTCCAGTCTCAGCATGATGATTTGCTGGTAGGCCCGCCGGCACTCGTCATTAAAGTCGAAGACCGGCTGCGCAGCGGTACGAAGGCATGTCAGGACAAAGCATCCAATGATCAGCGAGCGACAGATGGTTCGCGGAAACGACTTCCCAAATCCGGTCACCCCCCGGGGGTTTGAATAACTTCTTAACAACAAACACAAAAGGCGCGTGGGTGTGCGCCTTAATATATTCTGCATCAAAAAATGATCTTGCTACTTTACTTCAACGGAATCATTGAGGTCGTTGTCGACCAAGATCCTGCCGCAATTCTCGCAAACGATGATTTTCTTTCGCTGCCTGATTTCACTCTGGCGCTGGGGCGGGATGGCATTAAAGCAACCACCGCAGGCATCGCGGACAACGGGAACAACGGCGAGGCCGTTACGGTAATTCTTCCGGATGCGGTCGTACGAATGCAGGATGCGTGGCTCGACTTTTTCTCTCGCTTCCGTTGCCAGTTTACCAAAATGCTTTTCCTCCTTTTCAGTCGTCGCAATGATCTTGTCGAGCTCTTCCTTTTTATTTTTCAAAACGTTTTCTTTAGCGCCGATATTCTTTTTTGCCCGATCAAGGAGTGCCACTTTTTCTGCAACCTCTTCGTTGGCATCTTTGATGTGTTTTTCGGCCAGTTTCACTTCGAGCTGCTGCATTTCAATTTCTTTATTGATTGCTTCGAACTCGCGGCTGTTTTTTACATTCTCACTTTGCTTCTCATATTTCTTTATAAGCGCTTCCGAATCTTTGATCAGTTGTTTCTTTTGATTCATGAATTCCTGGATTCCGTTAATCTCCTCCTCAATGCGTGTTTGCCTGGAATGCAGGCCCTGGATTTCGTCTTCAAGATCGCTGACTTCCATTGGCAATTCGCCCTTCAATATCTTGTACTCATCCAATTTGGATTCGATTTTTTGAAGAGCAAGCAAGGAAGCCAGTTTTTCTTCCACTGAAAATTCTTTGACGTTAGACATATTTGGCTGAATGTTTATTGATTTCTCGCTATACGAAATAATTAACCGGGTTTGTAGAGATCTCAGTTTTAAGGACCGCAAAGGTAGTAAATTTTTCCAGCAATTTCTCGACCAGGAGATCTATCGTAAACTGCTCACTTTCAAAGTGTCCGATATCTGCAAGTAGGATCCTATCCTCGGCATCGAAAAATTCATGGTACTTGATATCGGCGGTCAAAAAGGCATCGGCGCCTAATTCCATAGCCCTTGCCAATAGAAAGATACCCGCACCCCCACACAATGCGACCAGTCTCACGGGTTTATGAAGGATTGCGGAATGCCGAATAACGGGGACATGGAAGGCGTCCCTTACCTGTACCAGGAATTCCCTTTCTTCAATGGGACCCGGGAGCTTACCGATGAGCCCAGAACCGACAAGTTCGTTGGCATTGGCCATATCCACGACGTCAAATGCCACTTCCTGATAAGGATGAGCCTTGCGTAAGGCCGAAACGACATGTTCCTGCAGGTGGGATGGGAAAACTGTTTCGAAGCGTACTTCTTTTTCATAGTGGCGAGTGCCGATTTCACCCACGTAAGGATTCGCTCCCTGCTCCGCTTTGAAGCATCCTTCGCCGGGCGAAGAAAACGCTGCTTCGCTATAATCGCCGATGCTTCCCGCGCCGGCGATAAATACAGCGGACCGGACTTTTTCAAGATCGGCTGGCGGAACAAAAGTGTACAGCTTTTTTAACGTCGAAGGTTTTGGAAGAAGTACTTTTCGGTTGACAAGCCCGAGCCGGTCGGCGATCTTACCGTTCACTCCGTTGGGTACATTGTCCAAGTTCGTGTGGATGGCGTATATGGCGACATCATTTTTGATCGCTGCAATCACCGTCTTTTCGACATAGTTCTTTCCGTTGAGTCGTTTAAGCCCCTTAAAAATGATCGGGTGGTGCGCTACAACTAGGTTGCATTTTTTTGTCACAGCCTCGCTTACAACTCCTGGCGTGACGTCAAGCGAAACCAGTACGCCGCTGCATTCGGTATTTGCGCTGCCCGTAAGCAAACCCGCATTATCATATCCTTCCTGGTATGGCGGCGGGGCAAGCGACTCCAGGTGGGTGACGACGTCTCGAATCTTCATGAGATAAAGGTACATGCTTGCTCATTGCAAATTTTCAAACCAGATTGTCAAAAAAAATCCCCTGGAGAAACCAGGGGATACCAAAAACAACTAAAAACAAACTGTAAACTTGACTAAACGTAATACCTAGTCTGGCTTTTTACCATCCAGGAATGTATTGATCGTGCTGATCGAGGAACTGTTCGTATCCTCGGACGCTTTTACCTCGTAATTGCTGTAGAAATTCTCGACGTTTGAAGACGGATTGTGCAATTCCAAATTACGGCGGACATAGGCCGGCACAGTTTCAAACTCGTTATTCGGATCGGCAGCATTGATATTGAATGACAAGTTGCGCAACTTGTGTATTCTCTCCGCTGCCCGGCGTTTTTGGTCCTCTGCCACGTCCTGCATTGCAGGTTCCTCAGCAGGTTTATCCGCCACCGGAATAGGTTGGGTTTGATGGGCCCAAGGCTCGTCCGCCGCTGGAATTTCTTCTTTAAATACCAACTGCATATCTGTGGTTTCATCGTTTCCGGGAATAATCGGATTATTTGCATTGGTACTTAAGATCGGTTCCTTCACAGGTATGTGTTCGGGGGTGGATTGCTGTTCTAACCCTGGTTCTTCTGAGTAAATATTGGCTGGCCTTGCAAGGTATCCTCCGGACGCTGCAGACGCCGGAAAACTCGTTTCAATCTTTTTTTCGGAGTTCGAATCTTTTTGTGAAGATGAAGTAGGTTCCTGCGAAAATATCCATTCTATCTTTTCTCTTGATTCTTTTCTTTCCACAGGTTTGTCCACCGTGTTTTTACTAGGCTCAATCGTAGAAAGTACGAGCCTCAGCGGTGTTTCTTCAATTTTTTCTTCAACAAGAACTGGCGCCATGGATTCCGAAAGTTCCACAACATTCGCAACGATTGCCGGCTCCTGATTTGTTTCTTCAATTATGGAGGTAAGCACAGGCCGGGCGTCTGCCTGTTTTTGTTCGACAGGCATACTTAAGCTCATTAGAATCTTATCGTCCTTCTTAGGTTCGAGTTTTCGGTTTTCGGCTTTGACAAAAGGATCCTTGTATTCAAATCCTGTGGCAATTATGGTAATGCTCAGCTTTTCGTTGAGGTTATTATCATAGCCGAGACCCAGGATGATATCGGTATCTTCTCCTGCTTGGCTGAGAAGATGGTTTTGGATCACTTCAACTTCGTCCATTGTGAATTCGTGTTCTCCTTCTGCTGAATTAATATTAATGAGAATCCATTTCGCTCCGCTGATATCATTGTCATTGAGCAATGGTGAATTGAGCGCTTCTTCAATGGCTTGCTGTGCGCGCTTTTCACCTTTGGCCTGCGCGCTTCCCAGTATCGCTACGCCGCCACTTCTCATCACGGTGCAAACGTCCGCAAAATCAACATTGATCTGGCCGGTGCTGTTGATCACGTCGGTGATGCACTTGGCAGCCGTCGCGAGGACGTTGTCTGCTTTGGAAAAAGCTTCCTTCATTTTTAGGTTGCCGAACTGATGACGCAGCTTATCATTGCTGATCACCAGCAGCGTGTCAACATATTGTTTCATCACCCTGATGCCGTCTTCGGCCTGCAACTGTCTCTTCTTTCCCTCATAGGAAAAAGGCGTCGTTACGATACCCACCGTGAGTATCCCGAGATCCCGGCAAATCTTCGCGATGATCGGGGCGCCCCCGGTACCTGTACCGCCACCCATGCCGGCGGTAATGAATACCATTTTCGTATTCACTTCGAGAATGCGCTTGATTTCTTCAAGACTTTCTTCCGTGGCTTGACGACCGATGTCGGGATTGGCTCCCGCACCAAGCCCCTGGGTCAGGTGTGGCCCCAATTGGATCCTGTTGGGCACACGGCTTTGGGCGATGGCTTGTGCATCCGTATTGCAAATAATAAAATTTACGCCCTCGATGCTTTGGCTGTACATATAGTTGACAGCATTGCTCCCACCGCCCCCGATGCCAATCACTTTGATGATTGACGACTGTTCTTTCGGTAGATCAAAATGAATCATTGTGAATTTTTTTGGATTAGTAAATGTGTAGCGCGAAGAACTGGCAGCAAACACGCAGCGTCAGTTTCAACGGTCTACAAGGCATGGTCTTCCTCCTCTTTAAATAAGTCTATAATTCCGTCTTTGAATTTGCCCCAGAAATCCTTGATGCCTTTACGGTTTTTCATTTTTTCTCTTGCCACTGATTCCTCGGCAGCGACTGGCTCGGGATCCATGGGTTTTTCCTTTAGAATTTCGGGTACGTCAACTTGCACATATTGTGTTTCGAATTGTTTTCTGTTATGTTCGTAATCGCTGTATCCTTTCAGGATTAGCCCGATACAGGTCGAGTATGTAGGTTTGGCCAGTTCCTCGATGTGTCCCGCTGCCAGGTGTTCGGTGGGGAAACCGATTCTTGCATTCAGCCCAGTGACGTATTCAGTAAGCTGGATGAGGTGCTTGAGCTGGGAGCCTCCGCCCGTAAGTACAATTCCTCCATTGAGCATCTTGTTGTCCAGGCCAACCTGCTTGAGATGGTAAATCACGAAATCCATGATTTCGCTCATGCGCGCCTGAATGATATTAGCCAGGTTTTTCACACTGATTTCCTTGGCCGGCATGCCACGAAGGCCGGGGATCGTAATAAATGCATTTGTCTTGGCCTCGTTGGAAAGCGCGGACCCGAACTGCACTTTCATTTGCTCCGCCTGTGTTTTTAAGACGCCAAGGCCGGTCTTAATGTCGTTGCTGATATTTTCGCCTCCAAACGGAATGACCGCTGTATGCTTCAATATCCCTTCGTAGAACACCGCCAGGTCCGTAGTGCCTCCGCCGATGTCTACGATGGCCACGCCGGCTTCAAGATCTTCCTGTCCCATGACTGCGGCGGCGGAAGCGAGAGGCTGGAGAACGAGGTCTTTGGTGATCAGGCCGCTTTTTTCAACAGAGCGGTTGATGTTCCGGATAGCGTTCTTGTCGCCGGTAATGATGTGAAAATTGGCGCCGACCTTGACTCCGCCGTAGCCGATCGGGTTTGGAATATTCTGGAAGTTGTCAACCGTAAACTCCTGGGGGATGACATCGATGATCTGGTCACCGGCGGGGATATATGTTTTGTACTGGTCGGCAACCAGTTGGTCGATTTCGCGCTGCGTTATTTCGTCGTCTGTGTTTTGACGGACAATATCGCCGCGCGTCTGAAGGCTTTTGATATGGTGGCCAGCAATGCCAACATAGACTTCCGTAAGCGGTACCGTTGGATTGGAAGAATGGCAGTTGTCCAGCGCCATTTTGATTGCCTTGATTGTTTCGTCAATGTTTAGGACTTGTCCATGCTTAACCCCATTGGAGTTTGCGCGGCCAAATCCCAGGATCTCGAGTTTGCCGAATTCATTTTTTCGTCCGGCAATAGCAGCAATTTTTGTGGTGCCAATGTCAAGTCCTACAATAATGGGTTGTTCGTGCATCATAGCATTTTTTGTTTTTGTTGTTTATAGTAAGGATAATTGTGGCATCGTCATTCGGGTTTCTTCTTCGCGCTGATTTTTTGCGTTTGGTTCTTATTCGGCATGCTGGCAATGATTTTGACGGTACCCTGTTTTACATCCGGTTTGTTGTCTTTTGCATTCGCGTTGCTTTCTTCATCTCCGCCCGGCTGGTCGGAAGGTGCCGTATTTTCCAGTGGTTTCGTATTTTGCCTTGCGGTGTCGGCCTGCATTTGCTGCGCCGACAGGATCATTTGCTGAACATTCTTGATAAATTTGATCGAATCCGCTTTTCCCGATTCGGCTATTCTTCTTGTCCCTATTACCTGTCCCCTGTATTGTATCTTGATCCGGCTGTACTTGTTGAAACCCGTCTTGCTCAGCACGTCTTTATAAAAAAGGTAGAGTCTTCCGAATTTGTCGAGGCAATCGCCTCCGTCACCGAATTCGATTATTTGGTTTCCGATGAGTGGCACCAGTTCAAATTCAAAGTTCCTGTTAATGTCGACCTGGTCGATTTGAGCCATCCAGAAAGAATCCCTCAAGATGTAAGCGCCGATTGATCGCATCCCGTTAAGCAACACGCTGTCCTTACCGTGGGTCTGCAATTTTTCATGCGGGTAGCCGGTAATCACCGGCAGTTTGACCGGCGGACCCGGCAGAACAGGAAGTTGAACGCCCATGCTGTCTAGGAAAAAAGTAGTGCCTTGAGTGGAGAACACCCGCGCTACGGGTTGTCTTTCCCAGACATACACCTGCATTACTTCGTTGTTGTCGAAAAAGAGTTCAGCGTTTCTGATCCAGATATTTTTTTTCAGGCTGTCTTCAATTTTTTTCAGATCAATGCCTGCGATTGGCTGTCCTTCCAGTTGCCTTGTATGATTCAGTGTTATGATGGCCTCCACTGTTTTCACTTCTACGAACGGGCGGCTTCCCGCACCAATAATGGAAATGCTAAAAGCCTTGCATGCTTTGCTGTTGCGCTTGTTAATGGCTGCAATCAGGAGCACGACAACACCGGCGCCTGCAACGCACCAGGTAGTTATGAAAGCTATTTTCCTGATTTTTTCTTTAAAGCTCATCTTTTACTTTTTTCTTCCCGGCGAGAATTACCCGCGCCGGGAAGGCTTCTGAGACCCACCCAACGGCCCCGTTTTGACCGTCAGATGGGTACAATATGCCCAGGTGAAAGTCCTGGACACAATTTGGGTCAGTATTTTTCTGTCAATATTTTTTTAATTGGTTCTATCATATTGTCGATGTCCCCCGCTCCTGCCGTCACAAGCAGTCGCGGATCTTCACGGTTAATCCATTCCATCAATTGATCTTTGCTCATCAAGTGCCGGTCGACAAGGCGCATTTTTTCCAGGATCAAATTGCTACTGATCCCTTCGATGGCTAATTCCCTCGCTGGGTATATCGGCAGCAGAATTACCTGGTCAGCGAGATCCAAACTCCGGGCGAAATCATCCGCCAGGTCCCTGGTTCTCGAATACAAGTGCGGCTGGAAAACTATCGTGCACCGCAAACCGGGAAACAATTCCTTTGCACCCCTGATCAGCGCGCTAAGTTCATTGGGATGATGGGCATAATCGTCGATGAGTACATGACGCTCATCACGCAGAATGTATTCAAACCGCCTTTTTACGCCCCGGAAAGTCGCAATGGCCTTCCTGATTTTTTCTTCTTCGATGTCGAGTCCGTGCGCGACCGTGATAGCTGCCACGGCATTTTCGACATTGTGCGTTCCGCCCATATGCAACACCACATCGCCAATCGATGCGCGCCCAATCACAACGTCGAACCGGTAACCACCGCTGGATGTCCGGACGCGCGCCGCATGCGCGTCGGCGTCCGGCTTGTCCAGGCTGTAGGTGATGTGGTTCTCGTCTCCAAACTCTCTTTCTTTTTGCAGCCCCTTTTTGGTAAGCAACAGGCCATTTTTTTTCACCTTCTTTGCGAATTCGACAAAAGCATCCTGCATAGTCTCTGTTGTCCCGTAAATATCGAGGTGATCAGGGTCCATCGCCGTGATAACCGCCCGGTCGGGACTAAGTTTCAAGAAACTCCTGTCGTATTCGTCGGCTTCGACCACACAGACATCTCTCTCGCTGGACCAGAAGTTCGTATCATAGTTGACCGAAATTCCCCCCAGGAATGCGTTACAACCGTAATCACTATCTCTGAGAATATGTGCAATCATCGTCGTTATAGTTGTTTTGCCGTGTGTACCGGCGACGCATATGTTAAATGCGTTCTTGGTTATTTCACCCAACACTTCGCTTCGTTTCCATACAGGGTATTCATGCGACCGGTAATAATTCAACTCTGCATGGTCTTCCGGTATAGCCGGAGTATAAACCACCAGTTCGGCATCCATAGGTATGAGTTCCAGATTATCATGATAGTGAATCGAAATCCCTTCCATCACCAGTGTCTTTGTCAATGCTGACTCCGTCTTGTCATATCCGCTCACGGTGCAGCCTCTCGACTTAAAATACCGGGCGAGGGCGCTCATGCCGATTCCGCCGATCCCGACAAAATATATGGTTCGTATTTTACTGATGTCTACTTTCATTCAAGTCAATTCATCCAATCGTTTCTAAAATTTTTTTGGCGATCACCTCATCAGCATCTGCTACACCCAGCTTTCGAATCTCCGCGCTCAAATGTGCCTGCAGCTCGATGTCTTTCGAAAGTGAGACAGTGGTCGAAACCAGCTTCTCGTTCGCTTCGGCATCGTTGACCATCAGCGCTGCTCCCTTGTTCACCAGGCTCTTGGCATTGGCAGTCTGGTGATCTTCTGCTGCAAAAGGAAAGGGGACAAAAACAACCGGCTTTCCAACCAGGCAGAGTTCCGCAATAGACATGGCGCCCGATCTGGAAATCACGACATCCGCCGCAGCATACCCGTATTGCATTTGCGTAAGAAAGTCGTTGGTCCATATATTCTTCCTCCCTTCCGCGGCTTGCCGCGCTTTCTCTGCAAAAGGCTTCCCGGTTTGCCATACGAGTTGCAGGTTATTTTTTTCGAATTCTCCAAGATGCCGTGCAATGGCTTCATTGATTCCTTTTGCCCCGAGGCTACCCCCCGTCGAGAACACCGTTTTTCTTGTCAAATCGAGTCCAAAGAACTTGACTGCTTCATCGCGCGGCGGCCGGTTCCGGACGATATCGGTCCGCACCGGGTTCCCCGTGTATACGATCCTGGAAGCTGGAAAAAAAATTTCCATCCCGTCGCTCGCTACGAAAATCATGGTCGCTTTTTTGGCGAGCCAGATATTGGATTTCCCAGCAAACGAATTGGACTCGTGGATGAACGTTGGTATTCTTCTCGCCTGCGCAAACCGCAGAACCGGGAAAGACGAATAACCTCCCACGCCCACCACTGCGTCGGGTCCGAAATCGCTCACGATGGTCCTCACCTGGAAAAAACTTTTCAGGAGCTTCCATGGTAATCCGATATTTTTTATCAAAGAACTTCTGTTAAAACTGGTAATGTCAATCCCCTTTATCGCGTAACCGGCTTGCGGAACCTTCTCCATCTCCATCTTGCCTTTCGCTCCCACGAAAAGGATCTTTATGTTCCCGTCGATTCTCCTGAGCGCATTGGCAATTGCTATTGCCGGAAATATGTGCCCACCGGTCCCTCCGCCGGCGATTATTATTTTCAAACTAGCTTTCATCCTGTATTTGCTTTTTCCCTTCCAACTGCTCAACATTACGTGCGACACTCAGAATGATCCCAATGGCGAGGCATGTAAACAAAAACGAACTCCCTCCCATACTGATCAGCGGAAGCGTCACGCCGGTCACCGGGAAGAGGTTTACATTCACCGCCATATTTGCCAAGGCCTGTATGGCAAGCGTGAAACTCAGCCCCAGAGCCAAAAAGGCACCAAAAGCAAATGGGCATCTCTTAAAAATCCGGATGCTCCTGAACAGGAATAATAGGTAAATGAAAATCACAAAAGCAGCGCCGGCCAAACCATATTCCTCGATGATGATCGCATAAATAAAATCGGAATAGGGGTGGGGCAGAAAGTTTCGCTGTTGGCTGTTGCCCGGGCCAAGCCCGATCCAGCCGCCTTTGGCGATCGCTATTTTCGCCTGGTTTACCTGGTAAGCGTCTTCATCGTTCATTACCTTGCTTCCATAGATAAATGTCTCCACGCGATTGATCCAGGTGTCGACCCGGATAAAGAGGTGGGACCTGCCCTCCGTCTTCACTACTTCTGTGATGCCGTCACTCGATCCGTGCCGGACTACTGCTGCACAAATCAGGATAATAACAGGCACGAGTGCAATACCGATCGTAATCAGCAGGTGTTTTGTGCTTACGCGCCCGATAAACATAAGCATCATGCTTGTAGCTCCGACGAGTAGCGCCGTTGACAAGTTCGCAGGCGCGATCAATAAGCAAACGATCGCTACAGGCGCCATGACTGGCAAAAAGCCCTGGTAAAAATCCTTGATGACTTCCTGCTTCTTGCTCAGCAGCCTGCTGAGATACATAAACAACGCCAGCTTCGCCAAATCAGAAGTCTGGAAAGTCAGGTTGATGATTGGCAGACGTATCCAGCGGCTTCCTTCGTTCAACTTGACGCCGAAGAAAAGCGTGTAGATCAGCAGCGGGATGGAAACCAGGAAAAGGATCTTAGCCACCTTGGAATAAATGATATAGTTTACCTGGTGTGCGAAATATATAATGAGCACACCGACCACGATAAATGCGAATTGCTTGAACAGGTAGATTTCCGTATTGCCCTTGTACATTTTATACGCGAGTAGTCCGGTGGAACTATAAACAGCAAGTAGTGACACCAGGGCAAGCAGGATCACGCTGGTCCAAATGATTTTGTCTCCCCTGGTCTTCGAACCCAGGCGCTGAAAATGGTTTTTGTCTAAAGTGAGAAAATCGGCCATTTGATTCATGTTCTGTTTAACGGGTTGTTCCAACGCTAAAAACCTCAGAGATCCCTGACGGCTTCTTTGAATTGCCTGCCCCTGTCTTCATAATTTTTAAATAAGTCAAAACTGGCACAGGCCGGGCTCAGCAATACCACATCGCCTTTATTGGCAAAATGGAACGAGGCCTGCACGGCTTCCTGCGCGCTCCTGGTATCCACCATCACCGGCACGTCGTTTTTGAATGCCTCGTGCAGTTTTCGGTTATCCACACCCATGCATACGATCGCTTTTACTTTTTCCTTGACTAAGTCGCGGATCAGGGAATAATCGTTTCCTTTATCAACCCCGCCGAGAATCAGGATCGTGGGCTTTGTCATCGTTTCAAGCGCAAACCAGACGGAGTTGACATTGGTCGCTTTGCTGTCGTTGATAAATTCGATGCCGCGCACCGTCGCCACATATTCCATTCGGTGTTCGAGAGCTTCAAAACTCTGAATCGCCTCCCGGATTTTTTCCTTGCGTATACCCACAGTCGCTGCAGCCAGGCTGGCAGCCATCGTGTTATACTGGTTGTGAATCCCTTTTAGCGCAAAGTCATAAATGCTCATTTGCATCTTCTCGCTGCCCGTGACGAGCGTCATTTGCCCGTTGCGGATAAAGCCGCCTTTTTTTGGTTCATTAAACATGGTAATTGGAAGTGGGTTAGTATGATGGGTATAATTATCGACGTATTGTTTAGTTACGGGATCGTCTTCGCAATAGATGAATGAGTCATTTGGTCCCTGGTTCATGACTATGCGAAACTTGCTCCGGATGTAATTTTCAAACTTGTACTCGTACCTGTCCAGGTGGTCTTCTGTGATATTGGTTAATATCGCGACGTCCGCTTTAAAATCCCTGATATCATCGAGCTGAAAGCTGCTGATCTCAGCGACATACCACTGGCGCGGACTTTCAGCCACCTCTTTGGCAAACGAGTACCCTATGTTGCCCACGAGTGCGCAATCATATCCTGCGTGGCGAAAAATATGATAGGTCATGGCAGTCGTCGTTGATTTGCCGTTGCTGCCCGTGATTCCTACAATCCTGGAATCGCCCTTGTATCTGTAGGCCAATTCGACTTCGCTGACGACCGGAATATTTTTTTTCCTGACTTGCACGACCATTTCATTTTTTTCCGATATGCCGGGGCTCTTCATGACTTCATCAGCTTGCAGGATTTTCCCGGCGGAATGCTGGCCTTCCTCGAATTCGATATTGTGCGCCAACAATTCAGTTTTATATTTCGGCTGGAGAAGACTGCTGTCCGATACAAACACGTCATAGCCATTCAGCTTTGCCAGCAAAGCCGCGCCAACACCGCTTTCTCCGCCTCCGAGAATGACCATGCGTCTTCCCATTTTTTAATGAATAGAATTTTATCTCCGGTTAGGTTGAAGAGGTAAATAGGAAATTGGATCTGGCGTTTTAGTTTTCAGGGTTGCAGCCTTGTTCACATGACCGGCAGCCTCATCTTATTTTTAAAGTCACGATCGTAAACATCACGCAGAGGATGGTCACGATCCAGAATCTTGTCACAATCTTGCTTTCATTATATCCCAGCTTTTGGTAATGATGGTGCAGAGGGCTCATCAGGAATATCCTCCTGCCCTCGCCGAATTTTTTCCTTGTGTATTTGAAATAAGACACCTGTATTAGCACGCTGGCGCTCTCCACGAGAAACACGGCGCAAAAAATCGGGATCAGCAATTCTTTGCGCACAATAATCGCCAATGCGGCGATGATGCCACCGAGGGCGAGGCTCCCCGTATCTCCCATGAAAACCTGTGCGGGATAGGCGTTATACCACAAAAAGCCGATACAGGCTCCTATGAGCGCGCCGATGAATATGGACAGTTCGCCCAGATTCGGGATGTACATGATGTTCAGGTATTCGGCAAAACGGAGATTCCCGCTGGCGTAAGCGAAGACGCCAAGACAGGCGCCGATGATCGCGCTGACTCCGGTAGCGAGGCCGTCAAGACCATCGGTGATATTCGCTCCATTTGAAACTGCCGTAACGATAAAAATGACGATGATGATGTATAAAATCCATGTCGCGCCGCGCAGTGCCGGCGGTAGCAGCTTCGAATAGTTGAACTCATGGTTTTTGACAAAGGGAATCGTGGCAATCGGCTCTTTTGCCTCGGCAAAATATTTCTCCTTGCCTTCCAGTACCACAGTTTTGAGACCTATCGTATCAACGGGCTTTTTGTCACCCACATATTCGCGCCACGCTTTTGTATTGCTGTTAAAATAAAGCGTTGTTGCGACAACAAAACCGAGCACAACCTGGCCGAGCACCTTAAACCAGCCCGCAAGTCCGTCTTTGTCGCCCTTTTTATAAGGCACGCCCATCTGTTGGGCGATACGTTTTGCGCGCAGTTTCAGGAAGTCGTCGATAAAACCAATTATTCCAAGCCAAATTGTACAAAAGATCATCAGCCTGATGTAAGCTTTGGTCAGGTTGGCAAGCAGCAGTGTCGGGATCAGGATAGCAAGAATAATAATGATGCCTCCCATCGTTGGCGTTCCTTTCTTTTGCTGCTCACCTGCGAGACCAAGGTCTCTCACACTCTCTCCGACCTGTTTGGTTAGTAGTATGGTAATCAGTCTTTTTCCATATACCGTCGTAATAATAAGTGAAAGGATCACTGCAAGCAGCACGCGGAAGGTGATAAATTGGAATAGGCTTCCGCCGGGTATTTTTGCACCGTTTTGCCTCAACCAATCAAACAAATGATACAACATGCAGTAACTATTTCAATTTTCTCAATCCTCAATTCGGTTTCTACCTGTCCAGCGTCACAAAAACCTGCTGGAGCACTTCCTTGTCATCAAATGGATATTTCACTCCCTTGACGTCCTGGTATTTTTCATGACCCTTCCCCGCAACGAGCACGATATCCTCGGGTTGCGCAAGGCTGACCGCTGTTTTGATCGCCTCTCTGCGGTCAGTCATCGCGATGAATTTTTTTTTCGACGTCCCCGTCAAACCCGTCTCCATATCCCGGATAATATCCTCGGGAACTTCGCTCCTGGGATTGTCCGAAGTGAAAATTGCCCGGTCGCTGTACTTGCAGGCGACTTCGCCCATAATCGGTCTCTTGGTTTTATCCCGGTCCCCTCCGCACCCCACGACAGTGATGATTTGTTCATTTCGTTTGCGTAGATTCTGTATTGTGGAAAGCACATTGACGAGTGCATCCGGCGTATGGGCGTAGTCGACGATTCCGATAATTCGGTCCTTTGGAGAAACCAGATAGTCAAACCTTCCGTCCGCTCCGGTGAGCACGCTTAATTGCCTCAATACTTCCTGCTTTTCTGCTCCTATGCAAATCGACGCGCCAAACACAGCAAGCAGATTATAGGCGTTGAACTCACCGATAAGCCTGAAATGAACCTCCTGGTCATTGACCATCATGTTCAGGCCAGTGATGTCATTTTCTAGGATTCTGCCTTTGAAATCGGCCATGGTTTTCAAGCTGTAGAAATATTTTTTTGCGTTGGTGTTTTGCAGCATCACGCGCCCGCGCTTATCGTCTGCATTGGAAATCGCAAATGCAGACGAAGGAAGCGAATCAAAGAATGACTTTTTCACGCGGACGTATTCGTCGAAACTCTTGTGGTAATCAAGGTGGTCGTGAGTAATATTGGTAAAGAGCGCGCCAGTGTATTTTAATCCCGCGATCCGTTGCTGATGAATGGCGTGCGAGCTTGTCTCCATGAATGCGTGCGAGCAGCCTTCGTCCACCATTTGCTTGAGAAGCGCATTGAGACTGACAGCGTCCGGCGTCGTATGGGTAGCGTCGAGTTTTAGTCCCGCGATCTGGTTTTGAACGGTGCTGAGCAGGCCGCATTTATATCCCATCGACGTATACAGCTTAAATAGCAGCGTCGCGACCGTAGTCTTTCCATTTGTGCCGGTGACGCCTACGAGCTTTAGCTTTTCGGAAGGCTGGCCATAAAAATTGTGGGAGATGATTCCGGCTGCAGTAGCGCTGTTTTCAACCTGCACATAAGATACACCTTCCTTCATTTGCCCAGGGTCGTTCTCATAAACGACGGTCCTTGCGCCCCCTGCGATCGCCGCATCGATAAATTGATGGCCGTTTGCTTTGACGCCTTCGACTGCGATGAACAGGCTTCCCTCCGTAGACTTTCTGGAATCCATCTGCACGTCGGTGACTTCAACACCAAGTGCTCCCTGGGTCGCTCTGATCTTTACCTTATATAATATATCTTGCAACGTTTGCATTAGTTCAATTCCAGCGTGATGTTTTGATTTTTGGTTAGTGCGGCGCCGGGCTGGATCGACTGGGTTTTTACTTTGCCCTTCCCCCTGGTGTTTACTTTTATCTCCATTCCCTCGAGTAAATAGAGTGCGTCTTTCAAACCGAGCCCTCTTACATCAGGCACCATTTTCCCCGCGATCGGCTGTTTTTTTAGCACGACCTGGTGACTGGCGGTATAAAGCCGGGACCAGGAATTGCTCGCTGATGAATCACTGTATACCAGCTCGAATTCGCCCAGCACTTTCTTGATGTCGCGAGTTTCGCCAGCGTAATAAAACTGGCTGCTGTCTTTCTTCAGCTCCGGGACGCCTTCGGACTCGGCATGAGGATTGTCCCGCGCAAAAAGTTTATCTGCCACTTCGCGAAACACGGGGGCCGCCACTTCGCCGCCCATGTGCTTTGCCGGATGAGCCTTCGTGCGGATCACCACGATGCAACTGTATTTGGGATGGGCAAAAGGAAAATAACCGACAAATGAAGCCTGGTAGATGCCGTCGTCATACTTGATCTTTGCACCTGTAGATGTTCTCCCTGCGACGTGCGCCGTTCCTGTCTTGCCCCCCGCGTCATATAGCGCCGTTTCGAATGCTTTTTTCCCCGTTCCGATTTTTGTCACTGCAAGCATGCATTCCTGCGCATCTTTGATGATGCGGCTATCGGCGACGCGCTCCTCGAGCACCTGGGGTTGAATGACTTTTAATGTCACACCATTGCTTTGAATGCGGCTGACGAGGTAGGGCTTCATCATTTTGCCATCATTGGCGATAGCATTGTAAAGCATCAGTGTTTGTAATGGAGTTACTTCGATCGCGTATCCAAAGCTCATAGTGATCATTGCATGCAAGCCCTCATTTCCCTTGATTTTTGGCAGCACCGGCGACTCCTCGCCCATGAGGTCAACCCCCGTTTTTGCATCGAGATGAAATTTGTGCAAGTATTGAATAAAATGCCTGGGTTGTGAACCAAAACTCTGATAAGCAAGTTTGCTCATCCCGACGTTCGAGCTATGCGCAAAACATTCTTTGACGGTTTCGATCGGCTTCGGTTGGCGTTCTGCGTCGTTCACCATGCGGACTCCCACAAATTCTCGGCCTTCAGAACCAACGTTGACTTCATCATTCAACGTTGTATGTCCTTCGCTCAATACTGACAGGAGCGTAACCATCTTGATCGTCGAGCCAGGTTCAGTGGCTCGAAGTGCGTAATTATAATCTTCCCAATAACTTCCATTGCGCTGCCGGCTTAGGTTGGCAATTGCCTTGATTTTACCGGTCGAGGCTTCCATGACTACGCAGGTCCCCTGCTCGGCTTCATTTTCTGACATGCCTTTTGATAGCGCATTTTCTGCCAGATCCTGGATATCTACATCGATGTTGGTAACAACATCCTTCCCGTTTTCGGGCTCGATCTCGTAGCCCTCAACTGGTACATAATTGCCCGCCGCGATATAGCGGACCAGTTGCTTCCCGTTTTGGCCCTTCAGTGCCGTATCGTAGGTGCGTTCGAGCCCGACATTCTGGGAATTCTCACGGGCTAGGCCAATGGTTCGATTGGCCAATAGCCCAAAAGGATTGAGTCTTTTGTAGTTGGTCCTGACGATAAACCCGCTCCGGTTTCTTCCAAGCCTGACCAGCGGAAAATTCCTAAGAACTTTGTACTGTTCGAACGAAATATTTTGTTGCAGTGCAAAGTACCGGTCATCAGTCTTGTACCCCCGGAGTAATTCCTTTCTGTATGTCGCGGCTGACTGGTCCCTGAACAACCCTGCCAGGCAAATCGCAAGAGAGTCAACATTATCTTTAAATCTCTTCCCGTTTTTCTCTCTGAGGCCGTCAGCTTCAAAATCAATGTAGATGTCAAAATAGGGAATCGAAGTACTCAGCATGTTTTCATCGTCGCTGTATATCGTCCCGCGGTCGGCATCCAGTTCGGACCAGCGCTGGTGAACGCTGTCGCTCAGCTTTTTCCAGTATATCCCCTGGAAATTCTGAATGTAGAATGCTTTACCCAAAACAAGAAAGCAGAGAATGCCTATGCCGATGAAGCATAAATATACACGCCATAATATGTCTCTTTTTATTTCCAACTTACCCTGGTTTGTTATGGTTTTTTCAGCGTATCCGGCAGCGCCACCGCGGGTGCCGTCAATTCACGGAGCCCGAGAACTTCCACTGCTTTCGCCAATTCACTTTCTTTGCTCCGGAACATCACCTCGCTCCTTAACGTTTTATATTCATATTGCAACTCTTTGAGCTGCGTTTGTGCCCTTCCGATTTCACGAATGCTCTTGTCTGCATAATGCCCATTGTATATATAGATGATTGCCAGTAGTGCCAGGAACAGAAAAAAGGGGACATTTTTCACCATCCAGCGGTGCGTGTAGCGTCTTTTTAATTCGCTTTTGCTGGATTCGGCCACCTGGCTCTCTTCGCTCATGAAATGAAATTTTCCGGTATTTTAAAAAGTTCCAACCAGTATTTGGATTGATTGATTTAGTCTATTTTTCTACAGTTAGCGTTTTTCGGCTATTCTCAGTTTTGCGCTTCTCGCTCTTGGGTTATTTTTCAACTCAGCTTCCGATGGTCCGATCGGCTTTTTAGTCACCAGTTCGAAGGGCGGTCGTGCCCTTGCCCCAAAGAGATCACCATCTGCTAAAGAATCATCCCGGTTTCCGTGTTTGAAAAAGTTCTTTACGATTTTGTCCTCGAGCGAATGAAAGGTGATGATCACTATCCTGCCTCCGGGCTTGAGAATGCCGACCGAATCGCGCAATATGTCTTTAAGGGCATTCAGCTCGTCATTGACCTCTATCCTTAAGCTCTGGAAAACCTGTGCAGCATATTTGTTCGGATTCCCTTTGGAAACTGAATTCAGCAGGCTCGTCAAATCGCTCGTCGTTTTGACCGGCGCTTTCTTTCTTTCCTCCACGATTTTCCTCGCCAGCGTTTTTGAATTGGTCACTTGCCCGTACTGCTCAAAAATCCGGTGCAGGTCCTTTTCGTCGTAGTTGTTGATGATTTCTGCCGCGCTGAGAACTTGCTGAATATTCATCCTCATATCCAAGGGCCCGTCAAACCGAATGGAAAAACCTCTACCTGCCTCGTCAAACTGGTGACTGCTGACCCCAAGATCGGCGACGATACCGTCGACTGCAGTCACCTCGTAAAGACGCAAAAAGCGCTGGAGATGACGAAAATTCTGGCCAATAAACACAATTCGCTCATCATCTGGCAAGTTTCGAGTGGCATCGGCATCCTGGTCAAAAGCGTAAAGCCTACCTTCTTTTCCAAGCTGGCTAAGAATCGCCCTTGTATGGCCCGCACCGCCGAGTGTACAATCGACGTAGATCCCGCCCGGTTTGATCTGCAGACCCGACAACACTTCAGGAGTCATGATCGGCACATGATAAGCTCCGGACTGTTCTTGTGGTTCAGATTGGGAGTTCCTCTTTTTCATAAGCCAATCCTTAAATGATTCCTCGTCAAGCCTCACCGGGCATCATAAACTTCTTGTTCAGGAGCTTATTGGCCATGCTGCTTACTGATTCCGTTGGAAATTCTGCAAAGAACTTGGTGTACTTACTTTTATCCCAGATTTCTATGATTCTGCCAGTGGCAAGGAGAACGATGTCCTTTTCCAGTTCGGCATGAGGTTTCAGGTTTGGAGGCACCAAAAGTCGCCCTGCGGAGTCCAGTTCAAGTATAGTCGCCCCGTTCAGGAAAAACCGTTTGAATTGTCTAATTTCAGGATCAAAATCACTTAGGTTATTTAAATCATTGAAAATGACCTCCCAAGTCTTCCATGGGTACAAGCTGAGGTATTTTTCCATGCCACGATTGACAACAAATCTGCTATCACTTTCATCTTCCATCTGCTTTTTGAAGCCGACAGGGAGAAGGAAGCGACCTTTTGTGTCCAAAGTAGCTTCATATTCACCAAGAAAACCAGCCATTTATGAAAGGATTTGTTCAAAATTTCCCTTAATTCCTACAATTCCACACAAAATAACCTTTTTTACCACAAATAATGGTAATTTGCGAAATTTAATTTTTTCCACAGCGTCTTTTTTGCATGAAATATAGACTGGTACAGGCTTTCAAGAGAATTATTATTCAACAGTATGTGAATTGCCTGTGAATAACTGTGGATATTTGTGAATAACACTAAAATCGTAGCTATGGCGACCGTAGGTTACTCGGGTAAACCCCTGTTTAATAAGCTGGGTATCAAGGAGGATATGAGGGTTTTGCTGATCGGTCAGCCCCAGGATTATTTTTCGATTCTTGAAGTCGATATTTCTAATCAAATTGTCCCTCCTCATATGAATCCGGATTTCGTCCATATTTTTGCCCGCACACAACATGAATATGAGGTCGCATTGTCAAGGCTCAAAAACAAATATGCGGCAAATCCGAAGATGATTATATGGGTTTCCTGGCATAAGAAATCAGCGAAAATACCCACTGACCTAACCGAGGATACCATTCGGAATTACGCATTAAAAAATGACCTCGTGGATATTAAGGTTTGTGCTGTCAGCGAGCAATGGAGCGGCCTGAAGCTGGTCGTTTCAAAGTCAAAACGCTAGTTCAAAAACTACCTTAATGGCAGCAGTTGGCTGTTTTTCATATGCATCCGAAAGATATACGCATCGCCGAATTCGATTACTTACTTCCTGATGAATTAATTTCTCGCTATCCCCTCCCTGAAAGAGATGCGTCACGGATCCTCGCTTACGACCATGCACATATTGAGACCGATGTTTTCCGCAATCTGGCGTCGCGGATTCCGGCTGCATCACTCATGATCTTCAATGACACTCGCGTCTTTGCAGCGAGGGTAAAATTTCAAAAGCCTTCAGGAGGCATCATTGAAATCTTTTGTCTTGAACCCGTCGGGCATTCCATGAGTCTTTCGCAGTCCATGCATGAGGGCGCACCCGTTGAATGGAAATGCCTTGTTGGAGGCGCCTCCAAATGGAAGCATGGCATGATCCTGTCAAAATCAGTGATCGACAATGGAAAATCTTATTCCTTGCGCGCATCATTCGT
Organism: Chitinophagia bacterium; assembly: GCA_021324175.1. Classification (GTDB taxonomy): domain Bacteria; phylum Bacteroidota; class Bacteroidia; order Chitinophagales; family Chitinophagaceae; genus Puia. Next base: position 54,047 of record JAJPJP010000422.1, read on the forward strand.
CGCAAAACTGGAAGACTGTTTTGTGATTCGCTTTGATTGGACGCCCGGCGCAATTCCATTTTCGGAGATTATCCGTTATTTCGGCGAAACGCCCCTCCCTCCCTATATCCGAAGGAATGTGGAGATCAGCGATCGCGAAAGATACCAAACGATTTATGCTTCTGCGGAAGGATCGGTCGCAGCCCCAACAGCAGGATTGCACTTTACCAAAAATGTTATTCAATCGTTGGACGAAAAAAAAATTATTAGGGATTTTGTCACGCTCCATGTAGGAGCAGGGACCTTCAAGCCGGTTAAATCAGCCTTGCTCGCCGGTCATGAGATGCACGAAGAATATATGGAAGTTAGCATTCATTGCATTCGGTCTGTCATAGACCATTGCAGCCGCGAAGTAGTCGCCGTAGGCACCACTTCACTGAGAACGCTTGAAAGCGTTTATTGGATTGGACAAAAATTGGTCGCAGGTATTCCGTTCGATCCTGAAGAAATTGCCGTCGAACAATGGTATCCTTATGAGCCGCGATCCAAAGAGCCAACGTTGTGGGAATCGCTCGAAGCTCTTGCGGGCTGGATGAAATCAAGAAATAAAGAGCGGCTGATTACGCGAACACGGCTGCTTATAGCTCCTCCATACCGTTTCAGGATCGTAAATCGGTTGATCACTAATTTTCATCAGCCAAATTCGACGTTGCTGATCCTGGTCGCCGCTTTCGTCGGGAAGGACTGGAAAAAAATTTACGAGTATGCCGTGCGGGAAAAATTCAGATTTCTAAGCTATGGCGACGCTTGTTTGTTGTCTTCCGTCAATTCGTGATTCGTTCGGAAGGGAAAATCAAGTGTAAAGGTGGTCCCCTTGCCGATGGTGCTTTCGACGCGAATTTTTCCATGGTGCGCATCGACCATCGTCTTGACGTAACTCAAACCAAGCCCGAATCCTTTTACATTATGAAGATTTCCGGTGTGCGCGCGATAGAATTTTTCGAAAATGCGCCGTTGGGTTTCTTTATTCATTCCAATCCCGTTGTCTTCGATGCGAAGAACGAAATTCTTATTGCTGCTGTGCGTCGTTACCGCGATGTGGACGTGGTCCCTTGAATATTTTACGGCGTTGTCAATAAGGTTGGAAACGAGGCTGGTGAAATGCACTTCATCGACCATGAGCTGGTCGTTGGAAGCATTCAGATGCAGTTCCGCTTTGCCGTGTTTGTCCTCCAATTGCAGCTTAAAATTATCGACGACGTCTTTTATTATTTCGTGGACATGGACGGGAAAGAGATTCATTTGCATCTCGTTGCGATCTAATAGCGCCGCCTGCAGGATAGTTTCCACCTGCTTATTCATGCGTTTGTTTTCTTCCTTGATAATGCTGCTGAAATAATTTGATTTTTGCTTGTCCTGCGAGACTTTCTCATTACGTAAGGCGTCAACTGCCAATGAAATCGTGGCCAGAGGAGTCTTGAACTCATGCGTCATGTTGTTGATGAAGTCATTTTTAATCTCGCTGATTTTCTTTTGCTGCAATAGTGTGCGCACCGTGAGGTAAAATGCAGCGATGATGACCAGCGTAAAGAAAATCGCAAACATGATCATCACGCGCAGGTCCTTAAGCACGATGCTTTTAAAATTCGGCACAACTACGCAAAGGGCCTCTTCGGGAGTCAGGTTGTTTATCAGCGTGCCGCTCGCTTCCTGCAGAAGATAAACCGTTGCCGAATTATGGATCGTATCCTCGGCTACCTGGATAAAATTGGGTGAATGCAATTCGTAGGTGATCAAATTAAAGTCTGAACTGATGCCGAATTCAAAGCGCGTATTTTTCAGCCCGACATTGTTGAACGCTTTCTGGAGTTTTTCCGCGATTTCGTTTACTGTAAACCGTTGGGCGATCGTCGTTGGTTTAAGCAACTCATTGAAAATTTGGTCCGTCGGATGAAATGCTTCGCCCGGTTTAAAACGGAAATTCTTGATGCTTGGGAAAGTCGCTTTTTGTTGTGCCAGTTCCACGCCCACGCTCGCAATCGCATTGGAGACTTTTTCTCTGAGCTGTTCTTCCTTGTTCTCCACCATCGTTCGAACCCAATTGACCTGGATATAGATGATTCCAATAAGGGACAGCGTGATGAGTAAGATAATGACAGGAAAAATTTTTTTCACCGGCTGCTTTTTTTGTTCGCTGCCCGCTCGCACCCGTACCGGGCCCTAACGGTATTTCGACTGTTTGCAAAATTATTGAATTGGCAGATTGTTTGTCTTTTTTTATGCAGGCGGCCGATGCCTATTTAACGAAGGTTTCACAGAAAAATCCTGCTCTGAAACAAACCTGCATGACCCCGGCCAATGCCCGTCAGCAACTGCTCATTTCCATAGTCATAATTGAAGAAGTTTGACTAATTTACGGGCATGGAAAGTCCTGGAGCTGGTATATTACTGATCGCCGATCCGTTTTTAAAAGATCCAAACTTTAAAAGGACCGTAGTGTTCCTTTGTGAGCATAAAGAGGAAGGTAGTTTCGGGTTTGTGCTAAATAAAAGTTATAATCACAAACTGGATGAATTGGTCAGCGGAGCCGAAGACCTGAAAATTGACGTGTATTTCGGCGGCCCCGTTCAGATGGACACCATACATTTTTTGCATACCTATCCTGACAAGATTCCGGGGAGTTACGAAATAACTAATGGCGTTCATTGGGGAGGTGATTTTGAAATGGCCATATCGCTGCTCCGCGCTGGCGAAATCGACCGAAACAGAATTCGCTTTTTTATAGGTTATTCGGGCTGGGGAGTCGGCCAGCTTGATGATGAGCTAAAGGAAAAATCCTGGCTGACGGTTCAGGCTACCCGAAAACTCGTCTTCCACAAACAAATGGATGAAATCTGGAAAGAAGCGCTGAGGATGCTCGGTGGCGACTATGAGGTCCTGATCAATTATCCTACTGACCCCACGCTGAATTAGACGATCATCAGGTCGTTTCTGGTTCCTTTGCGCTTTCGACCAGCACTGTTACGCGATTGTTGATAACTTCGACAAACCCGTTTTGAATGTCGTAAAGAGCCAGGTGGTTGCTCTTGTCCTTAAGAACTTTCAGGCGGCCGGCCTTCAAGGCGCTTATTAGCGGCGCATGTTTGTCAAGTACTTCGAAAAATCCGCCGATGCCCGGGAGTTGGACCCCATAAACATCACCGCTGAATAATTTTTTTTCCGGAGTAAGTATTTCTAGGTTCATCTTGGTTGATCGTCTTTTGGCTTGTTAATCCGTATTGCCGCAGCATTTAGCCTTGCGCCTGAGCCAGCAGTTTCTTGCCTTTTTCCATCGCGTCATCAATGCTCCCGACGAGGTTAAAGGATGCTTCGGGATACTCATCGACTTCGCCGTCCATGATCATGTTAAAGCCACGGATCGTTTCTTCGATCGGCACAAGCACGCCTTTCAGGCCGGTAAATGCTTCGGCTACATGGAAAGGCTGCGAGAGGAAGCGCTGGACTTTGCGGGCCCTAGCTACAGTCTGCTTGTCTTCGTCACTCAGTTCATCCAGTCCGAGGATCGCAATGATATCCTGCAATTCCTTATATCGTTGGAGGATCAGCTTCACCCTGTTTGCACAATTGTAATGCGCGTCGCCGACAATTTTTGGTGTTAAGATTCTGGACGTCGAATCCAGTGGGTCGACCGCCGGGTAAATTCCAAGGTCAGCAATTTTACGGCTCAATACGGTCGTAGCGTCAAGGTGGGCAAACGTCGTCGCAGGCGCGGGGTCAGTCAGGTCATCCGCAGGGACGTATACCGCTTGGACGGAAGTGATCGAACCGTTTTTGGTAGACGTGATTCTTTCCTGCATGAGGCCCATTTCGGTGGCAAGCGTAGGCTGGTAACCCACGGCCGAGGGCATACGGCCCAAGAGTGCCGAAACCTCGGAACCAGCCTGGGTAAACCTGAATATATTGTCGACAAAAAATAGGATGTCTCTTCCCCTGCCCTTTCCGTCTCCGTCGCGGAAGTATTCGGCAACCGTCAGACCGCTTAATGCCACGCGGGCACGCGCACCCGGCGGCTCATTCATCTGGCCGAAAACGAACGTAGCTTTGGATTCGCTTAATTCCTTCAGGTTGACTTTTTTCAGATCCCAGCCGCCATGTTCCATGCTATGTTTGAATTCGTCGCCATACTTCATGATTCCCGCTTCTATCATTTCACGCATGAGGTCGTTCCCCTCCCGGGTTCTTTCGCCAACTCCGGCGAAAACGGATAAGCCCGAATAAGACTTGGCAATATTGTTGATCAGTTCCTGGATTAATACCGTCTTCCCGACACCCGCGCCGCCAAAAAGGCCGATTTTTCCGCCCTTTGCGTAAGGTTCGATCAGGTCGATCACCTTGATCCCCGTGAACAGCACCTCGCTGGAAGTACTCAGATTTTCAAAAGCCGGCGGCTTGCTGTGAATAGGCCGGCCGTTTTCCTTGGAAACAGGCGGGAGACCGTCGATTGGGTCACCGGTTACATTAAAAAGTCTGCCTTTGATATCTTCCCCAACAGGCATCGTAATGGCTTCGTTAGTATCAATGACTTCCATTCCTCGGACCAAACCCTCTGTTCCATCCATGGCAATGCATCGTACGCTGTCTTCGCCCAGGTGCTGCTGAACTTCCAAAACAATCTTTTGTCCGTCACTTCTTTTTAGCTCCAGTGCGTTGTAGATTTCAGGCAGCTTGCCATCAAACTGCACGTCCACAACGGCGCCGATGATTTGTTTGATTTTACCTGCTTTTGCCATACATGTTAGGTTTGAAAATGGCAGCAAAGGTAAGGGACGAGGCCTGAATTCGAAAATAAAAAACAACCGGTTTTCCCCATGTAGAAAGCCAAGAGTTCATTTGCAGTTATCTCGTTATTTTTGCCCTTTTACTCATGGAATTAATTGAAGTAAATGATAGCAAATCCGCGAGAGATTTTCTCCGTGTAAATGTTGAGCTGAACAGCATTGATCCCAACTATATCCGGCCGTTGGACAAAGACATCAACGAAGTATTTGATCGCAGAAAAAACAAGGCGTTTCGTTTTGGCGAATGCGCGCGCTGGATATTGAGAAATGATGAAGGAAAAATGATCGGACGCATCGCGGCTTTTGTCAACACAAAATACAAGAATAAAGGTGACGATGTGCCGGTTGGTGGCATTGGTTTTTTTGACTGCATCAATAACCAGGATGCTGCAGATAAGTTGTTCGACGTTGCGAGACATTGGTTGACAGCCAGGGGCATGGAGGCTATGGACGGACCCATCAATTTTGGCGAGAGAGACCGCTGGTGGGGTCTTGTTGTCCAGGGTTTCGACCCGCCGCTCTATTGCATGAATTATAACCCTCCATTTTACCAGGTGCTTTTTGAGACTTATGGTTTCAAAAACTTTTTCAACCAGGTTTGTTTTGGATTGCGAGTCGCTGACCGTGTTGCCCAAAAGTTCTACGACAGGCACCAGGCATGTGCCAAAGATCCCAATTTCTCATCAAAACATATCCGCAAGAGGGAATTGAAGCAGTTTGCGAAGGATTTTACCATCATCTATAACAAGTCTTTCGCGGGCCACGGCGGCATGAAAGAGTTGGCAGAACCGGTTGTCCAGAAAATGTTCCAGTCCATGAAAGCGGTTATCGATGAAAAGATCAGCTGGTTTGCATATTATAAAGGTGAGCCGGTTGCGATGTGGATCAATCTCCCGGACCTGAACCAGTGGTTCAAGTACCTGGACGGCAATTTCGATGCGTTGCACAAATTGCAGTTCTTTTGGCTGAAAATGACCAAGAAGTGTAGCAAGTTCGTCGGACTCGCCTTCGGGCTTGTTCCTGAATTTCAGGGTAAAGGCGTCGACAGCTACCTGATCATGGAAGGCGCTGAGGTTATCCAATCTGAAGCCCTTTATGACTCATATGAAATGCAATGGATTGGTGAGTTCAACCCCAAAATGATCAATATCGCCGAAAACCTGCCGACCCACCGCAGCCGGATCCTGACGACCTACCGGTATCATTTTGACCAAACAAAAGAGTTCAAGCGGCACCCCTTTCTTGCTTAAATGTTTTGAATAAACAATCAGGCAGGCAGGGAAATCTTTGCTATTATTGCAATCCCGGAAAACTGGTTCGGCTTTCCGCATGTTATACTCACTATGGAGAAATTTGTCGTTTCAGCGAGAAAGTACCGGCCGCAGAATTTTTCAACGGTTGTCGGGCAGCGTCATATAACCACCACGTTAAAAAACGCCATCAAAAACGGGCAGCTTGCTCATGCCTTTCTTTTTTGCGGCCCGCGTGGTGTCGGAAAGACTACCTGCGCGCGGATCCTTGCCAAGACCATAAACTGCACGAACCCCACGCCCGACGGGGAAGCCTGCAATGCGTGTGCTTCCTGCCTCTCCTTTAATGAAGGCACCTCACTGAATATTCATGAACTTGATGCGGCGTCGAACAACTCAGTCGATGATATCCGGACGCTGGTGGAGCAGATTCGATTTACTCCCCAGGCCGGTAAGTACAAGGTTTATATAATCGACGAAGTGCATATGCTGAGTTCATCGGCTTTTAACGCTTTTCTAAAGACCCTCGAAGAACCGCCGGCATACGCCATTTTTATCCTGGCTACCACGGAAAAGCATAAGATTCTACCGACGATCCTTAGCCGCTGTCAGATATTTGATTTCAAAAGAATTACGCTGTCCGACACAGTGAAGCATCTCGCGGAAATCTGTGAGGTCGAGAGCATCACTGCGCAACCGGATGCACTGCAGGTTATTGCGCAGAAGAGTGAAGGATGCATGCGGGATGCTTTGAGTATCCTGGACAAGATTGTCAGCTTTACCAACGGGGAGGTAACCTATCAGAACACCCTGGAGCAACTGAATATCCTTGACGACGAATACTATTTCAAGCTCGTTGAAGCGATGCTCAACCAGAAGCTCGCCGATGCGCTTCTTTTATATGATGACATCAACAGGAAAGGTTTTGAAGGTGACCTTGTCGTCAACGGCCTCAGCGAGTTCCTGCGGAACCTCCTTATTTGTAAAGACGAAAAAGTAGCAAGGCTTCTTGAAGTGGTGGAAAGCTACCGGGAAAAATACGCCGAAGTCGCTGCATCGACTGACGGGGAATATTTGGTTACCGCTTTGAACGTCCTGAATGAAACGGAAATCAACTACAAGGCTGCGAGAAACAAACGTCTGCACGTCGAGCTCGCCTTGATCAAACTTTGTTACCTCCGGCAGGTACTTGACCTTACAAAATACTCCGATGTCGCCGGTCGAAAAAAGCCCGCTGAACCGGTTCGCCCCGTCTCCTTCAGGATCATTCGACCAATTGAAATCGCGCAACAAAAACCCGCGACAAAGAGAAGCAGACCGCCAACGGTAGAATCTGATTCGCCGAAACTTATAATCGAGGAGGAGAGACCTGCACCCCCACCCGTCCGGGATAGTGAACCCGTACTGGTCGAGGCGCATAAGCCCGCCGTGGCCACGATGGGGGCGCTGAATAAGATTCGCGAGCAGCTGGCTAATCGTAAGGTGGCTGCTGGTGGAGAAGTGTCAAAACCCCTTGACCACGAGACACTGCTTGAAACTTGGAATCAGTACACTGCGCAACTTGTGCAGGCCAAAAGTTCGGCGGCGAAAAGTTTTGAACTCGCGGAGCTTGTCATCAAAAATGAGACCCTTGTTGAAATCATCAGCAATAACAGCCTTGAACAAAAGTTTATTGAACAGGAAAAACGCAGTTTTTCGGACTTCATCCAAAAAGGTTTCAACAACAAAAAGCTAGTTTTCAGTGTGAGTGTCAGGGAATCTGCAGCCCAGGCAGAAAAAGAACCCCTCATACTCAGCAAACGTGACCAGTACGAGAAAATAATAGAAAAATACCCCCTGGTCGAAGAATTGAGAAACCGGCTTAGATTGGAACTCGATTACTGATTACTAACTTCCTTGGAAATAGCTTCATTTGTGTTAAATCGGACCCTCCTGTTTTGAGATACACATAAATGGTTGGAAATTTGCACTTCGAAAAACGCCATGGCGGGTAACTCTACATATCAGGTCTTTCAGACGAGCTCTACGGGAAGATGGCAACGGTTTAAATGGGCAGGAAGATTCATTCTTTTTTTGCTCATCATGGGTGTTGCTGTCATTGTCATCACGCTTTCCCGGACCAACATTCCCGACCTTCCGCGATTCGCCAATGCGCAGGAAAAACAGGTTCTGCTAGATACGAACAGCAGCTGGCTAAACAAGAAAAGCCGAATCCTAAAACAATACGACGGATTCAGAAAATATATCACAGAAAAGGAGGCTTACAAATCAGGAGCATATCCAATTCCGCGTCGCTTTCGGAAAAAGAATGGCGTCCTTGTCCAGGCCGACTCAAGCTTTTACTCTTTTAAGAAATTTACGACCGGCATTCGTGCCGCTTTTTATGTCAACTGGACGCCGGAGTCTTTTGTTTCGCTGCAACAAAACATCTCGCACCTGAACATGGTGATGCCCGAATGGCTTTTCCTGGACCCGAATGCGGATACCCTGACCACTGACATTGATAAAAAAGCCTACGAAGTGATGAACAAGTCCGGTGTTAAGATTCTCCCCCTGCTTACCAATAATGCAAAGGGCGTGTTTCACGGTGAAGTGGTGCACAGGATTATTACTGACCAGAAAAAAAAGGAGCGATTGATCAACGATATTATCGCCGTCCTGAAGAAGGATAGTCTCGATGGGATCAATATAGACTTTGAGGAATTGCAGGAAAAACAAAACGAAACCCTGGTACTGTTCGAGCGCGAACTATACCAAAAGCTACATGCGAAAGGCTTCCTGGTAACACAGGACATTGAACCATTCAATGACGATTACAATCTTTCGGAGCTGGCCAAATACAATGATTATTTATGCCTCATGGCCTATGACCAGTATTCGGAAAGTACGCAACCCGGCCCCATTTGCCACCAGAAGTGGATTGAAGCTGCCGTTGACCAGGCAGCCAGGAAGGTCCCGCCGCAAAAAATGATCCTGGCTCTCGCAGCCTTCGGCTATGACTGGAAACTTGACGCGGAACAAAAAGCGATTCCCGGCGCAGCCAGGCCCGTTAGTTACCAGGAAGCGCTCAGCATTGCCACCAGCTTTGACGCGCAGAAAGACATCGATTTTGATAACGATTCCTACAACCTGCACTTCCCTTATGGCGACGACCGGGGTGACGATCACGAAATTCACTTCACCGACGCCGCAACAACTTTCAATACCTTAAGATTCGCGGTGGAATATGGCCTGGCCGGTGTTTCACTCTGGCGTCTGGGTTCCGAAGATTCAAGAACATGGGAATTCTATGACCACGACATGGGAAAGGATAGCATTAAGCATTTTGATTTCTCTAACCTGAGTATTATCAAATCGTTCAACAAAGGTGAAGTGCCTGCATATCATGGTGAAGGCGAAGTCCTGGATATCGTCGGTGGGCCGCTCAGCGGACGCATTACGCCTGAAGTAGACACAAGCGAATTGCTCATAAGTGAAGAACAATATGACAGCCTGCCATCCAAGTGGGTAGCGAGGAAGTATGGAACCAAGGATAAGAAAAAACTGGTTCTCACCTTCGACGACGGTCCTGATCAAAAGTATACGCCGCGCATCCTGGACATTCTTGCCAAAGAAAAAGTGCCTGCTGCCTTCTTTCTGGTAGGCATAAATGCCGAAAATAATATCCCGCTCGTCAAAAGGATTTACCGTGAGGGGCATGAAATCGGGGATCACACTTTTACGCACCCGAACATCGCCAAGGTTGGACGAAAACGCGCCATCCTGGAAATGGAATCGACCCGCCTGCTGATCGAATGCATTACGGGGCATTCGACGATCATGTTCCGCGCGCCGTTTAACGCGGACTTTGAACCTCAGACCTCCGAAGAACTCGTTCCTGTGGCGATTGCCCGCCAGCTGAATTACCTGGATATCGGCGAATCGATCGATCCGCTTGATTGGGAACCGGGAGTTTCGAGTGATTCCATTGTGGATCGCGTGATACGAAGAAAGCGTGAAATGACCGCGCAGAACTTAAGCGGCAATATTATTCTATTGCATGATGCTGGCGGTGAAAGCCGGGAAGCCACCGTTGAAGCGCTTCCGCAGATTATCCACTATTTCAAGGCAAGAGGTTATACGTTCACGACCATAGCGGATTTGCTCGGTAAGAAAAAAGACGAACTGATGCCGCCGGTCGCCAGAGGCAGCGGTTATTTTTTGTTGCAGATCAACTATTACCTGGCCGAGTTTGGTTACTGGGGTGGAAATATTCTTTCCTCCCTGTTCATCGTTTTTATTATTTTTTCTGTTGGACGCATCGTTGTTTTGGGCATTATTGCGACTGACGAGTATTTCCGTGAAAAAAAGAATCCGCTCACGCCGATCCCATTCAAAGACAAATCAAAAGCTCCGCTCGTCAGCATCATCGTTCCTGCTTTTAACGAAGAAGTGAATGCCGTAAGTTCCGTGAAGAATTTGCTGCTGGTTGATTATCCCAATTTCGAGATTATTTTCGTCGACGATGGCAGCCGGGATAACACCTTTGCCAAGGTATCAGTTGCATTCAAGAATAAAGACCAGGTGAAAGTATTTACAAAGCCGAATGGCGGGAAGGCTTCGGCTCTGAATTATGGCATTTCGCGTTCTGAGGCAAACTACGTCATATGCATTGACGCCGATACAAAACTCTTGCCCGACGCCGTATCTAAACTGATGATGCATTTCCGTTGGGCCAATGTAGGCGCAGTCGCAGGAAATGTAAAAGTCGGCAACCAGGTAAACCTGCTCACTCGGTGGCAGGCGATAGAATATGTGAGTAGCCAGAACTTCGATCGTAGGGCTTTTGCGAGTTTAAACGCCATTACTGTTGTCCCCGGCGCGATTGGAGCGTTCACCAAAGAGGCACTCGAAGACGCCGGCGGGTTTACCACCGATACGCTGGCCGAAGACTGCGATCTGACCATTCGTATTCTCAGGTGCGGATATATCGTAACCAACGAACCAAACGCAATTGCGCTCACGGAATCTCCCGAAACGCTTAAAATGTTTTTCAAGCAACGTTTCCGTTGGAGCTATGGAGTCATGCAAACTTTCTGGAAAAATCGTGATATTTTATTCAACTGGAAATACAAATGGCTCGGCTGGGCCGCTTTGCCTAATATCCTGATCTTTCAGTTTATTATTCCCTCAGTCATTCCGTTGGCCGACTTCTTTATGTTCATCGGTATTTGGACAGGCAACACAGAAAAGATACTCTGGTATTACATTGTGTTTATGCTGGTGGATGCAGCTGTGGCCCTGCTGGCCTTCAGCTTTGAACGTGAGAATAAATGGAAACTGCTTTGGCTGATTCCACAGCGTCTTGTCTGGCGCTGGCTCACATGGATTGTTCTTTTCAAATCGATACGCAGGGCGTTCAAGGGCGAGTTGCAGCACTGGGGTGTATTAAAACGCACCGGTAATGTGAAGGACATTTCGCCCGTACGGGCCTGATTTATTTCGGGTAGCCGCTTCATTCTTTTTTCCTAATTTCGGGACTCGCTAATCAATAAAACATATTCGAATTATGGCTGAAGTTATATTGATGCCAAGACTGAGTGATACGATGACTGAAGGCGTGATTGCCGAATGGCACAAGAAGGTGGGTGATCCGGTGAAAAAGGGAGACCTCCTGGCCGACGTTGAAACGGATAAAGCAACAATGGAGCTGGAAAGTTATAAGGATGGTACGTTGCTGCACCTGGGTGCCGACAAGGGCGCCAAATTGCAGGTCAATGATTTACTTGCGATCATCGGCAACCCGGGCGAAGATATTTCTTCACTTCTGAAGGCAAATAGCACCAAAACGCAGCCGGAAGCTAAAGATGCGACTCCTTCGCCAAAACCGGAAACGCCCCCTGCGCCAAAGACCGAGACCGCTCCTGCCCCGGCACCATCCGCCGATGTGTCTAAAATGGAAGAAGTGATTCTTATGCCGCGCCTCAGCGATACAATGACAGAAGGCGTCATTGCAGACTGGCACAAAAAAGTAGGTGATGACGTAAAAAAAGGAGACGTGCTTGCCGATATCGAAACAGACAAGGCAACCATGGAACTTGAAAGCTATAAAACGGGGAAACTTTTATATATAGGCGCTCAGAAAGGTGACAAAATTGCTGTAAACGATTTGCTCGCCATCATTGGAGATGATAAAAAAGTTGATGTGCAAAAGATCGTTCAACTGGCTTCCGGAAACAAGGCACAGGCAGCGGCCCCGGCACCCGTCACGCCTCGTGCACAAGGTCCGCAACAGCAACAGGCATCGCCAACTCCCGCTCCCGCAGCACCCGCAGAATCCCCAGGCGAAATGCAACATTCAGTCAATGGCGACGGCAGAATCAAAGCGTCCCCGCTGGCAAAAAAATTGGCGCAGGAAAAGGGGATCGATATTTCCAAAGTTCCCGGATCAGGCGATGGTGGGCGAATTATAAAAAGCGATATCGATAACTACAGACCCGCTGCGGCTGCCGCCAGTGCTGCGCCTGGTGCAATCAAACCGACGGTACCCACGGCTCCGGTCGGCCAGGTCAGCTTTGATGAAGTCCCCATTTCGCAGATGAGAAAAGTGATTGCGAAGCGTCTGGTGGAGAGTAAATTTTCTGCTCCTCATTTTTATCTCACCATGTCGATTGACATGGACAAGGCCGTCGATGGCAGGGCCAGACTCAACGAAGTGTCAGCCGTCAAAATCTCATTTAACGATATCGTGCTAAAGGCAGTCGCCGTTGCGCTCAGGCAGCACCCCGCCGTCAATAGCAGCTGGCTTGGTGACAAGATCCGCTTCAACCACCATATCAATATTGGCGTAGCCGTTGCAGTGGAAGACGGTTTATTGGTTCCTGTCGTACGATTCGCCGATGCCAAATCGCTTGCCCAGATTGCAATAGAAGTAAAAGACCTGGCCCAAAGGGCTAAGAGCAAAAAACTCCAACCTGCAGAATGGGAAGGAAGCACATTCACGATTTCGAATCTAGGCATGTTTGGGATAGAAGAATTCACAGCCATCATCAATCCCCCTGATTCCTGCATATTGGCGGTAAGTGCCATACAGCAGGTGCCTGTTGTCAGAAACGGCGCAGTCGTTCCTGGCAATGTCATGAAAGTTACGCTCAGTTGCGACCACCGGGTAGTGGATGGTGCGACCGGCTCCGCTTTCCTGCAGACGCTTAAGTCCCTGCTTGAAGAACCATTGAGGATGCTTATTTAGCTGAACGCAGGACGCGTGTAGGAGTATTTGTGTAACTTGATGGATGTTCCAAACCTCGACCCTGCAACTACTCAGGTTTCATTTTTCCTTTTTCCTGATGCCTGTCTATTGGTTCGCACTGGGACAGATAAAACACGTTGACATTTTTGCCGCCGTATTAATATTTATCATTCTCCATATGCTTGTGTATCCGGCAAGCAACGGATACAACAGTTACATGGATCGCGATGAGACATCCATCGGCGGTCTTAAAAACCCGGCACAGCCTACCAGGCAACTATTTTACGTGACGCTGTTGATGGATTTGGCAGCGCTTGCGTTGAGTTTTTTTATCAGCATCATTTTCGTCTTGGGGATTTTTACGTATATACTTGCATCAAGGGCATATAGTTACCGTGGAATCAGATTGAAAAAGTATCCGGTCGCTGGCTACCTGACCGTAGTCTTTTTTCAGGGCGCTGTTGTTTTTTTCCTAGTCTGCCATGGAGCTTCGGTGGGTAGGAGCCTGGATTTTCCGGTGTGGTGCGCCATTGGGGCTTCGCTACTGATCGGAGGGTTCTACCCGCTGACGCAAATATATCAGCATAAGGCAGACCTAAACGATCAAGTGAAAACCATCAGCTATTTGCTGGGATACAGGGGAACTTTCATTTTTTGCGCTATGGTATATACCGGGGCATTTGCAATTCTTGCTGGTTATTTTAATTATTCAAACCAGGAAAGTCGTTTCCTGGTTTTCGCGGTTTCAATGCTACCTGTCATCATCTACTTTATAAAATGGGCATTATCTGTCTGGAAAGATATGACTGAAGCCAACTTTGCAAATACCATGCGCATGAACTATCTGGCTTCGATCTGTACCAACATTGGCTTTATTGTTGTGCTTTTAACAAGGTAAGAACATCAAATAAAAAGATCAATTGAGTAAAATAATTTCTATTGGAACGGCAAATCCCCCTTACCGCCATGAACAGCGGGAGATACTGAAATTCATGCAAAATGTATTTGCCCTAAATGATTCGGACGCCAGGAAAATCGGATTTCTTTACAGGCAAAGCGGAATTGAAACTCGCTACTCCGTGATCGCGGACTACAGCAGAAATATCAATGATTGGAAATTTTACCCGAAAACAGAGAACCTGGAACCATTCCCTTCGCTCGAGCAGAGGATGACCTGGTTTGCTAAATATGCTGCACCATTATCTGTGGATGCCATTCGTCGATGCATCAATAAGAAAATTCGTTCTGAAGAAATTACACATCTGATTACTGTAAGTTGCACCGGCATGAGTGCACCCGGTCTCGATCTGCAAATAATCGAGTTGATGCAACTTCAAAAAAATATATTTCGTACGTCGATAAATTTCATGGGCTGTTATGCGGCGATCCATGCGCTAAAATTGGCGAATTCCATTGCCATCTCCGAACCGGAAGCCAGGATCCTGATCGTTTGCACAGAACTGTGCACGCTGCATTTCCAGTATGAGCCTTCCATGGACAATATTTCTTCCAGTCTTCTATTTTCTGATGGTTCCGCAGCCGTTCTGGTAGTCAATGACGGCGATCCTGCAAAAGGGTTGAGGCTGGAGAGCTTTCACGCCGAAATCCAGTCGAAAGGGAAAAAAGACATGGCTTGGGAACTTTCCTCCACTGGATTTCTCATGACCCTGAGCAACTATATCCCAGAGCTTATCCAGGAGGATTTCAAGGCCTTTACAATGAACGCGCTCTCAAAAGCCAGCCTGGCTCCTTCCAGCATCAGCCACTGGTGTATTCATCCGGGAGGAAAAAGAATACTCGATGTGGTCGGCAACAGCCTCGGAGTTAGCGATAAACTCGGCCTGTGTTATGACGTCCTCCGGCTTTTCGGCAACATGTCTTCCGCCACTATTCTATTCGTGCTGGAAAAAATATTGTCGGAAATCGAACACTCAAAGCGCAACCGGGTTTTTGCCGCGGGGTTTGGGCCCGGGCTGACCTTAGAAAGCTTCATTGCTGAAGCATGCTAAGCTCACAATCAAAATCTATGGACCTCACTTTTCGCTCCGATAAAAAAGAGCTTCTCGACTCCGATGGAATTCCGTTTGATGCCATCAGGGCAAACATGGAAGAACTCGATCTAATCAACAGTCGGCTGGGCGGCCATAGGACAACAATCAATGGTTTTAAGCAACTATTGAAAAATCAAAAGGAAGTGGTTGTTTGCGAAATCGGTTGCGGCGGCGGAGATAACCTGATGGCAATCCATCGGTGGTGCAAAAGAAGAGGTATTGCTGCCCGTTTTATTGGCATCGATATCAATCCTGATTGCGTTGCGATAGCCAGGGCGGCATGCGATCTGTCAAACTTTATATTCATAGCTTCGGATTACAGGCAGATCAATTTCGATAAAGACAGACCCGATATCATCTTTTCATCATTATTTTGCCACCATTTCAGTCACGATGAACTGGTGTACATGATGCAATGGATGATAGAGAATTCATCGAAAGGTATTTTTATTAATGATCTCCACCGTCATGCCATCGCCTATTATTCGATTTTTTGGCTGACAAGAGCTTTTTCAAACTCGTACCTGGTGAAAAATGACGCGCCGCTCTCAGTTTTGAGGGGATTTAGAAGAAAAGAATGGCTCGAAATCCTGGGCGATGCGGGGTTCACGCCACAAGAGCTCAGTTGGCGCTGGGCATTCAGGTGGCTTATCGTGATTAGGAAGAAAAGTACGGATTGTAATGGACCTGGAACAGGAAACATATGATGTGGGCCTTGTCGGCGGCGGCCTGGCAGGGCTTGCACTGTCGATTCTTTTGGCCAGGTCGGGTTACCGGGTTGCACTATTCGAAAAAGAAAAATATCCCTTCCATAAGGTTTGCGGTGAATACATCAGCTTTGAAAGCTGGAATTTTTTGGAAGATTTAGGCATCCCGTTAAGCGACTGGAATCTGCCCGTCATCCGGCGGCTGCTCGTGTCCGCACCCAATGGGAACCATCTGGAGCAGGATCTTCCGCTTGGTGGATTCGGGTTGAGCAGGTACAGGCTTGATGCTTTTCTTGCGGAACTGGCAAAAAAAGCCGGCGTCGTTTTCTTTGAGCAGACACGCGTCAACGATGTTGTCCGTGAAGGAAATTCATTCAACATCCATCATGCTGCGGGGCTAAGCTATGCGAAAATAGTCTGCGGTACATTTGGAAAGCGCAGCAACCTCGACGTCAAATGGAAACGTGAAAATCACCAGGCTAAGAAAAGCAAGCTCGACAACTATGTAGGCGTCAAATACCATATTCTTGCTGACCAGCCGGAAGATCTCATTGTCCTCCATAATTTTCAAAATGGCTATTGCGGCCTTTCACAAATAGAAGACGGGAAACATTGTCTTTGTTACCTGACTTCTGCAGATAATCTGGCCAAATGCGGAAATTCGATAGCACAAATGGAATCTGATATTTTGCGAAAAAACCCCTTCATCGATAAAATTTTTACCACTGCCAATTTTATCTTCAGAAACCCTGTCACTATTTCCCAAATAAGCTTTGCAAAAAAAGATCAGGTCGGGAATCACATTCTTTTTGTTGGTGACGCCGCTGGAATGATCACGCCTCTTTGTGGGAATGGCATGAGCATGGCCCTTCATGGCGCGAAAATCGCTTTTGATTGCATGCTTCCTTACCTGCAAGGCAAACTAAGCCGTGAACAGATGGAAGCAGGATATTCCCGCCAATGGCATAAGATTTTTGCTGTCCGCCTGCGAACAGGAAGGGTCATTCAAAGGTTTTTCGGAGACGAGACTTTTTCAAATATTCTTATTGGCACAGTTAAGCCTTTCCCACGATTTTTTTCTTTCCTGGTTAGGAAGACACATGGCGGGGCATTTTAGTATTTTGCGGAATTTGACACTTTAGCTAATCAAAAGCAACGCAGCCTAAAGGCCATAACAAACTACGATTCGAACGAATAAGGTGAACAGAACAAAGTATGCGCGCCGGACTTGCAGAAACTTATCAAAAGTCGTAGTTTACAAGACTTCAGAAAATCAACCGTTAACGTCAGGACTAAACCAGCCCATTTTGTTCAAGCTGGAACAGACACAAAAATTGAACTTCGTTTTGCCTAAAACGTTATACCTGTTATGAATGATTCAAAGAAAAAGACACTGGTGATCGGGGCCTCGCCCAATCCGCAACGATACAGCTTTCTTGCTGTGAACAACCTTCGGGAGCATCAGCATCCGGTTGTTGCCATTGGCCGGCGGCAATCGACGGTCGCTGATGTAAATATTGTGACTGCCAGGGAAAACTTCAAAGACGTCGATACGGTAACGATCTACCTCAATCCCGCAAATCAAAAAGAATATTACAACTACATTTTATCCCTTCATCCGAAGCGAATCATCTTTAACCCGGGAGCAGAGAATAAAGAATTGTACGATCTGGCCAAAGCCAATGGCATCAAACCTTTAGAAGCTTGCACCTTGGTGTTATTGAGTACAAATCAATTTTAAATACAATATTTCACTTAGCTCTTCGTTTAATATTAAGAACGATATTCAGCTTATCCTTAGAATAAATTCCAAGACTATCCCATGACGAACAGGCATTTTTCGCCGGCCGCAGCCAGCCATATTTTTTGGGCTGTAACAAAACACCTCAGTTCCTACTTACGAACAGTTTCTTTTTCGATCCAGGCCAGACTGGAATTTTGTCATTCGTTTCACGCTATTTTACTGCCGTTGCTATCGTCTTCGTTCACCACTATAACACCGAAGCCTAAACGTTTTTTTGTACCCGGATTTAATCCAAAACCCTAAATCTTATGATCGATCTGTACCCATGAAAACACCCTTAACCTTGGATCACAGCCGGCAAAAATCATAAAACGCTAACATGCGTCATTTTGCCGGTAACGGGTTTTTCGTTAAATTCGAAAAACCCATTTTATTTTATGCACTGGAGAAAGTTTAACGGAGATCCGATTGAATTACCGATTACCGACGCAGTTGAAAATGCGATACGCCGTGAAACCGAGAAAGGCCACCACCTCAAAGTTTGTATTGGAACCGACTCGCAGGTTAAAGGCACTGAGACGGAATTTGCCACCGTAATCGTTTTTCTTCGAGAAGGCCATGGCGGATTCATGTTCATCCACAACGAAAAAACGAAGCAACAATTCAGTATCAAGGAACGCATGCTGGTGGAAGTTGCCAAATCCATTGAGATCGCCTATGAATTATGCGATTTGTTCAACAAGTATGACGTGGACATGGAGGTACATGCAGACATCAACACAAATCCCCACTTTAAGAGTAACGACGCACTTAAAGAAGCCATGGGGTATATATTGGGAATGGGTTTCGCGTTTAAAGCAAAACCCGAGGCTTTTGCAAGCAGCAGCTGCGCAAATAAAGTCGTGAACTAAGTATTCAATCCTTCGGATGCATCTCCTTCAGTTCAATGAAGTCATTATTGAGCCTTTCTATCAGCCCAAGAATTTCGCCTTTCCCCAGTTTTGTTGTTGTACTTGTCACAAAATGATCGGGCAATGGTTCCCAGGTTTTGCCTAGCTTATCCAGAAGGGCGCTGATATTGGCATGTAAAACCTTCCGGCTGACCTTATCGGCTTTCGTAAAAACCAAACTAAAGGGAATCCGCCATTTACCAAGCGAATCGATAAAATTTAGATCAAGTTGCTGCGGCACGTGACGACCGTCGATTATTAAAAACAGGTTAACCAGGTTTTGGCGTTTTCTGAGATAATCTTCGATCATCCTTTCCCACTGCTTCCGTTGCGATTGCGAAACTTTGGCGAATCCGTAACCGGGGAGGTCAACGATATAGAATTTATCGTTCACAAGAAAATGGTTGATCAACTGGGTTTTCCCTGGGGAAGCGGAAGTTTTGGCAAGAGAACTCTTATTACAGAGCATGTTGATCAGGGACGATTTCCCCACATTGCTACGACCCACAAAAGCATACTCGGGTTTATCCGGCTTTGGACATTTGTCCTGGCTTGGACTGCTAATGAGATATATCGAAGACGTGATATTCATGTAATGCCTGCAAGATAACGACTGCTGTTGTCTTTGGATCAGAACAAAGTCCCCGATGCTGGCGACCGCCGGAACTGACGCGAATCGTGCCTATCTTCGCAGGCGATGGAAGAGTATAGGCACGATAAAGTAATCCCGTTCAAAAGTTCGACCAATTCAAAAAAGCAACAGGTTGCGGAAATGTTCGATAAGATCGCCTTTCGCTATGATTTTCTGAATCATTTGCTCAGTGCGGGGATTGACGTCTATTGGAGAAGAAAAGCCATCACGGAACTAGCCGCCGCCGGGCCGCGGAAAGTCCTTGATGTGGCCACAGGTACCGCCGATATGGCAGTAATGATGGCAAGATCCCTTAAACTGGAAAAAGTTATCGGTATAGATATCTCAGCCTCAATGCTTGAGATCGGCCGAATTAAAATTGCAAAGCTGGGGTTAAATGACAAAATCGAGGTCCAAACCGGTGATTCCGAAGCAATAAACTTTGTTAATGACACGTTTGATGCGGTAACAGTAGCCTTTGGTGTACGCAATTTTGAGAACCTCGAAAAAGGACTTTCGGAAATGCGTCGAGTCCTAAAGCCGAAGGGCAAGCTTGTAGTACTCGAATTTTCAAGACCCAGCCATCCAATCCTCTGCAAACTGTATAATCTATATATGCGAACGGCAGCCCGGAGAGTTGGTAAATGGGTAGCGAAAAATTGTGAAGCCTATGAATATTTGCACGAGTCAGTTAAAACTTTCCCTGAAGGAAACAATTTCGCGGACATCCTGCTAAAGACCGGATTTGTTAACGTTTACTTCAAAAAGCTCAGCTTAGGAATATGCACGATTTACTGCGGATCAAAGTGAGGATGCTGCTTCGTTTTTGTATTTTTTCCATTATTCTTCTTATTACTCAAAAGTCCGGCGCTCAATTTCTTCGTGACGGCTTTAATCAACCCGATCATGACAGCAAATTCTATCATATCGGGATTTCTCTTGATTACAACAACTCCCATTTCCAAGTCAGTGCACACCCGTCTTTTCTGCAAAGCGACAGCGTGATGTATGTTAATCCGAAAAATACGGGCGGATTTGGACTGGCGGGTATTCATACCCTGCATTTTTCGCCACATTGGGAAGCGAGAATTGTCTTTCCGCAGTTGATGTTTGCCTATAAGCAGTTGGAATATAGCATTACCTACCCGCAAAGTGGTGAGAAGCCCATCGCGACAAAGGAAGTTGAATCCATTTTGCTTGGTTTTCCCGTCGAAGTCAAATTTTTATCTGACAGAATTGGCAATTTTAGGATTTACATGCTCGGGGGCCTGAATTATCAATACGACCTTGCGTCGAATGCCACGTCCCGCAAAGCACAGGATCTTGTGAAGCTAAAGCCCTATGATTTCAGCATCGAGGCAGGCGTTGGCTGTCAAATATTTTTTCCCTTTGTCATCGTGTCGCCTGAACTAAAGATCAGCGACGGACTCATCAACGTGCACAGTCGCGACCCAAACCTTATTTATTCGAGCGTTATCGACAAGCTCAATTCCCGCATGGTTGTTTTCTCTCTTATTCTGGAAGGTTAATTCGCGAATCGGGATTTTCGTTCAAAGCCTCAATAATCATACTGTCTCCTAAACGCATTCAACCTGATTCCGACCGTGAAAATCGTAGAATTCGATGCTGAAATCCCCGCGGCTACAGGATCGGCAACCGAGAAATTCCTCACGGTGACAGATGCGTCAAGAAACAGGTTTTCTCTCAACTCGTAGGAAGCCAAAAGCGAAGTGTTGAAACAGCTCGACTGCACTCCTGAAGCAATTTTGAACCCGTAATCCCTCGGGCGCGTATCATAGTTCTCCAGGACATTGCTGCCAAAGTTCACACCGGCAGAATCAAGGCCCTGCCGATAATAAATCATCTTGCCTTCAAAGCTCAGCTTCGTCGACGGCCGGTACCTGGCAATCGTGATAAATTCAAGAAAATTCGCTCCGAGTGGATGAGCCAGTGGCTGATTATAGTTAGAAAAGTTGGAAACACTGTCGTTGTGCTGGTAGGTATAGGGTCGCACCACGTTCGTTTCCAACTGCAGATCAAAATTTTTTAGGTCAAAGGCGTTAATATATTTTACTCCAAGTTGGAAGCCCTGCTTGTTGGCCCAATAGCCCCTGGAATAGTGTATGATCTGGTCCAAAATAAATTCATTGATCAATAATTGCCCGTAAAATTGGGTGGTATGTCCAACGTTAGCCTTGAAATCGAGGCCCGCAGTCGTCTTATCGGGGCTGCCTGCCTGCTGCTGTGCCGAGACCAGGAAAATCACGGGGTTCAAATAGGAAAAATCAAAATAGTCAGGCCGGCTGAATGTCACGTTCTCATATAGCCCAAGGTTCAGCCAGCTTGCAGCATTAAAACTGAGATGGTGTACCACCGCGTATTTCCTCGGGTAGTAGTAGTCGCCCAACTGGTGCTGGCTGATCAGCTCCATAAAAATATTCTGGTAATCCAGTTTCCAGATTTTCGTCTCCAGTTTCAGGAACAGGTAGGGCGCCGCATAATCGCTAAGAAACAGGCTTCTGTATCCGTCACCGATAAAGTTCTTATCATATCCAAATTGAAAGTCAAAATACTTCCACACCTTAAAAAATATGGAAGCCCGGTTCTCAAAATAATCGAAGGCAGTTTTCTTGAAAGCTTTGTAATACCCAAAACCAGGAACCGCTGGAAATCCAGACTGGGTCACCCGCTGCTGAAAATAGGTGGGGCCTCTTTCCTGGTTGTCCGTCAGGTAGGCTGAAAAACCCACTTTGTCGGCAATCATTCCCCGAAGCGTTAGGCCCTTCGAATTGAGAAATACTCTTGCGCTGTTGCCGGTTTCTACCGATTGGGTTTGCTGAACAACCGGATCAATCACCAGGAAAAAATCCTTTTCGTTGACCTCATAAAAATTCGCCTTATGAATATAAAACGTGCTCCAAACATTATTAGCACTGAGGAAATTATTTTTGTTCCCATGATACCATTCAATATTGTTCATGAGCAGCGACTGCAGGTCATATTGGTCAATTTTTGACAGCCGGTAGAAATAGTCATAAGGGTAATGATGATGAAGGGAATCCGAAAGATCGGCAATTTGCACAGCCAGCTGCCGGCTCATTGGCCTCACGGTAGTGACATTGAGATCCGGGTTGGTCTGAAGAAGAATTTCCATCCTGTCGAGGAAATGGTCGGATTTTGATTCCTGAGGCAAAAGAGTGGATTGTGAAAAACCACTGTAAGGGACTCCTAAAATTATCAAACCCCTTACAAGGGTTTTTATAAATTGCGTCATGTTGGCCAATAAGTTAAGGTTCAAGTTATGCAAAATTACCTGATAAAAAACATTTCAATAGTCAATGAAGGAAGCATTAATGTCGGCGATGTTCTTATTAAAAACAGCCGCATTGAAAAAGTATCCGCGAATATACAACCGACGAATCTTTTGGAGGAAATCAACGGCGAAGGAAAATTTTTATTGCCCGGTGCTATTGATGACCAGGTTCATTTCCGCGAGCCCGGACTTACACACAAAGCAACTATATATTCGGAATCAAAGGCGGCGGTTGCGGGTGGGGTGACTTCCTTCATGGAAATGCCAAATACCATTCCGCCGGCATTCACGCAGGAACTTCTCGAGGACAAATATGCTATTGCAGCTGCTACTTCCCTGGCCAATTACTCATTTTTCATGGGTACTTCGAATACGAATACTGAGGAAGTCCTTAAAACGAATAACAAAAAGAAGGACGTATGCGGCATCAAGATCTTTATGGGCTCTTCCACGGGGAACCTTCTGGTTGATAACTTTCTGACCCTTGACCGCCTGTTTCGCGATTGTGAATTGCTTATCGCCACCCACTGTGAAGAAGAGCGAAGGATTAAGTCGAACCTGGATCGCATCAAAAAGGAAAAAAGTGAGCTCACTGCTGCCGACCACCCTTTAATTCGTGATGATGAAGCCTGCTTTGAGTCATCACTCACGGCGGTTCAGTTCGCAAAAAGGTATAACTCCCGCTTACACATACTGCACATTTCAACGGAAAGGGAATTGCAACTCTTTTCCAACCTGATGCCCCTGAAGGACAAACGAATTACTGCCGAAGCCTGCGTTCACCACTTGCATTTCACCAGCGATGATTATGGCCGCCTGGGTAACCTGATCAAGTGTAATCCGGCAATCAAATCTCCCGATAATAAAGAGGCGCTATGGAATGCATTGACAAGCGATCGCCTGGACGTCATTGCTACCGATCATGCGCCGCACACCTGGGTCGAAAAGAATGAACCTTACGAGAAAGCGCATGCGGGCTTGCCGCTGGTCCAACATTCCGTATTGTTGATGTTGCATTACGTAAAACAGGGTCGAATATCCTTACAGGATATGGTTCGAAAGATGAGTCATAACGTAGCCACTTGTTTCCAGATTGAGAATCGGGGCTTCATCAGGGAAGGGTATTTCGCCGATCTCGTCATCGCCGACCTTGATGATTCCACTACTGTCACGAAAAACAATATCCTTTATAAATGTGGCTGGAGCCCGCTGGAAGGGTTTACTTTCCCCGCTTCAATTACTCATACATTTGTGAACGGCCATCTTGCTTATGGAAAAAGACACTTTAATGAATCTCAGAAGGGAAGCCGGCTGCGCTTTGACCGATAAAATTTCAAACCAATTGACTGCGCCCTTTCATGGATATAGATAACACCACATATCACGATCTGTCGGTATTCAACCGGGATGATGAGTTTTCTTTATTTCATAAATTTGATTTCACAAATACCGTTGGAGGTCGGGATTGCCTTGCCCGCATGCTCTATGAGCCATTCAGCGATCTGAAAAAAATCCTGCAGACTCAGCAAATTATCTCCCTGATCATCACAAAGGTGGAAAAATGGCCGGCAACAATCACCAACGGCACCATTATGGTGATGCAGAAATTTTACGAGACACCAATTGACGATATCCCGGCCGGCCATGACGTTGTTAACGCTTTTCTTTACCGGGCGCTGCACAAATCCGATCACTCCCTGGTACGATATTCAATCACCCATTTTGCAGAGTTTATTCGCGGCATGACCGGGCTGATAGAAACATTTGACGCGGATGATGCACCTGACTTGCTGCGAAGCCTTTTGCAACGCGCGAGGAAGTTACTGGATAATGATGTGCTTCTGGACCTTGGCAAAATCGCCAAAGACCAAAAACTGTTACCGATTCAGGTGGTGACCTTTGGAAATTTTATACGCAACCGATTTAAGAGTGGCGCGACCGAGCTGATGGAAATATTCTCCAGGCTGGATGCATGGTATTCCATGGCGATGGCCACTAAAACCCTGGCGTTGGCAATACCTGTTCTCCACGAGAGCGACGAGCCGGGCATCGACGCCAAATCGCTCTATCATATCCTCCTCCCCCAACCTGTTGCCTATGACGTAAGTCTTAATCCGAATAACAACTTCTTATTTCTTACGGGCGCGAATATGGCAGGCAAAAGTACCTTTATCAAGGCTGTCGGCGTCTCTGTCTACCTCGCGCATCTCGGCATGGGTGTGCCAGCCAAAGAAATGAGGCTTTCCCTTTTTGACGGACTGCTAAGCAATATCAATATCGAAGACAATATCTCGAAAGGCGAGAGTTATTTCTTCAACGAGGTCCACCGCGTTAAAAATACCATCCTCAAAATAAACAACCGCCGGAAGTGGCTAGTGCTGATTGATGAACTTTTCAAAGGCACCAATGTCGAAGACGCCATGAAGTGTTCGTCCGCAGTCATCAAAGGCCTGATTAAAATCCGCAACTCCCTTTTTATTTTGTCTACGCATCTATATGAAATTGGCGAAGACCTCAAACAATATCCCAACATCAATTTTAAATACTTTGAAACGACCGTCAATGGGGAGCAATTGGAATTCAACTACCAGTTGAAAGACGGCATCAGCAATGACCGGCTGGGCTACCTCATTCTAAAAAGGGAAAAGGTTGTGGATTTATTGGAGAAATTGTAATTTGTCGCTACAATGCGCGACTTTCCACGAGTCCTACTATTGCTGTTTGGGTTTCTTCTGCTCTTCGCTGCTGAAATTCTTCGAGTTTATTTTATCATGCCCTTCCCGGGCAGCCAAAAAGCCAACACCATCCACCTTGCTTACTTCATCGACAGAAACATCGTTTGGATTCGCCTCGTTGCAGTACTGATGATTTTGTATCCATTGGCTTACATCCTGCGGCAAGGAAAAATCTGGAAAAAAGTATTGCTTACCATGGCAATCGTTGCCTACCTGCTCGTCGCTTACGCATTCAATTTTAAGTTCCTCGCTGATAAGATGTTTTATCAGCCTAAGAATAAATTGATGGTTTCCGTGATAGACAATCGGGTTGATACGAATTCGCTGGTGATTGCCACTGAATTGCAAGGGCAATCGAAAGCCTACCCAATAGAAATCATTGGCTATCATCACCAGGTTCAGGATACGATCGGCGGCGTCCCAGTACTGGTGACCTATTGCACCGTCTGCAGGACGGGCGCCATTTTCAATCCTTACGTTCATAACAAATACACGCATTTCCGTCTGGTCGGCATGGATCATTTCAATGCCATGTTCGAAGACGAGGAATCAAAGTCATGGTGGCGGCAGGTAAATGGCGAAGCGATAGCCGGACCATTGCGCGGGGAAAAGCTCCGGGAGTTTTCATCTTTCCAAATGCGCCTTGGGGCATGGATCCGCGAACATCCGAATACACTGATCCTCCAGCCTGATACCGTTTTTCAAAAGGATTACGATGACTTAATCGGATATGACTCGGGCACGATAAAAGGCAGCCTCGAGAAGAGGGACAGCGGTTCATGGAACAATAAATCGTGGGTCGTGGGATTGGTCGAGCGACAGTCGGCAAAAGCCTATGATTGGAACGATCTGCAAAAACTTAAAGTCATTAATGATACCATGAACGGGGATCCGGTATTGCTGACCCTCGAGCCTGATTCAGAAACCTTTCATGCCTTGGGTCGGCGAGTTAATGGTATGGTTTTATCTTTCACTATAAATGACAGTTCGAAACTCCTTTTTGATGATCAAACCCGCTCGACGTGGACGCTAACAGGTAATTGTGTAGCAGGTCGGTTAAAAAGTACAACGCTCCAGCCTGTACAATCCTATCAGCAATTCTGGCATTCCTGGAGGACGTTCCATCCAAACACGACCGTCTTTAATACAGGCAAGCCTTAAGATTCGAGGGAGACTTGCGCATTCAAGTTTGGCCGCAGCATCATAAATTTGGACTCTATGAAGTGGAAAAGTCTCATTATCGCGCTTTTCATTTTACTTGGCGCACTGAGGGCTGCGTCCCAGGCAGGAGCCAGCTACAATTTCAGCATCCGTCATTATATATTTAATGTGCACCTCTCCGATCTAACGAACATTATTGTCGGGAGAGCCACCATAACCGTTGAATTTTCCAGGCAATCCACTTCCATTTCATTTGACCTCACTGGCGAAAAACACGACGGCAGGGGAATGTCTGTCGCGGGAGTTACCCGTAATGGCAGGAACGTAGGCTATTCCCATTTAAAAGACGTCGTTACCATCCAGCTTGAACCAGCCGCCGAAAAAGGTGAAGTATGCGATTTCGAGGTCGCTTATGCGGGCGAGCCGGATGATGGCCTGATCATTTCAGAAAACAAGTACCATCACCGGACTTTTTTTGCGGACAATTGGCCGAACAGGGCCCACCATTGGATTCCTTGCGTAGATGATCCCTCCCTCAAAGCACCGGTTGATTTTTTTGTTTCTGCGCCGCGAAAATATGATGTCATTTCAAATGGGTTGCTGGAAGAGACGAGCCCCCTCGACACTGTTTATAAGATGTCGCACTGGAAGGAACTAATTCCACTCCCGACCAAGGTGATGGTCATCGGCGTCGCTGAGTTCGCCATCAACCACGCGGGTGACGTCGGTTGCATTCCCGTGTCCAGTTGGGTCTTTCCCGAAAACAAAATAGAAGGGTTCTATGATTATGGGCAGGCGCTCGAGATACTCCCTTACTTTATTGAAAAAATTGGAGCTTACCCGTATTTGAAACTAGCCAATGTTCAGTCAAAAACGATATTTGGCGGAATGGAAAACGCCGGAGCCATTTTCTACGGCGAAAACTCCATCACCGGTGCCAGAAAGACGGAAGGAGTGCTTGCCCACGAAATTGCGCATCAATGGTTTGGCGATTTTGCAACTGAAACTGCATTTAGTCATGTATGGTTGAGCGAAGGCTTCGCGACCTATATGGCCGATCTTTATTTCGAGCATAAGTACGGAACGGATACGCTGGTAAAAATTCTAAAGCAACAAAGGAACGAGGTCATCAGTTTCGCCAAAAAAAGCTCCAGGCCCATCGTCGATTCGCTAACGGCCAATCTTATGGACCTCCTTAATCCGAACAGTTATCAAAAAGGCGCATGGGTTCTTCACATGCTCCGAAGAAAAATAGGCGACGCTCTTTTTTGGAAAAGCATCCGCGCTTATTCGGCGGCTTATGGCGGGAAAAACGCCAGTACGATCGATCTCGAACACGTCATCGAAACCGCCAGCCATAAAGATCTCGGACGCTTTTTTCAGCAATGGCTTTTTGGATCCGGATACCCCAATCTCGCCATCGCCTGGAAATACAATACGAAAAAAAGAATTGCCACGGTGAACATACGTCAGCTCCAGGATTCAGTTTTTGAATTTCCCCTTGAGCTCTCATTTCGCTCAGATGACAATAACCAGCTTCATTCAATCAATATCAGGGAGAGGATTACGACATTTGATTTACCGGTCAAATTCTACCCCGGCGAACTTGTGCCTGACCCCTACACGAGCCTGCTATTTACCTACTCGATTGATCGAATAATGCGATAGATAAAAGGTTTTATGAAAAAATCGCCTTGAAATCATGCGTCATGGCTCACTCTTTCCAAAAAAAATACGCTTAACATCCGGAATTACCACAATAACCTTATATTTATTTGTGGTAAGGCTGTCCGGATACAGTCGCAAATACATAAGAAAGCGCTACCACACTGAAAAATATACATTTATGGGCCTGCTAATCTTTTTTATCTGTCACTGGTATATATCCCTATTTTTTCAATCTTTTTTCCATCATCGTTACGCAGCCCACCACATGTATTCCATGTCCAGGGGCTGGGAGAAATTCTTCCACATATGTTGCTTTCTTACTCAGGGGTCATCCTATATCAGCGCATCTACTTATGCCATGATGCATCGGTTGCATCACGCTCATACCGATAAAGAAGGAGATCCGCATTCGCCGCGATTCAATGCCAACGTCTTTATGCTGATGTGGCGGACCCGTAATTATTATTATAGTCTTTACAAAAACTGTGAAGGAGTTGAAAATAAATATAAAAAAGATCTCCCCGAATGGGAAGCCTTTGATCGCTTCGCGCATAATTGGATTTCCCGGGTCTTATGGGGGGCCTTTTACCTCCTTGTTTACCTGCAATTGGCTACAGCCTGGTGGATGTTCCTGTTTTTGCCTTTGACGTTCTCAATGGGTGCCCTGCAGGGGTCGGTAGTCAACTGGTGGGCGCACAGGTTCGGGTACAAGAATTTCAAGCTGAACAATACATCCAAGAATATCATCCCCCTTGATTTCTTCTTTGTAGGCGAATCCTATCATAACAACCACCACATGTATCCTGGCAGGCCCAACAACGCAGTACGGTGGTTCGAATTTGATATTACCTTCCAAATTGCGCGACTTTTTCAATGGATGCGTATCTTGCGTATCAACCATATCCCCGCCTGACTGTTATGTCTTGAATTGATCTGTTATGAATGAACAGACACGAAGAATCAGCACTTCCGGTTTCTACTCATTTATTCTAAACAAGCAGGTATCCTGGCATGAAAATGTCTGGACCGCTTCCGACCGTTTTCTAACCATTCATGAAACACTCTCGCTCATTCGCGCGGGGATGGTTCGAGATCAGGTTCAGCAATTACGAAGTTTGCTGGGAAGTGGTCAAGACGAGGAATATAATAGTATGAAACTAACACTGCCCGCAGTGACGTTCTCTGCCCGCTTCGAGGGCGGAAGAAAAAAAACGAACCTTGAACACTACAATTCCATCTTGTCTTTTGACATTGACGGTCTCGGGTCTGCAGCGCTGGCAAAAGCGAGAAACAGCCTTTGGGAGGATGAGCTTGTATTCTCTTACTTTGACTCGCCCTCACGCAGGGGCCTTAAAGGCCTCGTTGCCATAAATTTCAGGTTTGCACTAACGGAACATAACCTTGAAGCCGCCCACAAGCTCGCCTTTACCAAGCTTGCAGATCGTTTCGAAGACTGGCACGAGCTCCGTCTCGATCCGAGCGGCAGCGACATTACCAGATTGTGTTTCTTATCTTGGGATTCGAAACTCGTTTTGAAGGAAAAGATAGTTCCCTTGGAAGTAACCAAAGAGGAGATGCTTTCTTTCCTGAAACCGAACAAAAATGCAAAAGCAATCTCTTCACCTGGCGATCGCCATCTGGGAAAAACGATCGATGAGCCAAAGAATATCGAGACCATGGAATCGATCATCGAGTTCCTGAATAAAACTGGCGCCAGCATTACCGAATCTTATCTTGACTGGTTTAAGGTGGCCATGGCTCTTTGCAATTCATTTTCCTACCAGTTCGCCGAGGGCTTTTTTCTGAGGCTGAGCAAAATGGACGTAAATAAATTTGTACATGAAAATTGCATTCGATTCATCAGGCATTGCTATCAAACTAATAATGGAGCTCTTAAATTCAACTCGATTGTCTACTTCGCACAGAATAAAGGCTTTAGAATATAGCTCAATTGACGTAAAAAATCCTGAATCTGGAATAGTTCTCCCGCCTAGAGAAATGTAAAAAAATTGGACAAAATGCTTGCATTAATAAAAAATCGTGAGTAAGTTTAATCCACCATTCAAGATCGAATCATCCTACAAAAGACGCTCTGTTGAAATCCGTACCGGCTTAAAGCTCGACGACATCATATTCAACTGCGGTACGATTTTAACTTCATCCACTATCTCACAAGACTGACGCTTACATCAATTATCAATCCCTTCCTTCGAATAGCCAGACTGTAATTCACTATCGCGAAAAGCCATGTCGCCTTGGCAATTCATTTTAAACATTTAAATAATAGTGTATGAAACAAAAGTTACAATCTGCAAAAATTAACAACATGGCGATTACAACGTTGGTCGTCGTTGCATTTCTTGGTATCGTCTTGACGCTGACTTTCTTAACCTGGAAGAGTTAATCAAGTAGACCCCTAATCTTTAACTTAAAGCGCAAATTCGACCCTTTATGAAATCGCTCGCCCTACTCTCAACCATTCTTTTCATGTTGGC
>JAJPJP010000027.1 GCA_021324175.1 Chitinophagia bacterium
AATGGCGATCAAAACAGAGATAAAAAAGTGCCTGAGTTCTTTGCCCTGCCAGCAATAGATAAAATAGGCGAGGGACAAAATACCCATCATGATCAGCGTATAATACACGATCTGGAAATGGGTCGTACTGATCTGAAATCCGAAAAAGATCCCGAACAGGGCCCCTCCCAAAAGGTATCGCCGCTGGTATATCAGCAGCAGGCTTGCGACAACTGCGGGCGCATAGGCAATTGCCGCCATCTGGGAGTCATGACCGACAGCAATAATGACCGGATCAAATGTGGAGTATGCATAACCGATAGATGCCAGGATTCCAATATATGGATTGATCCGGAGCACCTGGGAAAGGATATAAAAACAAATGCAGGCGAGAAAAAGATAATTGATGGGTTTGGGCAGGCCGAGTGTCAGGATATAAGAGAGGTACCCCGCCGTGATCGTCGGCGTGTTCATCGCGATGGTATAGGCCGGCATCCCACTGAACGCACTCTCGGTCCATAGCGGGTAATGACCATATTTTTCCTTGAATTCAATCGACTGCTGGGCCATCGCCTTCCACTGGATCACGTCCGACTGGTTGATGACCTTCCCTTCCAAAACCGGCTTGCAGTATAAAAGAGCGATGATCAGGAATAAGCCAATCGCAATAAGATGAGGCAGGGCTTTTCTTATAAGGGATGAATGCATAAAGGAAATGCTGATTAAAGAGGCAAAATAATGCTATTTTAGTCAATTTAATTTGTGAAAGGACTGCGCGGGCTTGCCGTATGCCCATTAGATCCAGGGCCTTTTCATCTATGAACTTCATGCTGCAATCGTCAAGGGTCGTATTTATCCTGAATGCATGTTTTTTAATTGCAAGCATCATGCGTTTTTCTCCGGGGCTTCGCCAAACAGAAATGGGTTCGCTGGTGGTTATTGCGGGCTACAGGATGGCCATATTTGCCAATGCAGCGCTGAACATTTGCCTGATTATGCTGATCTTGATGGATAGAACAAGGATCGGGGCCATCCCGCTATGGCTCATGATGGCCAATTTCCTCTTTTTAATCGCCGAAATCATCTTCCTGTTTAAATAATCAATACCTGACGAAACGATGGAAAGCAGGCGATTCTTTTTTTATAACGTGATCATTGGATTTTCTTTTCCATGACATAATCATTCATGAAAAAATTATTGCCAATATCGATATCTTCTTCGTGAATGACGGAAAATCCGAGCCGCTCATAAAAACTTCTCGCTTTGTTATGCCGGTTTACATTCAGCTGGAGCGCCGTGCCTCCGATCGGTTTAATGTGCTCGATGATAAAATCGATCATCGCTTTTCCGATACCCTTCCCTTGCAGCGCCGGCAGGACATAAATTTTATGCAGTTTATAAATGCCGGACGCAGAAATTTTCGAGAATGATGCAAACCCCAATGACCCCTCTGAGTCTTCGATCAGCACGAACGTATGTTTTTCTTCCTTCATTTGCTTTTTCAACGAAGAAGGGCTGTAAAAGAGATCCATCATGTAATTGAGCTGGTCAGCCGACAGGATATTCTTATAAGTATAAGGCCAAATCTGTTGTGCGAGAAATCCAATCGTGCTGATATCATGGATATCAGCGAAGCGGAGCGATAGTGTGACGTTCATGTCTGCTTTGGTGGCTCAAATATAGATTTTTTGAATGAACACCTGCCTGAGCATATCCGGGCCAACGGGGCCGGGAACCCGGTCGAAGTGAGATATATTTTTTATATTTGGAAGAGAACGGGTTCCCTCGGACCTGACCAGTTAAATTGCAACAGGAAATAGACTATCGTCAGGCTTACTCAAACCGAATTCATACGTTTATATGATCAACCTGGCGGAATCTGACCAGGCGACTGATTAGCCGGTTGATTATCAACTGAATTATTTTCATGAACAAGAAGATATTCCTGATTTGGGTTGCTATTTTTTGCTATAGCGCATCCTGGTGTCAGGACAGTTGCTTCGAATTTCCCGTTCTGCCCGACAATATTATCAATAATCCTTCTTTTGAACTTGATCCGGGCACCCCTTGTCGTTCAGGATATTTGAACCAGCAAAATTTGATTGTTCCTTACTGGAATACCCCGACAAACGAGGTGCTTACCGGCTACCTCAATGCCTGCACCAATTTCATCGTTCCAAATGATTCGATCGTCAGCGAGTCCTATAACAATGTTTACATGTACCTGTTTCCCACGGTACCGCAGCCAATTCCCGACGGCAATGGCGTGGTTGCCGTTGCCGATTTTGGCTACGAAGGAAATACGCACGAATACCCATTCCGCAAATCTTATGTCAGCACCTGCCTGACGAATGTTTTGCAGAAGGATTCGCTATACCGGCTGGATTTCTACGTGGGATTTGGCGATATGTTTCCCGATACGCTTGCCGTCAATGCGGCCGAGCTTGTGCCGGAGCAACCTTTGAATGCCGAGAAATTCACGCTATTCGGATACCAGGATTGTTCCAACAATAACGTTCCGATCATCGGCTGCCCGGCAGTAAGCGGCTGGACACCGCTGGGCAGCGTCGTCGTTAAAAAACATGGACCGTGGCAGAAAGTAAATATTCGATTCCGGGCCACCGACAATTTC
>JAJPJP010000243.1 GCA_021324175.1 Chitinophagia bacterium
CGAGAATCGAAGGGAAAGAGATTGATCTGGAACTTATACAGAAAGACTTTAATCAAATCGCCCAAGGTCGTGCCAATGGCCATGTTCCCCAATGGCTCGTTATCGAAGGTGCCGGCGGCCTTTTAGTCCCGTTAAATGGCTCGTCATTCATCATTGACCTGGTAAAATTATTGAAAGCAAAATTGCTACTCGTCAGTCGCAATTACCTGGGCAGTATAAATCATTCTTTGCTTACCGCACGTGCATGCCGCGAGATGAATATACCTGTTGAAGGTTGGATATTTAATTGTCAGTATCTTGATTATGAAAATGAAATTGCGTCGTGGACTGGTTTCCGTAAAATCGGTTCGATTCCATTTCATGCTATCCCTGATCGTGAGTTTGTCGCCGAACAGGCCAAGGTAATTGAGCCAGTCTTGCGTCAAATTTTGGACGTTAAAACTTAAACAACCGGTACGCGCTTATGAATCTCAATATTCCTCTTTTGAGGCCCATCCGGATCTTGCTGTTTCCCTTCTCGGTCGTGTTTGGATTCATTATCGTGTTTCGAAATTTTCTTTATAATAAGCGAATCCTGTCGTCCACCCGCTTCAATTTTCCTGTCATTTGTGTTGGGAATCTGGCTGTCGGAGGTACTGGGAAATCTCCCATGGTTGAATTTCTGGTAAAATCTTTGAAGGATGTATTTACGGTTGCCATATTGAGCAGAGGATATAAACGTAAAACGAGAGGTTATGCAATGGCCAATGAGACAACTACAGTTCTTGAAATTGGCGATGAACCGATGCAGTTTCACACCAAATTTCCGGATGTCACAGTTGCAGTAGGCGAGGAGCGTCTGGTTGCCATACCTCAATTGCTGCATGATCGTCCAGGCCTGGACCTGATAATCCTCGATGATGCCTTTCAGCATCGCTCAGTAAGTGCCGGGTTAAATATCCTGTTGACTGAGTACAGCAACCTCTATTCCAGGGATTGGTATTTACCTACCGGAGACCTGCGTGATGCTCCCAGAAGCTATAAGCGTGCAGACGTTATTGTTGTAACGAAATGCCCACCCCAAGTGAGTGATGCGGAAAAAGATCAGCTGACCGAAGAGCTGCGTGTCTTGCCCAGCCAGAAAATTTTTTTTTCCTCTATACGGTATGAATTACCGTACCATCTTGTAACCGGATCGGTAATGGTTCCTTCAGACGAGATCGAAGTACTCCTGGTCACAGGTATTGCGAATCCGCGTTCCTTGAAACGTTATGTTTCAGAAACGTTCAGAACTTATTACCAGCTATCCTTTGCGGACCATCATATTTACTCAATTGATGACCTGCGCGAAATAATCCGGAGATTCAAAAATATCCCAGCTAGTCAAAAAATCATCCTTACAACAGAGAAGGACGCTGTCCGACTTGCCAAGTTCAATCATGATATTGCCGACCTTCCTATTTACGTTATACCGATTGAGCCTGTGTTTTTGTTTGGGGATGATCATTCATTTATTCACATAATAACTAATTTCATAAAAAAATTTAAAGCGGAGAACCAATAGAAATGGCAAACAAACATTCAAAAAAGAAGAGTAAAAAATCCACCTCAAACCATCTTTACAGGGGTATTCTCGAAATAACCCGTTCAGGCATGGGGTTCGTCGTTGTTCCAAACCTTGAACGGGATATCCTCGTTCGCCCGAATGATTTCAATACTGCTCTAAATGGCGATATCGTTCGGGTAAAAATTGTCAAGAAAAATCCTGACGGAAGACGAATGCAGGGTGAAGTAGTAGAGGTTATAGAAAGGAAACAAACAGAATTTTTCGGGCGATTTGATATTGGGAGCAATTTTGCTTTCTTTATCCCTGATTCCGAAAAACCAATGCCCGACATCTATGTTCCTCTACACTCTTTAAATGGTGCGCGAGACAATGACCGCGCTATTGTTAGGATCGTTGAATGGGAGAAGGATAAGAGACCGCAAGGTGAAGTGGTTCAGCTAATAACCTCAAACGATCTGAATGAGAAAGCAATGAAGGAAATCCTGCTTCAGAATGGCTTCCCTGTTTTTTTTCCCGAAGCAGTACTTGAAGAGTCGAATCGCCTTCCTCATCTCATAGAACCAATGGAAATTGCGAGGAGGCGTGACTTGCGGGAGGTTCTCACTTTTACCATTGACCCAGTGGATGCAAAGGATTTTGACGACGCAATTTCTATCCGGGCGCTTAAAAATGAAATCTTTGAAATCGGCGTTCACATCGCTGATGTCAGCCATTTTGTTATGCCTCAAAGCGAACTTGATAAAGAGGCATATTTGAGGGCGACATCTGTTTACCTTCCCGATAGGGTGAACCCCATGTTGCCAGAACGGATTTCAAATGAATTGTGCTCACTTCGGCCACTAGAGGATAAGTTATGCTTTTCAGCAATTTTTCAAATCTCATTAAGAGGCGAAATCAAGGATTATTGGTTGGGAAAAACAGTCATCCACTCAGACCATCGATTTACATACGAAGAAGTTCAGGATATTATTGAGACCAAACTGGGGCGATTCAGCAGCGAGATACTTACGCTGAATGGATTGGCGCAGAAATTCCGTCGCCACCGCTTTAAAAAGGGCGCGATAAATTTTGCATCAACGGAGGTTCGTTTCGTCCTTGACGAAACGGGAAAACCGCTGGGGGTAGTTGTTAAGGAAAACAAGGAGGCTCACCAGCTAATTGAAGAGTTCATGTTGCTTGCAAACAGGACAGTTGCGGAAAATGTTTCCCAAGTCAAGTCCAACAGGAAACCTATTCCATTTCCCTACCGTGTCCACGATACGCCGGACAAGGAAAAACTTCTCCCTTTCATCGAATTCGCAAAAAAATACGGACATCATTTTGACGTTAAATCGCCTGAAGCGATAGCACATTCTTTCAATGAAATGTTAGCAGCGGTGAGGGGGAAGCCTGAGCAACATGTACTCGAACAATTGGGCATCCGTACCATGTCGAAGGCTATATACTCTACAGGTAATATTGGACATTATGGTTTAGGGTTCAGACAATATTGTCATTTTACTTCGCCAATTCGCCGCTATCCGGATATTCTTGTTCACCGGATTTTGGAAGAATGCATACTCAATAGAATAGTCATTGACAAGAATCTTGAAGAAAAATGTAAGCACTGTAGCGAACGTGAAAGGGCCGCCATGGAGAGTGAACGAGCGGCAAATAAATACAAACAGGTTGAGTTTATGCAGCAATATATTGGAGAGGAATTCGATTCCGTGATTAGCGGGGTGGCCTCGTTTGGATTCTGGGTTGAAACGATAGATCAAAAATGTGAAGGGCTGGTAAGCTTGAATAGTCTCATTGAGTACGATGATTTCAGGCTGGTCGAAAGTGAATATGCCTTGGTCGGAAGGAGAAGCGGAAGAAAATTCCAGATGGGAGATAAGGTGACCGCGAAGCTTGTAGCTGCAAATTCGAGCAAGCGTCAGCTGGATTTCGAATGGGTTTTAAATGGAAAAGACATTGATGAGGAGACATATCGGAAAAAGTCAAAAAGGAAAAAGGGCAAGTAGTGTAATAATTTCGCCAGATTGGCGAATTGGTGAAAAATTCAATTCATGCATACATTCGAGGAGCTTTCAAAGGAGTTTCAGAAGAGATTTCAAAAGCAACATTTTCCGACCCACCCCGAGAGTCTTTATGAACCTGCAGACTATTTCATCCGCATAGGTGGAAAAAGGATTAGACCGGTAATGTGTCTTATGGGCAACGAACTTTTTGGCGAAATAAAAGACGATGCCTGGGATGCCGCAAATGCGATCGAGCTATTTCACAACTTCACCTTAATCCATGACGATATTATGGATAAGGCGCCATTAAGGCGCGGAATGCAGACTGTTCACGAAAAATTCGGTGAGCCGGTTGCTCTTCTCGCTGGCGATGTGATGCTTGTGATAGCTTATGAATACTTGAGCAACATAGACGTCACCTACATCCGGAAAATTGTCCGGTTGTTTAATGCTACGGCGAAACAGGTTTGTGAGGGCCAACAAATAGACGTGGATTTTGAAAGAAGGGAAACCGTTTCTTTTCAGGATTATCTCGAAATGATAGAATTGAAAACTTCAGTTCTACTTGCCGCGAGCCTTCGGATGGGTGCCATTCTTGGAGGTGCAGGCGACGGTAATCAGGATCACTTATACCGGTTTGGAAAGAATCTAGGTCTTGCTTTCCAGATTCAAGACGATTTGCTTGATGCTTTTGGCGATCCCAGAAAGTTTGGCAAGCAAGTTGGCGGCGACATTCTTATGAACAAGAAGACTTTTCTGCTGATAAGAGCAAGGGAAGTGAGTTCCGGGCAACAAAAAAAGGAGATAAACGAACTGACCAATTCGAATTCGCCAGACAAGATTGAGCGAATGATCTCGATTTATCGACATTGCGGAGTTGAAGATTGGGCTAAATCACTTAAAGCAGAATTTGTAGATAAAGCATTTCGACATTTGGAAGAAATTGCCGTGTTGTCTTCACGAAAAAATTCCCTCCGCCACCTAGCAGAATTCCTGGTAAATCGAGAAATTTAAGATATCCAGGCGACAATATTAATCAGTCCCCGATTGGCTGAATCGCGTTTGTCTCAACCATCAACATGACTGTCTTCTGCGGTGCCCTCGTTTTGTGCAACAGACCTTTGGTGACGGTAGTTCCCTGACCCGGATTAAGTACTATAGTCCGATCTTCCAGGTCAATATACAACTGTCCTTGCAATACGAAGAAAAATTCATCATCGTGCAGGTGTTTGTGCCAGTGGTATTCTCCCTCGACGATACCGACCCTGACGACACTGTCGTTTACCTTGGTCAAAGTTTGGTTGAACCATTTGTCTTTGCAGTCACTTACCAATTGCGTGACGTCAATTTTTTCGAGATGTTCAAACAGGATATTGAGCCTAGTAACGTATGGAAAATCCTTATTCATTATTTTAAGCGATTGTGCAGATCTGAAATTCGTAAAATTTTCAAAATAAACAAAAAGTCATTTTAGGCACCGGAATTTCTTTCAGGAGAATCGCTGATTCCGGGTTCGAAGCACAATCTTCGCGATAGAACAGATTGTGCGATTTATTCTTTAATTTTCAATTTCAAACTAATACCTACATGGCAAATTCCCTTTTCCGAAGAAAGTCTATTACGACAATAATTGCCGAGTCGGACGCGGGATATGGTGAATTGCATGGATCTGGAATGAAGAAAGTGCTAGGTGTGAGGGATCTTACTTTCATGGGTATCGCAGCGGTAATTGGTGCTGGAATATTTTCAACCATCGGCACCGCTGCATATCACGGAGGGCCCGGTGTTATTTTCCTATTTATGATTACGGCAGTTACCTGCGGGTTTACTGCACTGTGTTATGCTGAGTTTGCGTCGAGAGTTCCGGTTTCTGGTAGCGCCTACACGTATTCATATGTTGCCTTTGGTGAAGTGATTGCATGGATTATCGGATGGGCCCTGATCCTCGAATATACGATCGGCAATATTGTCGTAGCCATTTCATGGAGCGCATATTTTAATAATATTCTCAAAGCCATTGGAATTTATTTGCCTGACTGGCTCACTATCGGACACCAAACCGCAAAAATGGCCTTCGAAGAAGCTGTTAGGACCGGCCATTTGGTTAATAATCTCGTTTATGCGCACGCACCTACGATTCTCGGTTTCAAATTTATCATTAACCTGCCTGCTTTTATCATCGTCGGATTGATCACGATATTAGCCTTCGTTGGAATTAACGAAAGTCGCAAAAGTGCGAATTTTATGGTCATCCTGAAAATAGTCGTTTTGTCATTTATTGCGATCGTTGGTTTCTGGTTGATCTTTTCCCATGGAACCACCGGGAATTGGAGACCTTTTTTGCCGGAAGGCATGGGCGGCGTACTTCAAAGTGTTTCGGCTGTATTCTTCGCCTATATTGGATTTGACGCCATTTCCACCACTGCGGAAGAATGTAAAAATGCTCAAAAAGATCTTCCAAGGGGTATGATTTATTCTTTATTGCTGTGCACAATCATTTATATTATAACTGCGCTGGTCATCACAGGGCTGGTGAATTATAAAGAATTCAATGGTGTAACGGATCCCCTCGCCTATGTGTTTGATAAAATCAACATGCATAAAGTCGGATTTATCATATCCATCAGCGCGGTAGTGGCAGCAACCAGCGTCTTATTGGTATTTCAAATAGGTCAGCCCAGAATATGGATGAGTATGAGCCGGGACGGCCTGTTACCACGTCGATTTGGCAAGTTGAGTCCAAAATTCAAGACGCCTGCATTTGGCACAGTTATAACAGGAATGCTTGTCGCGTTTCCGGTATTGATAGTTGACGATAAACTTATGACTGACCTTACCAGTATAGGAACCCTGTTTGCCTTTGTACTGGTTTGCGGCGGAGTATTATACCTTCCGAAAATTGAAAAGAAACAGGGAAAATTTCAGATTCCTTATCTCAACGGCCGGTGGATCGTTCCAGTCTTGCTGCTAATTTTTGTATTTCTTTTTAGAGACCGGCTTCGAGATGCCTTTAATAATTTTTCTGCTGAAGGATACCAGGAGATCCTTTTTATTGTATTTACTGTTATCGCTATTGTCATTTCATTCCTCACATTTAGGCGCAGGTATTCGCTGATTCCGGTCCTGGGTGCACTGTGCTGTTTATACTTGATGATTGAAATTCCGGCAAAAAGCTGGCTGGTCTTTTTCGGATGGATGGGGCTCGGTCTGACCTTTTATTTCCTTTATGGCTATAGAAGGAGTAAACTTTGCCCAAAGTAAATTCCTTGCCTGTTTAAAATTACATTCCTTACAAATTACGGAAGCGATGTTTGGTGCTGTTAAAATATCACAGTTATTTGTGCGTTCTGCCAAGTATTTTTGTCATATGAAATTCGAGGTTGGCGATCGCGTTCTGATTCTGCATTCAAATGAAGAAGGAGAGATAGTAGATATTATCAATAAGGAAATGGTAATGGTTGAGGTTCAAGGCGTAAAGTTCCCCGCATACATAGACCAGCTAGATTTCCCGTATTTCAAAAAATTTACCGAAAAAAAGCAAGTGGCGCCAAAACCAAAAATGCGCCTGGACGACCTGCGCGCTGAAAAAATCGTCAATCGAAATCGAGTTGCAGATGGCTTATGGCTCACGTTTCTTCCGATTTTTGATCTTGATGAATTTGGCGATGAGTTCGTGAAGGAACTGAAGTTACATTTGATCAACAATACCTTGCAGGGGTATCAATTCACTTATGACCTTAATTATTTTGGCAAGCAGGAATTCGGACTTACAAATCAGGTGCACTCCTTCGAAGACTTTTACCTTCATGACATTGCGTTTGAGGACTTCAATGACACACCATCTTTTGAGTTTAAATTTTCCTTGATTACTCCGGATCCTAAAAAAGAAAAAACTCACCATGCGACTTTGAAAGTTCGGCCAAAAAGTGTTTTTCTGAAAATCGATGAAATGAGAAATAAGGGCGAGGCAATCTTTTCATATAAATTGTTCGATCAGTTCCCCCAGAAAGAATCAAAAGGCGAAAAGGCTGTCCTCCCGATTATGCCTTCGTCCTCGAGCGTTCCCAGTGCCGGCCGTAACTTCAAGCCGGAATTGCCCAAGCAAGAACTTGATTTGCACGTAGAAAAGCTGACAGATAACTGGCATAATATGGATAATTTTGAAATACTGTTGATGCAGCTACAAACCTTTGAAAAATATCTGGATCTTGCGATGGCTCATCATCTTTCTTCGATGATCGTAATACACGGCATCGGCAGCGGTAAGCTGAGGGACGAAATTCATGAAATTCTTCGCACGAAAAAGTCAGTTCGGTCATTCATTAATCAATATGATCCGCGCTATGGCTATGGAGCCACGGAGATTTTCTTTCAATATTAAAATGTGCACTTAAAATCTTTTAACGAAGCGTGCGATAGCAGTTTGATTAAATATTGCGGCTGTGTACTATCTTTACGGCGCTACCGGTTGTGCCATCGCCACGTCTCTGACAGGGAGGAAAGTCCGGACAGCATAGGGCAGTGCACCGGTTAATTGCCGGGTTTCATTTTGAAAACAGATAGTGCCACAGAAAATGACTGCCGCTTTTGCGGTAAAGGTGAAAACGTGAGGTAAAAGCTCACGGCAGCCGGCAGTAATGCTGGCTGAGGGTAAACCTTGCACGCTGTAATGCCACATAAGCCGGCGACTGAGGATTGCCCGTTCGAGCCGGCGGGTAGGCAGCTGGAGTTTGCCAGTAATGGCAAAACTAGATAAATGATGGCAGGATCAAATTGATCTTACAGAATCCGGCTTATCAGCCGGTAGCTTTTTATTGAAAACTCTGCAATTGCGAATTCGCGTAGCCAAAAAACTCCATTAACCACGCAATCCCTAAATGAATAATTAGTCCTCCCCAGATCGATTTCGTGCGGTAGGCAATGATACCCAGGGCGATTCCCCCGAAATAAGAAGAAACACACTCTAAGAGTGGCTTTCCGAAATGGATACAACAATAGAAGGACGCCATTGGAAGAATGGTATCGGAAACGGCGAACCTGCACAAACCCAGTAGGAGAAAGCCGCGGAAAAAGAGTTCAATATTTATAAAGTCAAGTCCATAAGAAATCTCAAAGATCAATTTATATAACCATGGGTAGGAAGAACTATCAGCAGTAGGCATGATACTATTGAGCTTGGGGTAAACAAAAAGAAAATCATACTGGATTGAAGCAAACGCTACCACGGGAATAAATAAAATGAGGCTTTTAAAATAAAAGGATACATTGAAATGTTCACAGCTCAGAC
Organism: Chitinophagia bacterium; assembly: GCA_021324175.1. Lineage (GTDB taxonomy): Bacteria > Bacteroidota > Bacteroidia > Chitinophagales > Chitinophagaceae > Puia. The sequence goes on from JAJPJP010000243.1 coordinate 8,837, forward strand.
CGAAGACTGTGGGATTACAAATCTCCAGACCACGCGAAGGGATGCTGCAACAAAAATGAGTTTAATGGGGGTTACGAGCACAATCTGCCAATATTTTTTCCATTGGACCGGCATCGTCGCAGAAAGTGGCAACTGCCAATGAATTTGTGTGGCCCCATATATTACTGCTGCGAAAATGAGAAGGACGATCAAAAGAAGGGGGCGTTTCAGTGATTTGAACGATTTACCACGGGGCAACAAAAAGTAAGTCAAAACCAAAATTCCCAGGTATAGACTGATAAACGATAAAAGGGAAAACATCCCTGCCATCGAATAGATTCTTCTCTCAATTCCGTAACTGCAGTTTGCAACGATCAGAAGGGCAGTGAAACCGGTTGTTAGAAGAAATGACGAAATATTCAGTTTCTTTATATAATCCCGAAAATATGTAATGAATACTTGCATGAAGACCCCGGAATCAAAAGGTAGAACCTGCGACAAAACTGTTCCTCATACTTGCAAGAAACTCAGTTGTGATCATCTTTTCCGCAAGGCTAAGCATATTTTTGAATGCTGTGCCATGTGAAATCCCGTGACCGATAATAACAGGTTTTGCCACACCCAATATGGGGGTTCCTCCATAAATCTCAAAATTGAAGAGATCGAAATATCTATGCTGAATTCCTTTGTTTTGCGTGATTTCGTATATTGATTCGGCCATTTTAAGAATAATATTACCCGCAAATCCGTCGCACACCATGACATCAGCCTTATCAAAAAAAATGTCCCTGCCTTCTATATTACCGACAAAGTTTAGTAGTTGATTCTCCTTAAGAAGCGGATAAGCCGCCTGCGCCAGAAGATTACCTTTTCCTTCTTCCTCTCCGATGTTCATCAAGCCAGATCTTGGATTAGAAATTCCAAGAATGTGCTGAGCATAAAGTGAACCCAGTACCGCGAATTGATTCAGGTTTTCAGGCTTGCAATCTGCATTTAGCCCAACGTCGAGCAGGAGACCCGTTTTGCCATTTTCCTTTGGAATGATCGTTGAAATTGTCGGCCGTTGAACACCTGGGATAGCTTTGATACTAAATAATGCGCCCACCATCATTGCACCTGTATTCCCGGCACTAATAAAGGCGTCGATCTCGTTATTGGCAAGCATTTGAAAACCGACAGCGATTGAAGAACGCTGTTTTTCTCTCAACGCTTTTGTGGGGTGCTCATGCATACCGATGACCTGGGGGGCGTCGATAACACGTATACGGTCGGATGGGATCGAGTGAAGCTTCAGTAGCGCTTTGATCTGATTTTGGTCGCCAAAGAGAGAAATGGACGCAGATTGCGATGAATCATTCAAATATGTCGAAAGGCCCCTAATTGGTTCGAGGGGCGCTAAATCGCCGCCCATCATGTCTAGTCCAATATTCATACTGCTTCACAAGGTTTAAATCCAAATTCCAGGCTTAATTTACGAAAAAACCTGGATCGGGAATCCCAACTGAAGACCTGGTTACTTTACTGGAGATTTTTCGGAAACAACCTTGCCTTTATAATATAATTTTCCCTCGCTGACGTGTGCACGGTGACGAACATGTGTTTCACCTGTGGTGCTATCTTTGCTTAACGTTATTTTCTCAGCTTTATAGTGAGTCCGTCTTTTAGCGCCACGCTGCTGTGAATGTCTTCGCTTCGGATTTGGCATAACTCAAAGTTTTAGTAATTCTTGCCTGTTTTTATTTTGATTCTAATTAAGGACTACTACGATTCCTGCTTTTCGTCATCAAGCCCGGATTTTGCAATA
>JAJPJP010000104.1 GCA_021324175.1 Chitinophagia bacterium
GAATTTGTGCGCCAGTTGAAATACAAATGCGATTGGTATGGCAAAAACTTCATCCAGATTGGCCGCTTTGAACCGTCAAGCAAGAGGTGCAGTGAGTGCGGGTCAGAGAATAAGGACCTGACCTTAAGTGACAGGGAGTGGATTTGCCAAAATTGCGGCGTCTTACATGACCGGGATCTCAACGCAGCCAAAAACATCCGGGAAATGGGACTACATAATCGTTCAGCAGGGGCGGGCAGCTCCGGAGAGCCTGTTGAGAAGCGGCGGTTGCGCCGTTCAGTGAAACAGGAAAATACCCGAGTGTAATTGGGTGTAATTGCCAATTATCGCATCTAGTGGCCACCACCCCCGCCTGACGCAGGAGGTGTTCCACCGCCTTTCCCAAATCTCTTTTTTGCGGTCGCCGCTTTCTTCTTGGGGGCCGCCTTCTTCTTAGCAGTCTTTTTTGCTTTTGCCATAGAAAATTTATTAATCGTGTTGGCGTAAAATGATGGCCAACGGAAGTTTTCGACAGGTATTCGCTTGCCATCTGTTTAACCCGCCAATATACTAATTTTTGATATCCATATTTTTTTTGACAAAAAACCGGAAAATTGCTTAGCTCAGCGTTTCGATAAGTATGCCACTCAGCGGTATTATCCTTGCAGGGCTACTCACTACAAAGTGGAATAGTGCAAAAAGACCTAACTTAGAAAATATGCAAACAAGCCTGCGGATAATAAGAACTATTCCATTCTTGTTCTTCTTTGGGATGATGGTTGCATGTTCGGATAACAAAAAATCTGTGCTGGACGCCGCCCAAACAAGGGAATCTTTTGCACCGCCTCAAATCACTGTCCTCTCAGCCCTTCCTTTATCAGCCGCGCCGAAAAAAGTTTTCTTGAAAGACGTTCCCAAACCATTCGCTGTAGAAATTCCAACCAGGACCATCGAAGGATTTACCAGGCAAACTGATGCCGGTAAGAAAAAAATCAGGCTTTCCCCTCCGGTAAAATATGTATTCAAAAACGACAAGACAAATCTGCCCATAGTCGCAGACGCGCAGGGCCTCGGCCTGTTTACGAACTACACAGTCGAAAACGGTCTGGCGCTTGACCAAATCAACTGCAGTTTTGCAGACAAAGAAGGGAATTTATGGTTTGGCAGCAATGGGGGAGGAGTCAGTGAGTATGATGGCGATAGCTTCACGACTTTTTCCACAGAGCAGGGGCTGGCAAATAATTCGGTATTGGCAATTACAGACGACAAAAAAGGAAATCTATGGTTCGTCACCTTTGGAGGGGAGTTGACAAAATACGATGGCAAAACCTTTTGCAGAGTCAATCCGTCAAAAGGTCTTAAAAACAAATTTGTTAACTGCATCGCGGAAGACAATACTGGAAATCTGTGGATTGGTAATTCTGAAGGTGGCGCATGGAAATTTGACGGGAAAAACTTTGTAGTTTATAATTCCGCTGCAGAATTTACCAATAATGAGGTGGAAAGCATCTTGAAAGATAAAAAAGGAAATCTTTGGTTTGCAACCTGGGGAAGTGGCGTTATAAAATATGATGGGAAAAACTTTATTCATTACACAAAGGCTGACGGGTTGTCCAATGATTTTGTTCGCTGTGTCGGGGAAGACCGCTCGGGAAATATGTGGTTCGGTACCTGGGGATTTGGGATAAGTGAATATGATGGAAAGGAATTCAGGAATTTCACCGAAAAAAATGGGCTGGCCAATGATTCAGTCCGGAGCATTTCGCAGGACAACAATGGCAACCTTTGGTTCGCGACTTTTGGTGGTGGCGTTAGCAGGTATGACGGGTCGCAATTTGCGAATTTCAATACCACCCAGGGGCTGGCCAGCAATGACGTAAAGAGTGTTTTACAGGACAGGGGAGGCAATCTTTGGTTTAGCTCCTTTGGAGGGGGGATAAGCAAATATGAAGGAAGCAGTTTTAGCAATTTTACGACCAGGCAGGGACTGGATAACAACAGGATCTGGACCATTTACCAGGATAAGAATGGCGATCTGTGGTTAGGCACTGACGATGGCGGCCTGATCAAATACGATGGTAAAAGTTTTACCAGCTTCACAGAAGAGCAGGGTCTTTCCGGAAATATCGTATACGGCATTACCGGTGATCAGTCCGGTTATTTGTGGTTCGGCACCTTCGCGGGCGGAGTCTGCGAGTTTGATGGCAGGCGTTTTAAGAACTATACGACCGCCCAGGGACTTGGCAGCAACACCGTTCAAAGTGTTTTCGCCGATCATACAGGGAATCTTTGGTTCGGTACCCTGGGAGGTGGAGTGAGCAAATTCGATGGAAACAGTTTTATCAGTTTTACCAAGACGCAGGGCCTTGGCAGCGACGATGTTGAAAGTATTCTGGAAGACAAAGATGGTGTCTTATGGTTTGGCACTCGTGGAGGGGGTCTTACGAGGTTTGATGGCAGCGATTTCATGACTTTTACAACCGCACAGGGACTTGCAAATAATCTGGTCTGGGCAATCACCCAGGATAAAAATGGCAATCTCTGGGTGGGTACGGAGGGGGGACTTAGTTTAATGAAGCCGGAAACATTAAAAAATGTCGCCGATGGCGAAGCCAAGCATGGGATTACGAAGGAGCCTTATTTTGAGAATTACTCCACAAGCGACGGGCTCCCGGACAATTTTGCCAGCGAGATCGTCGAGGGTGATGGTGATAAAATCTATGTTGGCACGAATTTCGGGATTTGCGAATTGCTCAGGCGCAACTCAGGTGCCGGAAATGAAAAACAATTTGTTCCTGGAAATATATACAATTCGCAGACCGGTTACCCGGTAAAAGATGTAAATCCCCTGCGCGGTATGCTTAAAGACAGGAACGGAATTATCTGGATAGGTACGGGCTCCGATAAAACCGGCCTCGTGCGATTTGATCCCTCCGGCCTTTTGCATTCAAATACGATTTCTCCTGAGCTCGTTATTAAAAGAATAAAAATCAATAACCTGAACGTTTGCTGGAACGACTTGATTTCACGACGGCCTGGTGAAACGCAGGACAGCAATACGACGCCTGCCAACATAACTGAAGAGATCACCACCTTCGGAAGACCGCTGTTGCCAATGGAAAAAGATTCCATGCTTGGAAGGTTTGCAAATATCCGCTTCGATGGCATTTCCAAATGGAATCCCATTCCGGAAAACCTTGTGCTGCCTTATCAGGATAACAATGTCAGTTTTGAATTCAACGCGAACGAAACCGGGAAAAGCGCCCAGGTCAGATACCAATACATGCTTGAAGGCTACGACAAGGACTGGAGCCCGCTATCCAATAGGAAATCCGCAGGCTTTGGAAACATCTCCGCGGGAGCCTACACGCTGCATCTACGGGCGGTCGGACCCGGGGGGGCGTGGAGTAAAACCACTACTTTCTCTTTTAGCGTTCTTCCCCGGTGGTGGTTGACCTGGTGGATGTATGTCGTGTATGCTGTTCTGGCCATACTTTTTGTTGCATCGCTGGTTTGGTGGAACAACAGGCGGATTATTGCGCAAAGAAACGTCCTGAAGCATAAAATAAGCATAGCCACCCAACAAATAAGGGATGAAAAGGACAAGGTGGAGGAGACACTCGCAGTTCTGAAAAATACTCAGGCCCAGCTTATTCAATCAGAAAAAATGGCTTCGCTTGGTGAGCTTACTGCAGGCATCGCTCACGAGATCCAGAACCCGTTGAATTTTGTCAACAATTTTTCAGAGGTCAATCAGGAGCTTATTCGCGATCTTAAGACCGAGTTGCATGAGGGTAACAAAAATGAAGCAATGCTGCTCGCAGATGCCATTGAAGAAAATGAAAACAAAATAGTCCAGCACGGCAAAAGAGCAGATGGGATTGTCAAGGGAATGCTGCTTCACAGTCGATCTGGAACTGGCGAAAAAGTCATGGCGGACATCAATGCGATTGCTGGCGAATGCATAAAGCTCACTTATCACAACATCAGGGCAAAAGACAACTCCATTGACGTTCAAATAAACACCGATTTTGATTCTTCCATTGACAAATTCCAATTTGTTCCCCAGGATATGGTGCGGGTTTTTGTCAACCTTTTTAACAATGCCTTTTATGCCGTCGCTGAAAAAAGGAACCAGCACCTCAATGGATATATCCCGGAAATTTCTGTAAGCACGAAAAAAGACAATCGTTTAGTCCACGTGACCATTAAGGACAACGGAACAGGTATACCTGAAAGGATAAAGGAAAAGATCTTTCAGCCATTCTTTACAACGAAGCCAACCGGTCAGGGCACGGGATTAGGACTGAGCTTAAGCTATGATATTGTGAAAACACACGGTGGCAAAATGACGGTGAAGACTCATGAAGGTGAGTTCACTGAGTTTACCATTATTCTGCCCATACTGGCCTAAATTAGTCCAAAACGCTGCGCTTGTATTATTTGTCATTGTTTAGTCGTGTACAATTTGTCAAGTCGTTCTGTGAGATGATTAAGCGATTGAAAAAAAAGGCTCATCTTGAGCTCAAGCAAACTTGTTGAACCAGCCAATGTAAGCAATGAGCGCAGTCTGAAGATGATCTTTTGTGGTGCCGGCTTTCAGATTTCCGTTTTCATCAAATAGCTGGTTGACTCCCGCGATATAAACTTCAGGCTGTTGCATCACGGGAACATTGAGATAGGTCAGGCATTGCCTGAGATGATGATTAGCGCCAAATGCAGATATGTTTCCTGGCGAATTACTGAATACCGCGCCAGGCTTGCCGTTCCAGACATTCTTATTTTTTGGTCGTGAGCCAACATCTAATGCGTTTTTCAGGACGCCCGGTACAGATCGGTTATACTCAGGTGTCACGAAAATGACACCGTTTACTGCAGCGACAGCTTCTCTAAAAGTGATATAGGGTTCTGGAACATCGCCAAAGTCGTCAAAATCCTGGTTGTACAAGGGCAAATTGTCAATAGCGATCACCCGAAATTCGAAATCTTTCGGCGCCATTCCGATCAATGCGTTTGCTAATTTTTTTGAATATGATTCTTTTCTTAGACTTCCAACAAGTAATCCGATAATTTTATTCATGTCGAAAACAATTGTTTAAGTAAAAAATGAAGACGTTCAAAAAGCGAAAAACTGAAGAATGATCAGTACGGTGAACAGGGAAATTCCGCGGGCTGCCTTAGAGGGTACAATTAAGATGCCAGTTCACCCGGCGCTTCGGGAGAGATGCAGGCTCTCCACGAGCTCTTCCGCGAGACCGAATGAAAGCGTCATACCTGCGCCGCCCACTCCGTTGACGATATGTACCCCTTCTTCCGGGGAGAAAAACAAATCGGTTTCGCCATTGGTCAATTTCGGGTAGATGCCATTCCAGGTCTCGGTAAGCGTCCAGTCTTTGAACGATGCAAATTGCGTGAGATAATCAAGAATCATTTTATTGATAAATGCCTTATCAAAGGGATCATGGGTCGGGGCATATTCATGAGAATCACCAATCGTTAACTCCCCTTTGAGGTTCTGTGAAACCATCACGTGTATGCCCCATTTCAGGAATTCACCCATTTCGAGCTCATATCTTTTTTTCAGGATGGGAAGTGATTCGGCAGCCGCGAAACTTTTATAGTGAACAAGTGACAGTCCGCCGCAGATCGCGGGTCCGATTTTCCAACCGTCCGGCTGAGCGGTCAATCGAAGCATTTGTAATTTGCACTTGGTAAAAGGGAATTTCGAAAATTCTTCGGGGTATAGCGTCTCGAAATCGGCGCCGCTACAAATAAATACGAGGTCTGCCCGGTGTAATTGCCCCCCGACCCACACCGAAGAAGTGCCTGTCCGCGTGACACAATTTCCCCAGACGAATTCGACTCCATATTCTTCGGTCAAAAACTGCGGCAAAGCGCCAATCGCTTCGCGGGGATCAATGATGAGCTCCTCGGCACACCACAATGCTCCGAGCAAATTTTTCTCGGCAACCGCAGGCGAGGCCTCCAGCGTCCGCGCCGGGTTTAGTAGCGAAACATCCCTTCCTTCGGCGTGAAAAGCTTTATAAAGCTCTTGCAGGACAATCCACTCGTCTTCATGATATGCCAGGTGCAGGCTGCCGCAGTTATTGCAACTGATGGCACCGCGTTCGGCGATTTCCCTCCAGATATTCCTGCTCTTAATGGCGCGCTCATAAAGTTTCCCGGCTGGCTGGCCGATCGGCCAGATCATCCCAAAATTGCGAATCGACGCGCCGACAGCCTGGTGCGTCCGTTCGAAAACCCGGACAGCGTAGCCTTTAATTGCCAGCGCTCTCGCCATGGCCAGGCCAACAATGCCCGCGCCTACGACAATAGCTGTTCGCTTGCCCATAGAGCCGTTTTTTCTTTTTTAAATTTTGCCGAAAAGTAAAATAACGAAAGAATCGTACCGAGTGCCCCGATAAAAGACAGGACCACCACGCCATGCGAATAAAAATTTGTCCACTGAAGCTTGATATGCAGGACCTCCTTGGTGACCAGGACGCCTACGCTTCCCAGGTATCCAAAAGAATCTGCCAGATAGATCAGGAAACCGACATTGCCCGGGAATTTGAAAGTGGCGATCAGTCTTTCAAAAAATATGCAGTTGAAAGGGATGTAGGTCATATAAAGACCGAGCCCCACAAGGGTAATCCACCAAACGGGCGACAGCTGGTTTTGGATAAAAAGATAACTGCTGCCGCCGCTGATGATAAATCCCAGGAGGATAAACCAATGCGAATAAACGAGGGCCTTAAAATTATTCCGGATCATCACCATGCTGCCAACGATGACCAGGATGATCAGCGTGGTAGGCGTTTCCGTTTTAGTGAACAGGGCCGGATCGTTCGCGTAGCCCATCTCTTTAAGCATGTCTGCCATAAAATTGTCCCGGATATCGCGGAAGATCGTCGAAAAGACGTAGATGATGACCACCGTGACGATACCGCCGAAAAATGTCCTGATAAAATCTCTTCTTTTTTCTTTGGTCATCGGCAAGCGTGTAGTCCTGGACTGGACATCTTCTTCCGAGGGCGCAGGAACCTTCTCCAGCAGCCAGACAAATACGACGAGGGGGATCGCGAAGGCGAGGCCGGTAAAAAAGGGCACCCACAGTTCGGATAAATTGAATTGCAATTCCAGCGATTTTGCCACCGTCTTGACGAATCCCGAAGAAAAGATAAAACTGACGGCGAGCGCGGCACCGATGAAGTCTGTAGCTTTTCGCCCTTCCACATACGAAAAGACGATTCCCCAGATCATTCCCAGCGGAAAACCGTTGACGAACATGAAAGCGATATTATAGGGAGCGGGGACAATCGCAAAAAGAAAAAGGCCCGCCCAGGAAATCCCCGTTAAAAACAGGATGAGCTTACCCCGACCGATGCGTTTTAATTCGGCGATAAATTTGATCCCGAAGAACTTACTCATCGTATAACCGACAACCTGGGAAATGACGAGCCAGGTCTTATAGCTGATGCCCGCAAAGCTGATCCCTTCAAAGGTGCAAACGGTAAAACCTTTGCGAAATCCGTATACCGTCGCATAGGTCAGAAAAGTAATGATGGCTGCATACAGCGCAACGAGCGTCTGGTTTTTCTTTTGTGTTGTTGCGATGGTAGTAGCCACGAGTTGTATTTTAAATGAGTCTCCGTCTTCTTGTCAAATCAAACCCCGGGTTAATTTTTCTGCGCTTCCAGGTGACGAAGCATCATCTCACGATAGTGCGACAAATCGGGGAGGGGCTTATGCTCAATTTTTGCCTGCTCATCCCAACGCCGCATTTTGATGATCAGGTCAAAAAGCGGGTATTGTTCAAACGCAGCGGCCTCGCTTGCTTCCATCCTGCCCCCCTGGTATTCGAGCGTTTTTTTGCTCGCATCGGAAAGCTGCGCATAGTATTCGGGGTATTTGAACGTGAGATACCGTTTGGCTTCTACATGCGATTGCACCAGCCTGACGATTTTTTTTGAAAATCCCTTTTCCTGTAAAAAGTCCGCGCCGATTTCCTCGTGGTCCTTAATGCCGAAACCATCCATTTCATTGTCACCGTGGCCTGCCTCGCAGATATGGCCGATGTCATGAAGAAAGGCGGCGAGGACCACGTCTTCTTCGTAGCCCTGTTCTTCCGCCAGTTGTGCTGCCTGTGCCATGTGTTCCAGTTGGGTGACCTTTTCACCCGCATATTCCAGCCCGCCATGACGCTCGTAAAAACTCATGATTTCACTGGCGACCAGGTTTGATTTCTCTTTAGTCATGTTATTTTATTGAAAGAATGTGGATATAGTTTTCGCCTCACCGTGATCAGGATAAAATTGTTGCCCGAGCAAGGCCGCAATGGTCGGCGCAATCTGTTTTTGATAGAGTGTCGAGCCGGGTTTGACTTCACCAAAGGGCGGCGTATCAGGCCCCATGGCGGCAATCCAGATATGCCCCGCATCTTCGACACGCTGGCCGTGATCGCGCCACTGGTCCTTGATCTTGTCACCGCGACCGTGGTCGCAGGTGACGATCAGTGTTGTCTTGCCCCGGTACTCCGACATTGTCTGCACCAGGTTCCACAGATTGGCGATCATGCCATCTTCCGCATGCGCGCTGTTGAGATAATGGTTATACTGCCCAGCGTGCGCGTAATCGTCCGTCTCATCAAATGCGATATAGAGAATTTTGGGCTTATAGGCCTTCAGATATTCCCTTGCGGCGACATAGGTTAACACATCGGGTCGCTCGCCGGTGTTTCTTGGATCGAGAAACTGGATATCGTTGATCATTCGCAGGTTGCCGTTATTGAAATTCAGGGTGTCGAAATCGGCATTGACATAAATTCCGCTTCTTGGGACATTGAAAATATACGGGTAGGCGTCCCACGTGGCAAACACGGCCACTTTGCCCGCATAAGTTTTTTGCTTGTTCAGGAATTCAAGAACCGTCGTATTCTTATTGTAGATCTTGTCATTTGAATTGACAGCGCTGTCAGGGTAGCCGGTGAAAATTTCATTGTAACCGGGATATGAAAATTTATAAGGATTTGCATTATCGACCAGGCTGCCAATAGTACGGTTTCCGTATAGCTGTCCCTCAGACGCGATGGTAGTCCAGAAAAATGGAAAGAGTTTTTTTCTCCTTTCCTTGATATCGGCGTCCCAGTATTTCGCCGCACCCGCCGAATCATGCGTGTATCGCTTGTTCATCATGAGGACCGAATCGATCCCACCGAACACTTCCTGCCATCGCATGCCGTCCATGGTCACGATGATGATATTTTCCGTTTTGTGGCCTTGAGCTTCCGATGCGTAAACGCAACAGGTGAGGATTGCAGCGAATAAAAATTTCATATGGTAAATTATAATCTTTCTCTCAAAAACAAAGGCGAAACCTGGTTAAAGTTTCGCCTTACGTTAATAGATACTAACTGCATGAAATACTAAAGCAAAGCCACTCAAAGAAAATTTATTTCAAAAGCCACATGGTCTGGTTCAAATCATCTGCGGTAAATCCCTGGTTGCTCAAAGCCGCCTGGTAATTTTTGCCATTTTGCTGCTGCTCGGTGATGGGATAAGCCCAACGAAGTGGCAAAATGCCATTGTTACCGATGCCGCTTCCACCCTGGAATGCCGGAACGCCAGCCCGCCGCCAGTTGTAGTAACCCTCGTAACCTGAATTTTCAAAGCAGGCTATATATTTCTGCAGCACGATCTGGTGAATGGCCGAATCCTGGATCGCGGAAAGCTGAACTGAGGGTTGCGCATAAAAAGTGGCATAATTAAAGCTGACGGGGTAAGGAGCAACCTGGGTGACCGAGTTTGCTCCCGGTGGCAGGAACCAGGCCGTAAAGCCAGGCTTCGTCACATCGATCCCGTAAAAAGCCATCGAGGTAGTGATCCCGGTCTGGTACCATTGGTCGGCGTTACCCGTGATCCATCCTCTGGTGATCGCCTCCGCTATGTTAAAGCACATTTCCTTGTAACCGACGAGGATATCAGGATCGCCGGTGAAATTGGAATAGTAACGATTGCGATTGATAAAAGAATAGTCATTCGCGCTCGCGTTGGCATACATCGTACCCAGGTCAAGACCCGTGCTCGCTCCCACGAAATATTGATACTGCGCAGGATGAGCGGTGTCAGAACCAACCAGCGCCCATGCAGGCTCGCAGGTGACAAAAACGCGGGGATCATTGATCGTTGTCAGGGCGTTCACATAGGTATAAGCCATGTTGAAACGTGCAGCGATAGATCCAAAGTTGCTCGGGTTGAAAGGATACGTGCTATACGTATTCGTTTGTCCGGGATTGTAAATAAACTGCATGTCATCGCCTGTGCTGGTGAAGACGGGGTAAGTGGTCGGATTATTGAAGATGTTGGCAAACTGTGTCGCTACATTCAGCGTGGCGTCGCCGGCTTTACCGCTAAGCGCAATTAAGACGCGCAGCTTGAACGTGTTCACCAGCTTTTGCCAGGCCGTCAGGCTGCCCCCATAGAAAAAGTCCTGGGAGGGTGAAAGGGAGTTGTCGTTCGCAGCGATCAGGCTCGCGAAGTCGGAATTGGCAGAATCGAGTTCGTTGAGTACGAAGGCAAAAACCTGCTCCTGTGGTGTGTATGCGGGAGTTGAATTGGCCGTATTAAGCGCCTCGGCTTGTGGCACGTCTCCAAACATTGAAGTCAGGTTGTAATAATAATAGGCTGCTGCAAAACGTCCCACCGCCTCGTAAGGATTCACCGCGTTCCCTCCCCTCGATGTAACTTCCTTTTCCATCTGGATGACGTTTTTAAGCGTCAGGTAGGGGTCGAAAGATCCACTCGTCCAGGAATAGATATTGTTGCCGTAATAATTATAGTTCTGGCAATGATACTGGTCCCATTGCGCGACTTCGCCCCAGGAGTTGATGCCACCGAGGCTTCCATCTGATCCGGTTCCAGCCATATCGTTCAGGATGGTGCCGAGAATCAATGCAGGCGGCACGCTGGTTGGGTCATTGGGATCTGTTTGCTTGCTCGCAATTTTTTTGCTGCAGGAACTTACCATCGTGATTCCCGCTATGAAATACAGGATATATGTTATCTTTTTCATTTTTCGCTTTTTACCGGGTTAGAATGAAATATTTAGATTGAAGCCGTAACTCCGCATGGTTGGAGTCTGCAGCCCGGATCCGCTGTTTTGGCTGTACCGTCCGCCGCTGGTCGTATTCTGGGCATACTGGTCAACATCCAGGTCTTTATATCGGCTCGGGAAAAAGTAAAGGAGATTCCTGCCAACCAGGGAAACGGATGCTTCCCTGACAAATGTCTTTCTTCCGAAAACACCCTGCGGCAGATTGTAGGTCAACGTCACCTCCCTCAGTTTCACATAGGTCTTGCTGATCATGTTCAGGTCGGGAATTGATGCAGCATTGTAAACAAAGGGTTGCACAAGGCTCTTGGTCGCGTTCGTCTGCTCCTGCAGCTGCTTGAAGTTGGTGACGTTGCCGGTCACCGGGTCAAGAGCGATAGGGGCGCCGATCAGGTTGACACCAACGCCGGTGTAGGCGGGTATGTTGGCTTCATCGGATGGCCTCGCGATACCAACTGCGCCTTCTGCGGCTTCTATATGGCGTCCGCCCTGCAGGGTTTTGACCCTGACATAGTCTTCGATCACGCCGCCCACCATTCCGTCAAACTGGAATCGAAGTGCAATGTTCTTATAGCTGAGGGTGTTGACGAGTCCCCATTGCCAGTCGGGATCACCGTGACCGTAGATCCTCTGGGCGGTTGAACCGAGGTCTGAATAACGGTCATATACCCCCGAAGTCGGATCAATGACGAGTTTGCCGTCAGGAGTCCGCACAAAACCGTCGCCATAAACGAGGTCGATCCTTTTTCCATTAAACTCCCATGAATCCGGGTTCGCATAGTTGACCCATTTGCGGATATAGGTAAAGAAGTTGGCAATGACATTCCAGCTGAAACCTTTTGGGTTTGATACTGGTTTCCCTGTTACGACAACTTCCCATCCATCATTCGTATAGATGTTCCCGTTAGTTAGGTACGAAGAGTAACCTGACGCATCTGAGGTCCCCTTGTTGACGATACCGGTGTTTTTATAGTGATAGCGGGTAACGTCAAGGCCTAACCTGTTTTGCAGGAAACGGACGTCAACGCCCAGTTCTGTCGCATCGCGGCTCTGGGTGTTGATCTGCGGGTTGATCGTCTGATCTGTATACTGCGCACTGCTTTGGGCGCTATAGGTAGGATTCAGGACATAGGTTTTGGCAAACTGGTAGCTGGGCCCGCCATAAGCTGAAGGCCATACATAACCGTAGTTGTTGGCCGCGGGTATTGGTCCGAGGTTGGTCGTAAATAGCGGGCTGGTTCCACCGTCTTTGCTGATCGCATAAGATGCTTTCAGTTTCAGGAAAGAGATTCCGTCAGGCAATTTCACATAATCGGAAATAACTGTTGCCAGGTTGAATGAGGGATAGAAATAACTGCTCGCATTGGCCGGCAGCGAAGAGGATTTATCTACTCTCCCCGTCACGTTGGCAATCAGGTAAGATTTATAACCGAGATCAACCGAATAATAAGCGCTCAGCACAAGCATGTTTGAACGGAACCCCGTTCCCTGCACCGGGTTGAGTGAATTGGCGAAGGAATAGATACCGGGGACGTTCAGGTAGTTGGTCGTTTCGAAACTGGAATTGAAGCTGAGGTTCCTGGCCGTTGCGCCACCCAAGACCTGCAGGTTGAGGTCGCCGAAATTCCGATGAAAGCGACCCTGCAGATCCACGTTGGATTCAAAGAGCGAGCGCTTGTCTTCGCGGTAGTCGCCCTGGCGAAGCGGTCTGCCATAGACGCCCGCCGAATAGGGCATTTTTTCCGAGTTGAACATATCATAAGCAGTTGCACTCGGCCTGAATTGGAAATCAAGATTGTCGTTGACTTTATAATTTAAGGATACGTATCCGTATTCATTATTCTGGTAATGCCCTCTCAGCCATTCGTAGGACATGAACCACGGATTGTTATAACGGTAATATTCTTCATAGTTCTGCTGAATTCCGACTTTGCCCTTTTGCCAGTAGTTCCTGATATCCGGGCCTTGGATATTCCAATCGGCTCCTCCCCATATAATAATATTGTATATGATACTGTTCGGACCGTATTGAACATCCGGTACGTTGGGCGAAGACTGGCGGCTATAATTGATATAGCTCGTCAGCGTCCATTGCGGGTTAAAGCGTTCTGTCAGGCTGAGCGTGAAGTTTCCATTGTTTAATTGCGTGTTCGGTACGATGCCGCGCTGGTATGTGTCACCCAATGATACCCTGAAGTCCGTCTTGTCAGTGGAAGAGCTGATCGAAATGCTGTTTGAGGAAAGCAGGCCCGACTGAATAAACCTCCTCAGGTTATCTTTCCCGCGGGCGGTGAAAGGAGTCGGTTGTACGTGGCCGGTATATACACTGCCATCGGCAAAGGTCGTGTTGTAACTCTGGGTAGGATCGTAAGTACCGTCATATTGCGGAAGCAGCTGACCCCTGAATTGCGGTCCCCAAACGTCATAATCATAGTCGTTGATGCCGACGCCAACTGCACCATTGCCGAAATAAGAAGCAGGGCTGGAGCCACCGCCTCCGAATGCATATTTTCCATTGTCACCCGGGCCGAACAAGTCCTGGTATTTTGGCAACGCGATAAAGCCCTTGCTTATCTGCTGTGAACTGTTGAGACCGATTACCACTGCGCCGCGTGCTCGTGCGCCTTTCTTCGTATTAATAATGATAGCGCCATTTTTTCCCTGGAAACCGTAAAGCGCTGCGGCATTTGGTCCTTTAAGGACTGTAAACGATTCAATATCGTCTGGGTTCAGGTTATATGTGTCGGAGCTGATCGGTACCCCGTCAACCACGAACATTGGCCGGTCCTTTACATCGTTTTCGCCGCGCATAATGACGTCCGGCGCATGCCCGATTTCCGAGCCGACGTTGATTTCAAGACCCGCAGCCATGCCCTTGAGGGAGTTCACCGGGTCGGGCTCTCTCGCCTGCGTCAGGTTGGACGCGTCAATGGTCTGGATCGCATAACCCAGTTTTTTTGCTTCCTTTTTAATGCCCGTGGCAGTCACCACCACTTCATTCAGGCTTTTGGCATCGGTGGCGACGGAAACAATAATGGGATTAACCAGGTCCGTGACGGTCACTTCTTCGCGGATCAACCCTACGCCACTGATGACCAATACGTCACCTTGTTTGACCTTAATGGCAAAATGGCCATCAACGGCTGTCGATGTTCCGATTTTCGATCCTTTAAGCAAAATGGTGGCTCCTGGAATGGGAGATTGGTCTGTTTTCGAAAGCACCTGGCCAAGTATCGTCGTTTGACCGCTGCTCGTGAAGAATTGTAGTGATGCAACAAAAAGCATACATACAATTAATCGAATTCGATTAATAGGAGATTTCATAAACAGTGAATTTGGTAGGTTAAATAATTTTTGGCTGAACCTTTAATTACTCCTTAATAAATAAATCACATCGCTGGCGCTTTCTGATCGCACATGTCCAGGAAGGCAGATACTCATTAAAAAGGAATAAAATTATTTCGCCTGGATTTCTAATGATTGATTCAAAACCATGGCGAAACTATCGGACGTACTTGACCGCAGTTTTAAGCCAACATGAACGAATTGTTACGTAATTGTGTCCTCAATGTTACCATGCACAGGCAATGCACAAAGGGCAAAAAACCGGTGGATAAGCCGTGGATAAGTCGAAGGTTATCCCCGCAAACTAGTGCAACGACGAAGATTTTCCGGGCGATCGGGGCTCATGCCGGCAGGTGAGTTGTCTTAAACTAATATCTCTCCCTCATGGTACGGATCATCCGCTCATTTCTTTTGTCAGCACGCGCGTTTTGTAAAGAGATTACCGCCCAGATTGCTGCGGGGACCCAGCCGATTAAGGTGAGCTGAAGAAGAAAACAGAGGACCCCGGTGAGTATATGACCCCGGAGAATAAAGGAAAGCGACGGAAACAAGATGGCGATGAGTGTCATACGGTTGATCGATTATCTATCAGGTAAAAATAAAAAATCGAGTCGATCGCTCGAATCGACGACATTAAGTTACATAATATTTTCTTTGCCTCTCATTGGCTTTTTTGTAATGAAATGTGAAAAGGTATTCTCACAAATTCATGCATTTACTTGATGCATTAATATCGGCATGCATGCCCGAAGGCAAGAATCATTTCGAGGTCGCGAATTTTGATTTCCATCGCCAAAAAACCTACCTTTTATATCTCGTTCCTGACCGGCCTCTGATCCATCAAGAAGCCCAACTAACCAAACCTGCTATGAAATATCACTGGAGAGCGCTGTTTTTTACTCTTTCGCTGGCTGGTCTTTCTTATGCCCAGGATTCAGCAGTCATTGTTCATATTGATAGCATACCTCCTCAGGGAATCTTACTGGATAGGGGGTGGAAATTTCATGCAGGGGATGATACTGCCTGGGCAAAACCTGAATATGATGAGAGAACCTGGCAGACTATCAATCCTGCTTTGGATATTCACGACTCACTGCCTCAAATACCAAAATCAGGTGGCATTTGCTGGTTCCGGCTGCACCTATGGACAGATAGTTCCATTAAGCGACAGCTGGCTTTGGTGATCTACCAATCCGGGGCATCTGAGATTTTTCTGAATGGCATTCGGATTGCGGAACTTGGGTTATTGAGTTCTGATCCGACCGTAATTAAGGCCTATGATCCTGATGGGAAGCCTGTTTTGTTACCGTCAAACAATGGTTGTGCCCAGGTCATTGCGGTGCGATACGCGCTGCAGCCCGGGATTTCCTACACATCATTCTCTGGAGATGGAAATCCAGGCCTGAGAGTTCGCCTAAACACACGGGAAAATTCCATGGAGCAATACTATCAACAGTATTCTTCCGGGTTATCAGTTTTGGAAATTTTCAGAGGTGGTGTATTTTTTATCCTGGCCATTCTTCATTTGGCTTTTTATCTGTTTTATCCATCTCAAAAGGCCAACTTATATTTTTTTATGTTCGCGCTATTCATGTGTGCCAGTCAAATCATAGGGGTAAGAATGATTGTACATGATGTAGCGAATAAATTTTACTATTTCAATCTCGGCCCGGATTTGTTGACATTCAGTTACGTGTTTATGCTGACAGCGCTGTATATCCTGCTTGCAAAAACAAGAGGATGGTACTTCTGGTCGTTAACCGCCTTAATAATAATTGCCATTTTTCTAAATGTATGCACATATGGGTTGGGGCGGCTTATTACTATTGTGTTCGTGCCTTGGCTAATCAGTTTAGAAATTGCTCGTATCGCATACCAATCCACGAGGTCCAAAAAAAGGGGAGGATGGATTCTCCTGGGTGGCGCTATTGGCTTCCTGGTATTTTCTTTAGCTTATATGATCGCCGTTGTCCTTGGCATTTATACCGTAGTCATTTTTTCAAATTTTACCATTTTATATCTCGGATTCAATTTCGCGAACCTAAGTATTCCAGTAGCAACTTCCATTTACCTGGGACTTGATTTTGCTTTCACCAATCGATCTCTGACTCAGAAATTATCAGAGGTCGAAATTCTCTCCAGGAAAAGCATATTACAGGAGCAGGAAAAGCAACAAATATTGGCCACCCAAAATGAAACCCTCGAAAGGCAGGTGCAGGAGCGAACCACTGCGCTTAGTAATTCACTCAAAGACCTGAGCGAAACCCAGGCTCAGCTCATTCAATCCGAGAAAATGGCATCATTGGGCGAGCTCACTGCAGGGATTGCACATGAGATACAAAACCCATTGAACTTTATAAATAACTTCTCTGAAGTTAATACTGAATTGGTGGAGGAAGCTGAGCTCGAGCTAAAAAATGGCAATCCTGGAGGAGTAGAAAATGCACTCAAAATGATCAAGGCAAACCAAGATAAAATTACGCAGCATGGAAAGAGGGCAGATGGTATTGTCAAAGGCATGCTTTTACATAGCCGGACTGGCGCTGGTGAAAAAATCCTGGCAGACATTAATGCATTGGTTGATGAATGCCTTAAACTCAGCTACCACAATATGAGGGCTAAGGATAAGTCCTTCGATGTTCAAATATTCACAGATTTTGATCAGTCAATAGGAAAATTCCAATTTGTTCCCCAGGATATGGTAAGGGTTCTTGTCAATCTGTTAAATAATGCCTTTTATGCAGTTGCTGAAAGGAAGAAAATCGAATCGGACGGGTATATTCCCTGCGTTTCAGTAGCCACCACGAAGGAGGTTGATTTAGTGACCATAACGGTCAAAGACAACGGCAGTGGAATTCCTCAAAGGATCATTGATAAGATATTCCAGCCTTTCTTTACGACTAAACCTGCTGGCCAGGGAACAGGACTGGGTTTGTCATTGAGCTATGATATTATAAAAGCGCATGGTGGGGAAATAGAGGTTGACAGCACAGAGGGTGAAGGAAGTAAGTTTATAATCCAACTTTCGTCAAACAATGCATAACATTATCGAATTCGAAATAGTCATACCGGGCATAAATCGCGAGCGATTTTTCGTGAGTGCTTCTTATTTCTGCGATATCATTCAATAACAAGGTGCGCGTTCTACCACTCCCCGGCCTAAACTAAAATTCGCAATTTCAATCATTTTTCAAATTATATTCCTCTTTTAGTTCGGAAATTAATAGCGATGCTTGCCGGACCAATGAATCGGAATAAGCAACATTAAAGACACGCAAAAATCTTGATCGCGATAGTTCAACATACTGATTGAACAACATTTTATCTGTACTCAATAATGGCGGCTTGCTACGTATAAATGAATCAATACTTGCCCGATTTGGCGAGGTCTTGCTTTTTTGGTAAAGAATATTGGCAGCATCAAGGTATTTAAAGTCAAAAAACTGGGAACGACATTTTCTCAATTCTGTGTACAAGCCCTCAGTTGTTTGTTCAAAACTCGACAAGGAACGGTAAAGCCTGTCATATTTTGCCACGTCCTTTTCAATACTGCTTTCAAAAAAACGGAGCGAACCTGAATTTTTCATTTCCTGGAATGTGGCATCGTTTGGTATAAAATTCCCGTGTGCTGCACCAAATAGACCATACCAGTACAATTTTCCGCTACTGATATTTTTGGGTTCGTCTGTGGAAAGCATGTTCATGAATGTATCAAGTTTGTTTGCGGCATTTTCAAAATAGTCATGATAATTTTTTAGCTGCGCAGTATCGTTCTCAAGATCTTTGAGCATGGATACTGCAAAAACCTTTACCCGATTATGCTCGCTGATATTTTCCCTGATTGTTTCTGCAAAAAAGCCCATTGTCACTGCAAAAAATATCATTAAGAATTCCAAAAAATATTCTTTGAAGTTTTTCTTTTCTACGCTGGGGTGATGATGTACTTCCATATAGGTAAATTCAGTTTCGGTTCATTTTGAGAGACAAGGGTAAATCTGTTATTATCTTCAAAGTGGATCAGTTCGATAGCACGTATAAATGGCCTCGTCATTAAAAATATGAAATGAATACGATTTGGAAGAAGTTGCATTTCCCAATGACTGTCATGACAGGACATGATAGAAAAATCACTGATTTGTTACTCGAAACTTCACTGAAAGGCCGGGTCCGGTAATTTGAATCAGTATTTAATATGATAACAATGGATAAGAGGCTTTACGTTATCCGAGAATGCTGGAACGCAATTTTCACCAATCTCACAAAATATTCATTATTATTTTCACGCACATGTTTCTCCCCATATTATAAATCCCGAGGCGACCGTTGGGGGAGGCTTTATAATATTCAAAATATTGCAGCCGGCTCAGGTGGTCCTGGTAAGCCGTATTGAAGATATTATTGCCCTGCAACTGGAGCTGCAGCGTATTATCCTTCGCATAGCGAATATCAGTGTGAACCCCCACGTTGAACAACGTATAAGCAGCGGTTGGTGTTTCCGTGTTATACAAACCCAGGTACCGGTTCTGCGCCCAGCTATGGTCCATATCCACTTTAAAGGTTATTGTCCGGACGGCAGTTTGCCTAACTGGAACAAGGTCGTAGGCAATTCCGCTCAACAGCCGGGGCGGAGGCATGAAGGGCAGATATTGCCCCTGGCTACCCATCTTTCGGTAACGGGAATTCAAATTGTCCCCGTAGGCAAGGGAGAATGTGTTTTCAAAATGTACCCCTTTCCAACTCCTGGGGTGGAGTCCCAGCTGAGCGTCTCCTCCGTATAGTTCCGCATTGGTCTGCTGAAACTGGAAAGTCTTGTTTCCCGGGATAATTACCACCGGATTGCCAGATGCGTCCACGGCCTGGTCTTCGTAGATGTAGTTCTGGATGTGGTTGTTGAAAATGCTTGCCGCGAAAGACGCGTCGGGGTATTCGCCACTAATACCTATGTCCTCCTGTAAGCTGAATTCAGGCTTGAAGTCCAGGTTCCCTTCATAATAAATATGCGCACCGGGGTCAAGGCCGTT
This sequence comes from Chitinophagia bacterium, assembly GCA_021324175.1. Classification (GTDB taxonomy): domain Bacteria; phylum Bacteroidota; class Bacteroidia; order Chitinophagales; family Chitinophagaceae; genus Puia. The sequence continues at coordinate 19,455 of JAJPJP010000104.1, forward strand.
GGAGGCTATCTCGGTGATGTTGGGTGAACGGTAGCCCCTGGCGACATTGAGTTTAACGCCTATGCGGTCATTCACCTGGTATGTGGTCCCTATACTCCCCGTCACGCCTTGGAAATGCAGTACGAATGGTGAAAACGCGTGAATCGAGCGGGTGGTGTCACGGCCAGACACCTGGCGGTAGAAACCGGTGACGGAATCCGCCTTGCTGAACATGCCGGCACCCTTATCCGCACGATGATCAAAGCGGACGCCCCCTACCACCGTCCACTTGTTTTGTTTCCATTTGCCGTATGCGTAGGAGCCGACATCAAAGCGTTTATAGTCGGGGATCGGGTAGTCCGTCGCCGTCTGGTCGTTTTTATTCGTCTGGTACATTCCGTTAACCCCGATGGAAGGCTCCAGGTTGCCAATGGGGGGCGCGTTATAGCGGAGACTGTAATCCAGCGTCTTGAGGATGATAAATTCCCCCGGGCGGTTGGGGTCAGTTGGGTGGTCGAATTCCCGGCGGTGATTTTCCTCAAAGCCCACGGATGCTTTGATCTCACCATCAGCTATCCTGTAATCATGATCGGTATACAGTCGGTAATCCTCAATCCGTTGGGACAAAGGGCTTAACGCATAGGAATTCAACACGCTTTTGGAGACGATGGGCCGGTCTTTGATGTCGTCTACTTGCGGTTGAACGGTATTTTCTCCCTTGGATTCATAAATCTGGTAGGTAAACTGGCGGGTGAGCGAGTCCCGGCTGCCGTCGGGGATGCCCTGGTGGTTGCTATAAGCTGTGAAGTTTAAATGGGAATGTCCCTTATTTGTATGGTAGCCCATAAAACCGGAAGCATTCCACATCTTGAATCCGGTCAGGTAGACCCTTCCATCTACAGGATTTGTGTATCCCCGGGCGATCCGCTCAGAGCCTCTTAAGGCCCATGACCAATGATGGGCGCCACGCGATAACATCAGGTTGTTACCAATTAGTCCGTTATTAGTCTGGTATTCCGAGAGGAACCGAAGATGAAGCAATCCGTCCTCGGTGTGGGGAATGGCTGGAAAAAGGCTTAAAACGCCCGCAATAGCATCCGACCCGTACATGAGGCTGGCCGGCCCCTTGATGATCTCTGCCTTTTCTATGACATAATCATCCGCAGGCACTCCGTGTTCGTCTCCCCATTGCTGGGTTTCTACCCGGAGGCCATCATAGAGCGTGAGCACGCGGTTATAGCCAAGGCCGTTGATGAAAGGTTTGGAGACATTGGGACCCGTCTTGACTGCGGCAAAGCCAGGAGCATGAGCAGCAATAGCGTCGATGACATTATCGGAGGACGTCTGCTCAATGTCCTTGGAAGATACCGCTTCCATAGCCTGGGGATTTTCCCTGATTAGGGTGGCCCTGGAAACTCCAGTGACGACGACCTGGTTCAGCATCGATACCCCTTTTTCCAGTTCGACATTCAGCACGGTCTGCCTTTCAGCTAGGACGACCCGGATGTGCCGGGAGAGGTATCCGACAAGTGAAACAACAATCTGGCAGGTATCCCCGGAGACATAGTTCAACCGGTAATCCCCGTTTGAACTGCTTTTGGTTCCGAGGTGGGTGCCCTCAATAGCTACGGTAGCCGATTCCAATGGCTCTCCTTGGGCGGTGATTTTACCTGTAATGGTATGGTTCTGAACGACTACTGGAAAAGCCAGCCAAACGAAAAAGGAAAGAAAGCGCAGTCTTAGTATCATCTTATTTACTGCAGTTTAATCTCAAAACTAAGATGTTAGAATAATCTAACAAAATATATCTTCTAAGAGACTCTAATCATTTGGCAGATAGAACTTTTAATTACATTTGAGCTATGATCTCACTGACAGAGGAGAACTATCTGAAAGCCTTGTTTAATCTGGCCAATCATGCCGGCGAGGTTAACGTCAATGAACTATCTAAACAATTGGACATCAAGATGCCGACCGTTACGAGCATGATGAAGAAACTGGCCGGGAAGAAATTGGTATATTATGAAAGCTACAAGCCGCTCCGCCTGACGGAAAAAGGGAAAAGGGAAGCGAGTCTGGTGATCCGCAAGCACCGGCTCACCGAGATGTTCCTGGCGGAAAAAATGGGATTTGGGTGGGAGGAAGTCCACGATATAGCTGAACAGGTTGAGCATGTCCAATCGGCGGCGTTTTTCGATAAGATAAATGAATTGCTGGGTTTCCCGAAGTTAGATCCGCATGGTGCGCCAATTCCCGACAAGAATGGTAAATTGGCCTGGGTCGCCTACGATAAGCTCTCAGATTGCCATGTGGGGGAAACAGTGAGGGTTTCCGCTGTCGTCCATACTTCCTCCGAGTTCCTGAAATTCCTGAATAACCGGGAGATCAAATTGGGAACGAGAATTAAGATTAAGTCCATAGAATCTTTTGATTCGTCGATGGTCATCAGCTATGACAACCGGCCAGCGGAAACATTAAGCCATGCTGTTTGCGAAAGACTATTAGTTGAAAAAAAAGTATAAGCAGTGTCGTATTTAATCGTTTCGCGGATTTCTCTTTTGTTGGAAGAAGTGTGCCGGAACCGGCCTCGTATTATATTGCGTCAATCAAATGGGGCGATCGATGATGAAGCCATATTCCGCAGCCGTCCTGCGGTAGGCCTAACGTTGCCTGCTTTTTATTTTTTAAGTGATTCAAGTAACGGCAATACTTGTCTGGAATAATAAGGCTCCTCAGCATACCAAAAAACATAGTCGAGCATCAAATAATTTTTAGCAAAACCCAGGATCTCCTCAACTGTAACTTGTTTTCCGGTTTTCGGATTTATGACATTGTAATTACCTTCCTGGACAGCCACACCCGTGGGTGCAATGCCAGCCATTTTTCGTATCAGTGGATAGCTATTTTCCATTTGAAACGTCGAATATACTTTTAAATCTGGGCCGCCCATCCCCAATTTAATTCGGTTTGCGTAATCATATATTTTCTTCAAATCATCATATGAATCCCCGGGCATAAAATTCGCATATTGTAACGGGATCGATTTTTTAAAATTCTCTCGTAAAACTTGCATATTTTTTTTAATTGCGCCAAGGTAGGTATATCTCGAAAATCCTGTTGGCAACAGTCCGCTTTTTTCAGGAAATTCAACACTCGTTTCAGCAAGATTTATTCCCTCAATTCTACCGTCAAATTGTTGCGATAATTTAACCAGAAGCCGGTGAAATCGCTCAGCGACTGACGGGTCCCATCTTCGAGCAACCCAACCAGTTTTAATGAGTTTGTTCCCGGAAATCAATTCATATTGTGAATTAGCGCCACCATGATAAACCGGATCAGTTAAAATATATTTTGGTACTGCAAATCGTGTACTGTCGAAAGTTACGTCCTGGACTTGAACAAATAGTTTCTTCCCTTTTGATTTTAGAAATGCTAAATCTTCTTCAATCTCCGAAAAATCATAAACATCTTTTTGTTGTTCTAACTGTTTCCAGGAATAAGTTATTTGAGCGCCGGAAATGCCAGTATTGGCGTAGAAAGTTGAATCATGAATTAATTCTCTGCTTCTTGAAAAAAAAATAAAATGCTTAATTGCTTTTTGGGAATAGGCCTGTTGAAAAAAAACGATTGAAACGAATGATAATAAGTTGATGGTTAAATGTTTTGTCATTTGAAACCTGTTTGAGTAGCACACAACCTTGCCACTGCGTAATAACCAAGATCTTAGTCGCAAAAATACTGCTGGAGCATAAACAAATGTTCACTGCGCCAATTACCTTGCAGTGATCATTTCAGAAAGAAACTCCTCCGGATTATTTCCGCAGGGAAACAAGATAAACCGGAATTCATAAGTCAGCTATCGGAAGGCAACATTTTGTTGGGGGATTTGTTTTTCTCAGTCTCATTATTTGCCAGCGATGATTGAAATGTCGTTGTCAAGATTATTGCAAACATTGGAAGATTTGGTTATATGCTCGGAAGACGGGCTATTTGTCTGTCCGCAACCGGTAAACCAAGCAATAAAAACTAAAATTGCCGGCAGAAATATTTTTGCTATTGATTGACTATCCAAGAAAGCAAATTGAATTGTTTTTAAGAGCGCACTGACTTAAAGTTAGACTTTTCATGTGTCACGCTAAAAGGGGGATTTGTTCAATTGTTGCCAGCATCCTTGTACCCCTCCGACATTTTTAAAGCTGTAACGAATGACCACAAAATCACCGGCAATTGGGATTAAAAAAGCATATTCATATCAAGGAAGCATCATTACTAGTAACCCCAAATCCCTCCATCAAAGTTTATGTCAAACGCAATGGATACTTTTTGATTAAAGTCAATGCCGGAATTTGTCTTCGCAAATATTTCGGGAAACAGAACCC